>NZ_CP082922.1:2199523-2514364 GCF_019931675.1 Nocardioides rotundus
GGCAGCAACGACCACTGCCAGGACGATGACCAGGGCGACCAGGACGTTCATGAGGTTCCTCGCGAGGGCTGCAGGCGGCTCGAGTTCAGGACACGGACCACGCTAGGGCTCCGCCCGCGCTGACGCCAGAGCCCGCTGACCGGAGAGACAGCGCGGCGGGCCGGTGTCATCTGGTGACACCGACCCGCCGCACCACGTCAGGCGGCTGGACCGTTCAGCCCTTGCGCTCCTCGGTCTTCTCGGCCACGGAGGGGAACACCGAGTGCAGGTCGCCCACGACGCCGAAGTCGACCAGCTCGAAGATCGGCGCCTCCTCGTCCTTGTTGACCGCGACGATCGTCTTGGAGGTCTGCATGCCGGCCCGGTGCTGGATCGCACCGGAGATGCCGCCGGCGATGTAGAGCTGCGGCGAGACGGTCTTGCCGGTCTGCCCGATCTGGAAGGAGTGCTGGATCCAGCCGGAGTCGACGGCCGCGCGGGACGCGCCCACGGCGGCGCCCAGGGAGTCGGCCAGCTTCTCCACCGGCTCGAAGTTGCCGCCGGTGCCACGACCGCCGGCGACCACGATCGCGGCCTCGGTCAGCTCGGGGCGGCCGGTCGCCTTCCGCGGCTGCGAGGCCACGATCTGCGCGCCCTTGGCGGCGTCGGACACGGTGGCCGCGAAGTCCTCGCGGGCCGCGGCGCCGTCGGCCGCCTCCGGGGTCGCGGAGTTGGGCTTGACCGTGATGATCGGCGTGCCCTGGGTGACCTTCGCCTTGACCGTGTAGTTGCCCGCGAAGACGGACTGGGTCGTGACGGGGCCCTCCTCGACGTCGACGGCGTCGGTGATCAGCCCGGAGTCGAGCTTGATCGCCAGCCGCCCGGCGACCTCCTTGCCCTCGACGGTGGAGGGGATGAGGATCGCGGCCGGCGAGGTCTTCTCCGCCAGCTGCTGCAGCGCCTCGGCCTTGGGGGCCACCAGGAAGCCGCGGATCTCGGCGTCGTCGATGGTGTAGACCTTCTCCGCGCCGTACTGCTTGACGGCCTCGACGGCGGCGTCGGCCTGGTCGGCCGGGCCGATGAAGACGGCCGAGGGCTCGCCGAGGCGGCGGGCCAGGGTCAGCAGCTCGAAGGTGGGCTTGCGGACCTTGCCGTCCGCGTGGTCGATCAGGACCAGAACCTCAGACATGACTCTCCCAGCTCCTCAGATGAACTTCTTCGACGCGAGGAAGTCGACCAGCGCCTGCGCGCCCGAGCCGTCCTCGTCGGTGACGACCTCGCCCTGCGTGCGCGGCGGGCGCTCGGTGGTGTCCTCCACCTGCGTCCACGCCACGGCCAGGCCGACCTTGTCGGCCTCGACGCCGATGTCGGAGAGCGAGTAGGTCTCCAGCGGCTTCTTCTTCGCCGCCATGATCCCCTTGAAGGAGGGGTAGCGGGCCTCGCCGGACTGGTCGGTCACGCTCAGCACGAGCGGCATGGTGGCGCCGACGACCTCGGTGGCGGTGTCGCCGTCGCGCTTGACCCGCACCTGGTCGCCCTGGCTCTCGATGACCGAGGCCATGGTGACCTGGGGCAGCCCGAGGCGCTCGGCGAGCATGGCGGGGACGACGCCCATGGCGCCGTCGGTGGAGCCCATGCCGCACACCACCAGGTCGACCTTGTTCTCGCCGGAGATCTTCTCCACGGCCTTGGCCAGCACCAGCGAGGTGGCGATCGCGTCGGAGCCGGCGACCGCGTCGTCGACCACGTGCACGCCGGAGTCCGCGCCCATCTGCAGCGCCTTGCGCACCGCGTCGACGCCGGCCTCGGGGCCGACGGACAGGGCGGTCACCGTGGTGTCGTCACCGGCCTTCTCCTTCAGCTGCAGCGCCTGCTCGACGGCGTACTCGTCGAGCTCGGAGAGCAGCCCGTCGACGCCCTCGCGGTCCACGGTGTTGTCCGACTCGAACCGCCGGTCGCCTGTCGCGTCCGGCACGTACTTCACACATACGACAATGTTCATGGTGACTGGCCCTGCGGGCCCCTCCTTGCGATCGGATGGTCTGGCTGACGTTACTAGCCAGTCGGTACGGCGACCACGGCCGTCCGCGTGGGATGCCTCACGCGGTGTGTGACCGGCTCCACGCGGGGCTCAGCCGCGGACGAGCCGGGAGGCCACGCGGCCGATGATCAGCCACACGACCCCGCCGAGGCCCCAGTTGACCAGGGCGTTCTTCACCACGCGCGAGCGCGGCGAGCCCTCGTCGAACTTCAAGATGCCGTTCTGCCGGTCGAAGAAGCCCAGGTCGACGTTGTCCGCGGCGCCCTTGACGAAGCGCACCAGCTCGTTCTTGCCGTTCGCGTCCAACGCGATGAGGAGCGCACCGACGATGAGCAGCAGCGCGCAGGCCAGGCAGATCAGCCAGACGACCTGCGCGGCCTTCGCCCTGATCGCGGCCACGTCCATGCTGCGGTTCCTCCCGCTCTTGGCGCTCTCGTCCTTGCCGGTCTTCTCGGTCTTCTCGTGCTCGTCGGCCTTGGCCATGGCGGGTTCCCTCCCTGGTCGGTGCACCGGAGCGTGGGGTCCCCGGTCAGGGGGACCAACGAGCCCGGGAGCCCGAGGTTACCGGCCAGTCAGGTTCAGGCGCCCTTGAACTCGGCCTTGCCCGGCCCGTTCTCCACGAACGAGCGCATGCCGATCTTCTGGTCCTCGGTCGCGAACAGTGCGGCGAACTGCTGGCGCTCGATCTCCAGCCCGGTGGCCAGGTCGACCTCGAGGCCGCTGTCGATGGCCTCCTTGGCGGCCCGCAGGGCGAAGCTCGCGCCCCCGGCGAACTGGCGCGCCCAGGCCAGCGCCTCGTCGTACACCTGCTCGGCGGGCACGACCCGGTCCACCAGCCCGATGCGCAGCGCCTCGTCGGCCTTGACGAACCGGCCCGTGAAGATGAGGTCCTTGGCCCGGCTCGGCCCGACCAGGCGGGTGAGCCGCTGGGTGCCGCCCGCGCCGGGGATGATCCCGAGGAGGATCTCGGGCTGGCCGAGCACGGCGTCCTCGGCGGCGAAGCGCACGTCGGCGCACAGGGCCAGCTCGCAGCCTCCGCCGAGGGCGTAGCCGGTCACCGCCGCGACCACCGGCTTCGGGATCCTCGCGACGGTGGCGAAGGCCGTCTGCAGCGCGGCCGAGCGGGAGACCATGTCGGTGTAGGACTGCTCGGCCATCTCCTTGATGTCCGCGCCGGCGGCGAAGACCTTCTCGCCGCCGTAGATCACCACGGCCTTCACATCGTCCCGCTCGGTCGCCTCCTGCGCGGCGAGCCGGATCTCCTCCTGCACCTGGGCGTTGAGGGCGTTCATCTTCGGGCGGTCCAGCCGGAGGGTGGCAACACCGTCGGCGACCTCGAGGCGTACGAACTCGGTCATGATGGGCACTCTAACCAGCCGTCGGGGGCCGGCGGGTGACACGGCATGATGGCCCGGTGAGCCTCCCCACCTGGCGCTGGCACAGCCGCGACGAGACCGCCCCCGTCTGGCCGGGCTTCCACCAGCAGCTCGGCGCGACCTGGAGCGAGGACGCGACCAACTTCGCGGTGCGCGCACCGGAGGCGACCGCGCTGTGGGTCTGCCTCTTCGACGAGGAGGGCAACGAGACCCGGCACCAGCTCACCGAGCACACGCTCGGCGTGTGGCACGGCGCCATCCCCGGGGTCTCCCCCGGCCAGCTCTACGGCCTGCGCGCGGACGGGCCGTGGGCTCCGGAGCGCGGCCACCGGTTCAACCCGGCCAAGCTGCTGCTGGATCCCTACGCCAAGGCGGTCACCGGCGAGGTGCGTCCCGGCCCGGAGACGCTCCCGCACGATCCGGAGGACCCGGCCGTCCGCTCGGAGGTCGACTCCGCCGGCTCCATGCCGCGCTGCGTCGTCGTCGCCGAGGACGACTTCGACTGGGGCGAGGACCGGCGGCTGCGCACCCGTTGGCGGGACACCGTCATCTACGAGCTGCACGTGAAGGGTTTCACCGAGCTGCATGACCGGATCCCCGAGGAGCTGCGCGGCACCTACGCCGGGCTGGGCCACCCGGTGGTCACCGACTACCTCAGCGAGCTCGGGGTCTCCGCGGTCGAGCTGCTGCCGGTGCAGCAGTTCGCCACCGAGCCGGCCGTGGCCGAGCGCGGGCTGGTGAACTACTGGGGCTACAACACCATCGGCTTCCTCGCGCCGCACGGCGCCTACTCCTCCGCCGGCGACCGCGGCGAGCAGATCGCGGAGTTCAAGGCGATGGTCAAGGCCTTCCACGACGCCGGGATCGAGGTCTTCCTCGACGTGGTCTACAACCACACGGCCGAGGGGGGACCCGACGGGCCGGCGTACTCCTTCCGCGGGCTGGACGACCTCGGCTTCTACAAGCGGTCGGGCACCACCGGCGACGCCTACTGGGACGTCACCGGCTGCGGCAACACCGTGGACGCCACCAACGTCGGCGCGCTCCGCCTCATCCTGGACTCCCTGCGCTACTGGGTGACCGAGTTCCACGTCGACGGGTTCCGCTTCGACCTCGCCTCGGCGCTGGCGCGCACCGGCCACGACATCGACATGGCCGGCGCCTTCCTCACCACGATCGGGCAGGACCCGGTGCTGCGCTATGTGAAGCTGATCGCCGAGCCGTGGGACGCCTCGATGGACGGCTACCTCGTCGGCTCGTTCCCCCCGCCGTGGGTGGAGTGGAACGACACCTACCGCGACGCGGTCCGCGACTTCTGGCGCGGTCGCACCTCCCCGCGGGAGATGGCCTCGCGCCTGGCGGGCTCCTCGGACCTCTACGCCGACGACGGCCGCTCGCCGTACGCCTCGGTCAACTTCGTCACCGCGCACGACGGCTTCACGCTGCGCGACCTGGTCTCCTACGAACGCAAGCACAACGAGGCCAACAAGGAGAGCAACCGGGACGGGTCGAACGACAACCGGTCGGACAACTACGGCGTCGAGGGCCCGACCGACGACCCGCAGATCGACGCGCTGCGCCGGCGCCAGGCCAAGAACATGCTGGTCACCCTCGCGCTGTCGTCGGGCTCGCCGATGATCACCGCCGGCGACGAGCGCGGCCGCACCCAGGACGGGAACAACAACGCCTACTGCCAGGACAACCAGATCTCCTGGGTCGACTGGAGTCCCGACGACGCCTGGCTGGACGTCTACGAGACCGCGCGGGCCGCGCTGCGGCTGCGGCGCTCGCACGAGACCCTGCGGCAGCGGCACCACTTCGCCGGCGAGCCCGTCGTGCCCGGCGGCCCGAAGGATCTGGCCTGGCTGCACCCGTCGGGCCGGGAGATGACCGAGGCGGACTGGTACGACGAGGGGTTGCGCACGCTGTCGATGTTCCTGTCCGGCGACCCGCTCCGCTCCCCCGGACGGCACGGCGAGCAGCAGCACGACGCGTCGTTCCTGGTGTGGCTGCACGCGGGCACCGATCCGGTCGAGGTCACGCTGCCGGAGAACCAGTGGGTGCAGCGCGGCGAGGTGGTGCTCTCCACCGACGAGGGCCACCCCGAGGGCGAGCTCCTCGAGGCGGGGAGCACGATCACGCTCGCCGGGCGCTCGGTGCTGGTCCTCCGCGAGGCCTGACGCCACCCCACCCGTCCGCCGAGTCGGCTTGGACAGGGTCAGCCGGCGGGGAGCGCGGCGAGCCCCATCTCGGCGACCGAGGCGATGCCGCGGTGCCGCGGTACGACGCGCACGGTGTAGCCGAACGCGCCCGCGCGGTCCAGGGTCACCTCGGCGTCGTAGCGGTACCGGCCGCCCTCGTAGGACTCCACCGGCTGCATCGAGGCCACGGCGGGGTCGCTCAGGGCGTCCTCGCTGCTCGGGGAGCCCGCGACCACCTGGACGTCGACGTCGTCGGGAGCGAGGTCGCCGAGCGCGACGAAGGCCCGCACCGACAGGGTCTGCCCGACCTCGGGCGCGTCCCCCACGTCGCCGGACTCCACATGCTCCACGCGGACCTGCGACCAGCCGGCCTTGGTGCGCTGCTTCCACGACGCGAGCGCACGGGCGCCCTCGTAGTCGTCGTTGAGGGCGCGCGAGCTCCGCGCCGCCGGGGCGTAGAGCTGCTCGACGTAGTCGCGCACCTGCCGGGTCGCGAGCACCTTGGGGCCCAGCGACTTCAGCGTGTGCCGGACCATGTCCAGCCAGCCCTGCGGGATCCCGGCGTCGTCCCGGTCGTAGAACCGGGGGGCGACCTCGTTCTCCAGCAGGTCGTAGAGCGCGGCGGCCTCCAGGTCGTCGCGCCGGTCCGGGTCGTCGACGCCGTCGGCCGACGGGATCGCCCAGCCGTTGCGGCCGTCGTACCACTCATCCCACCAGCCGTCGAGGATGGAGAGGTTCAGCCCGCCGCTGAGGGCCGCCTTCATCCCCGAGGTGCCGCACGCCTCGTAGGGCCGCAGCGGGTTGTTGAGCCACACGTCGCAGCCGGGGTAGAGCGGCTGCGCCATCGCGATGTCGTAGTTCGGCAGGAACGCGATCCGGTGCCGGACCTCCGGATCGTCGGCGAACCGCACCATCTCCTGGATCAGCCGCTTGCCGGTCTCGTCCGCCGGGTGCGACTTGCCGGCGATCACCAGCTGGATCGGCCGCTCCGGGTCGAGCAGCAGCCGCTTGAGCCGCTCGGGGTCGCGCAGCATCAGGGTGAGGCGCTTGTACGTCGGCACTCGCCGTGCGAAGCCGATGGTCAGCACGTCGGGGTCCAGCGCCGTGTCGATCCAGCCGAGCTCGGCGGACGCGGCGCCCCGCTTGCGCCAGGACTTGGCGATCCGCTCGCGCGCGTCCTGCACCAGGTTCTGCCGCAGGGAGCGCTTGAGGGTCCAGATCCGGTCGGCGGGGATCCGGTCGACCAGGTCCCAGAAGGCGTCCAGGTCGGCGCTGTCGCGCGGGACGCCGTCGGCCTCGGCCAGCTCGAAGACCTCGTCGGCGACCCAGGTGGGCGCGTGCACGCCGTTGGTGATCGAGGTGATCGGCACCTCGGCCTCGTCGAAGGCGGGCCACAGGCCGTTGAACATGTGCCGCGAGACGTGGCCGTGCAGCTGGGAGACGCCGTTGGCCCGCTGGGCGAGGCGGAAGCCCATCACCGCCATGTTGAACACGCCGGCGTCGCCGCCCTCGTAGTCCTCCGACCCCAGGGCGAGCACCCGCTCGACGGGGACGCCCGGGACCGGCGAGGAGCCGCCGCCGAAGTACTGCTCGACCAGCTCCCGCGGGAAGCGGTCGATGCCGGCCGGGACCGGCGTGTGGGTGGTGAAGACGGTGCCGGCGCGGGTCACCTCGAGCGCGGTGTCGAAGTCCAGGGCCGGACCGCCGTCGGCGACGGTCAGCTCGCGGATCCGCTCCAGCCCGAGGAAGCCCGCGTGCCCCTCGTTGGTGTGGAAGACCTCCGGTGCCGGCGCGCCGGCGATCCGGGACCACGCCCGCAGGGCGCGGACGCCGCCGACGCCCAGCAGCAGCTCCTGGCGGAGGCGGTGCTCGGTGGTGCCGCCGTACAGCCGGTCGGTCACCTCGCGGTAGTGCTGCGGGTTCTCCTCCACGTCGGAGTCGAGCAGGAGCAGCGGCACCCGGCCCACCTGTGCGACCCAGATGCGGGCGACCAGGTCGGGGCCGTCGGGCAGCGGGATGGTCACCGTGGCGCGCGACCCGTCGGACTCGCGCAGCACGCTGAGCGGCAGCTCGTCGGGGTCGAGGACGGGGTAGGTCTCCTGCTGCCAGCCGTCGCGGTTCAGCGACTGCTTGAAGTAGCCGTACTTGTAGAGCAGCCCGACGCCGGTCAGCGGGATGCCCAGGTCGCTGGCGGCCTTGAGGTGGTCGCCGGCCAGGATGCCCAGGCCACCGGAGTACTGCGGGAGCACCGCGGTAATGCCGTACTCCGGGGAGAAGTAGGCGATCTGCCGGGGCGCGTCCTCCCCCGCGCGCTGGGCGTACCACCGGTCGTCGGAGAGGTACGTCGCCAGGTCGGCGCGCACCGCGGCGAGCCGCTCGAGGAAGCCGGCGTGCGCCGCCAGCCCCGCCCACCGCTCCCGGCTCACCGCGCCGAGCAGGCGCACCGGGTCGTGGCCGACCGCCTTCCAGGCGGCCGGGTCGACGTCGCGGAAGACCGCCTGCGTCGGGGGGTGCCAGGACCACCGCAGGTTCGCGGCCAGCTCGCTGAGCGCGGCCAGCTGCGGCGGCAGGACGGGGCGGACGGTGAAGCGACGGATGGCACGCACGGGAGGACGGTACAGCCAAGGTTGGATCGATCCAACAATCCTCGCCCGTGCGGGTGAGCGGCTTGCACGGGACCCGGTCGAGCGGGAAGTCTGACGCCCATGCCTCGCACCAGTGTCGGACGCATCCCGATCATGGACGTCACCCCGCTCGTCGACCGGGGCCGGCTGCCCGCCAAGGCCACCGTCGGCGAGCCCTTCCCCGTCACGGCGCGCGTCTTCCGCGAGGGACACGACCGGCTCTCGGCCGAGGTCGTCCTCACCGATCCCTCCGGCACCCGGCGCGACCCCGTGCGGATGGAGAAGCACCCCACGGTCCCCGACCTGCACACCGCCTGGGTGACCCCGGACGCCGAGGGTGCGTGGACCTTCGAGATCCGGGCCTGGTCGGACCCGATCGCCACGTGGGAGCACCACGCTGACGTGAAGATCCGCGCCGGCGTCGACGTGGACCTGATGTTCACCGAGGCCCGGCTGCTCCTCGAGCGGGTGCTGCGGGAGCCGGGGCTCGACGCCCGCGACACCGAGGTGCTGCAGGCCGGCCTGGCGGCCGCCACCGACACAATCCGCCCGGTCGAGGCACGGCTCGCGGCGCTGCAGGACCCCGAGCTGGAGCAGGTGCTGCACGACCACCCGCTGCGCGAGCTGGTGAGCGTCGACGGCCCCTTCCCGGCGTACGCCGACCGCAACCGCGCGCTCGTCGGCTCGTGGTACGAGTTCTTCCCCCGCTCCGAGGGCGCCACCGAGGACCCCGCGACGGGCAGGGTCACCAGCGGCACCTTCCGCACCGCCGTCTCCGGCCTGGAGCGGGCGGCCGCCATGGGCTTCGACGTCGTCTACCTCCCGCCGATCCACCCGATCGGCGAGGTCAACCGCAAGGGGCCGAACAACACCCTCACGCCCGGCCCGGAGGACACCGGATCCCCGTGGGCGATCGGCTCCAAGGACGGCGGCCACGACGCGATCCACCCCGACCTCGGCACCTTCGAGGACTTCGACGCGTTCGTCGCCCGGGCCCGCGAGCTGGACCTGGAGATCGCCCTGGACCTGGCGCTGCAGGCCGCACCCGATCACCCCTGGGTGAGCGAGCACCCGGAGTTCTTCACCACCCGCGCGGACGGCACGATCGCCTACGCGGAGAACCCGCCGAAGAAGTACCAGGACATCTACCCGATCAACTTCGACAACGACCCCGAGGGGATCTACGCCGAGGTGCTGCGGGTGGTCCGGCTGTGGATGTCCCACGGGGTGCGGATCTTCCGCGTGGACAACCCGCACACCAAGCCGCTGGAGTTCTGGGAGCGGCTGCTGGGCGAGATCCGCGAGACCGACCCGGACGTGATCTTCCTGTCCGAGGCGTTCACCCGACCGCCGATGATGCACGGGCTCGGCGCGATCGGCTACCACCAGTCCTACACCTATTTCACCTGGCGCACCGAGAAGGGCGAGGTGGAGGACTACCTGCGCGAGGTGTCCGGCGAGTCCGACCACCTGATGCGGCCGAACTTCTTCGTCAACACGCCGGACATCCTGCACGAGTTCCTGCAGTACGGCGGCCCGCCGGCCTTCAAGATCCGCGCCGTCCTCGCCGCGATGGGCTCCCCGAGCTGGGGCGTCTACTCCGGCTACGAGCTCTTCGAGCACGTGGCCGTCCGGCCGGGCAGCGAGGAGTACCTGGACTCGGAGAAGTACCAGATCCGGGTCCGGGACTGGGCGACGGCGGAGGCGAGCGGCCAGACGCTGGCGCCGTACCTCACCCGGCTCAACGAGATCCGCCGCGCGCACCCCGCGCTCCAGCAGCTGCGCGACCTCACGGTGCACCACACCGACGACGACCACACGATCTGCTTCTCCAAGCACGACCGGATCACCGGCGACACGGTGATCGTGGTGCTCAACCTGGACCCGCACAACACTCGGGAGACCACGGTGCACCTGAACATGCCGGCGCTCGGGCTGGACTGGGGCGACTCGTTCGTCGTGCACGACGAGCTGAGCGACCAGACCTGGACCTGGCACGCGCACGACTACGTGCGGCTCGACCCGCACCACGAGCCCGCGCACATCCTGGCCGTGAGGGAGGTCTGAGTGGTCTCGACAGGCTCGACCAGCGAAGCGCGCGGCTCGACCAGCGAAGCACGCGGCTCGACCAGCGAAGCGCGCGGCTCGACCAGCGAAGGGCACGGCTCGACCACCGAAGCGCGCGGCTCCACCAGCGAGCTGGCGGTGCTCGGCGAGGAGCCGGACTGGTTCAAGGGCGCGGTGTTCTACGAGGTCCTGGTCCGCTCCTTCCGCGACTCCAACGGCGACGGCGTCGGCGACTTCAAGGGGCTGACCGAGAAGCTGGACTACCTGCACTGGCTGGGCGTGGACTGCCTGTGGGTGCCGCCGTTCTTCACCTCGCCGCTGCGTGACGGCGGGTACGACGTCGCCGACTACACCGACATCCTCCCCGAGTGCGGGACGGTCGAGGACTTCCGGGAGTTCGTCGCGCAGGCGCACGAGCGCGGCATCCGGGTGATCATCGACTTCGTCATGAACCACACCAGCGACCAGCACCAGTGGTTCCAGGAGTCGCGGCGCGACCCGGACGGGCCCTACGGCGACTACTACGTCTGGTCCGACTCCGACGACCTCTACCAGGACGCCCGGATCATCTTCGTCGACACCGAGCCGTCGAACTGGACCTGGGACCCGGTCCGCCAGCAGTACTACTGGCACCGGTTCTTCCACCACCAGCCCGACCTCAACTTCGACAACCCGAAGGTCCAGCAGGAGATGCTGGACGCGATGCAGTTCTGGCTGGACATGGGCCTGGACGGCTTCCGGCTGGACGCGGTGCCCTACCTCTACGAGCGGCCCGGCACCAACGGCGAGAACCTGCCCGAGACCCACGACATGCTCAAGCGGGTCCGCAGCTTCGTCGACGAGAACTACCCCGGCACGGTGCTGCTGTGCGAGGCGAACCAGTGGCCGGCCGACGTGGTGGAGTACTTCGGCGACACCGCCGTCGGCGGCGACGAGTGCCACATGGCCTTCCACTTCCCCGTCATGCCGCGGCTGTTCATGGGCGTGCGCCGCGAGTCGCGCTACCCCATCTCGGAGATCCTCGAGCAGACCCCGCAGATCCCCGAGGGCTGCCAGTGGGGCATCTTCCTGCGCAACCACGACGAGCTGACCCTGGAGATGGTCACCGACGAGGACCGCGACTACATGTGGGCGGAGTACGCCAAGGACCCGCGGATGAAGGCCAACATCGGCATCCGCCGCCGGCTCGCCCCGCTGCTGGACAACGACCAGAACCAGATCGAGCTGTTCACCGCGATGCTGCTCTCGCTGCCCGGCTCCCCCGTCCTCTACTACGGCGACGAGATCGGGATGGGCGACAACATCTGGCTGGGCGACCGGGACGGCGTACGCACGCCGATGCAGTGGACCCCCGACCGCAACGCGGGGTTCTCCACCGCCACGCCCGGGCGGCTGCACCTGCCGGCGGTGCAGGACCCGGTCTACGGCTACGCCGGGGTGAACGTCGAGGCACAGCTGGAGAACCCGTCCTCGCTGCTGCAGTGGACCCGGCGGATGGTGCACGCGCGCAAGCAGCACCCCGCGTTCGGCCGCGGCACGTTCGTCGACCTCGGTGGGTCGAACCCGTCGGTGTTCTCCTACGCCCGGGAGTTCACCCCCACGGAGGACCCGGAGTCGGGCACCGACGTGATCGTGTGTGTCAACAACCTGAGCCGCTTCCCCCAGCCGGTCGAGCTCGACCTGCGGCGCTGGGAGGGGATGGTCCCGGTGGAGCTGCTCGGCGGGGTCCCCTTCCCCGCGATCGGGGAGCTGCCGTACCTGCTGACGCTCGGCAGCTACGGCTTCTACTGGTTCCGGCTCACCCAGGCTCCGGGAGGACACGCATGACCGCGCTCGCCGACTATGTGACGGCCGCGCGCTGGTTCGGCGGCAAGGGCCGCCCCGCGCGGGTCGCCGGCACGCGCCGGGTCGGACGGATCGGCCACGGCACCGACCCGGTCGTGGTCGTCGACCTGGTCGAGGTGGAGTACGACGACGGCGGGGAGCCGGAGCTCTACCAGCTCCCGCTCGCCCTCTACCCAGCACCGCAGGACCGGCTCGAGCACGCGCTGGTGGGCTCCTGGGAGGACCCCGAGCACGGGGCGGTGCACGCCTACGACGCGATCCACGACCGGGACGCGATGGCGGCCTGGCTGGCCGAGCTGGACCGGACGCCCGAGGCGGACTCCGCGGAGTCGCTGCGGCCGGAGACGCCGGGGCTGTCCTTCCACCGGCTGCCCGGCCACGACCTGGACGTCACCACGCACTCGACCCCGTTCTCCGGGGAGCAGTCGAACTCCTCGGTGATGTTCGGCGAGGACGCGCTGTTGAAGGTCTTCCGCAAGGTCACCCCCGGTCGCAACCCCGACATCGCGGTGCACGACGTGCTGACCCGTGCCGGGTCCGACCACGTCGCCGCCCTCTACGGCTGGGTCTCCAGCGGGGACGTGGACCTGGCGATGCTGCAGGAGTTCCTGCGCACGGCGACCGACGGGTGGGATCTCGCCCTGGCCAGCGTGCGCAACCTGTTCGCCGAGGGCGACCTGCACGCCGACGAGGTCGGCGGCGACTTCGCCGGCGAGGCGGCTCGCCTGGGCACGGCGCTGGCCGAGGTGCACGCCACGCTGGCCGAGGAGTTCCCCACGCGGGAGCGGGGGCCCGAGCAGATGCGCGAGCTGGCCGAGGCGATGAACCGCCGGCTGGACGAGGCGCTGCCGGTGGCGCCGGCGCTCGCCGAGCACGAGGCGGCACTGCGGGCGGCCTACGACGACGTGGCCAACCACCCCGGGGACCGGGCCCAGCAGGTGCACGGCGACCTGCACCTGGGGCAGACCCTGCGGACGGTGCACGGGTGGAAGATCGTGGACTTCGAGGGCGAGCCGGCCAAGCCGCTGGCCGAGCGGGTGCTGCCCGACTCCCCCTGGCGCGACGTCGCGGGGGTGCTGCGCTCCTTCGACTACGCCCCGCAGGTGGTGGCGATGGGCCTGGGCGACGGGCACGACGAGGCCGAGCGGCAGCGGCGCTTCCGGGCCGAGGAGTGGTCGACCCGCAACCGCGCCGCGTTCCTGGACGCCTACGCCGGCGGGCGACAGCTCACCGACGCCGAGCAGGCTCTGCTGACGGCGTACGTCGCGGACAAGGCCGTCTACGAGACCGTGTACGAGACGCGCAATCGACCCGCCTGGGTCGACGTACCCCTGGCGGCCATCGGCCGCGAGCTCAGCGCTGGAGGTGCTGCATGACGATCGAGCCTGCCCTGCTGGACCAGCTCGCCGCGGGCGAGTACGGCGACCCCCACGGCCTGCTCGGCGCCCACGCCGGCGAGGACGGGGTGACCATCCGGACGTTCAAGCCGCTGGCCTCCTCGGTGGTCGCGGTGACCGACCGCGGCGAGGTCGAGCTGACCCACGAGCACGCGGGGGTGTGGTCGGGCGTGGTGCCTGGCGACACCGTGCCGGACTACCGGATCCGGGTCGCCTACGACGGGCCCGCGGTCGAGGTGGACGACCCGTACCGCTACCTGCCCACGGTCGGGGAGACCGATCTGCACCTGATCAACGAGGGCCGCCACGAGGAGCTGTGGAAGGTCCTCGGGGCGCACGTGCGGCACTACGACAACGGGGTCAGCGGCACGTCCTTCGCGGTGTGGGCGCCGCATGCGCGCGGCGTGCGGGTGAAGGGCGACTTCAACCACTGGGACGGCCGCGAGCACCCGATGCGGCAACTGGGGTCCTCGGGGGTGTGGGAGCTGTTCGTGCCCGGGATCGGCCACGGCGAGCACTACAAGTACGCCGTCCTCGGCGCCGACGGCCAGTGGCGGGACAAGGCCGACCCGATGGCCTTCCACGCCGAGGTGCCGCCGCGGACGTCGTCGCGGGTCTATGAGTCGACCTACGAGTGGGGCGACCAGGACTGGATGGCCGCCCGCGACTCCCGCAACCCGCTGCAGCGGCCGATGGCGACCTACGAGATGCACCTGGCGTCGTGGCGGCGTGGGCGGACCTACCGGGAGCTGGCCGACGAGCTGGTGCCCTACCTGACCGACCTCGGCTTCACGCACGTGGAGTTCATGCCGGTGATGCAGCACCCGTTCGGCGGGTCGTGGGGCTACCACGTGACCGGCTACTACGCCGCGGACTCGCGGCTGGGCGACCCCGACGACCTGCGCTACCTCATCGACCGGCTGCACCAGGCCGGCATCGGGGTGATCCTGGACTGGGTGCCCGGCCACTTCGCGACCGACGAGTGGGCGCTTCCCCGCTTCGACGGGACGCCGCTGTACGAGGACCCCAACCCGCAGCGCGGCTGGCACCGCGAGTGGGGCTCCTACATCTTCAACTTCGGCCGGCACGAGGTGCGCAACTTCCTCTACGCCAACGCGCTGTTCTGGCTGGAGGAGTTCCACGCCGACGGGCTGCGGGTCGACGGCGTGGCGTCGATGCTCTATCTGGACTACTCGCGCGAGGAGGGCGAGTGGACGCCGAACCGGTACGGCGGCCGGGAGAACCTCGAGGCGGTGCAGTTCCTCCAGGAGATGAACGCCACCGTCTATCGGCGGGTCCCCGGCGCGGTCACGATCGCCGAGGAGTCGACCGCCTGGCCCGGCGTCACCAGCCCCACCGACGCCGGTGGGCTGGGCTTCGGGTTCAAGTGGAACATGGGCTGGATGCACGACACTCTGGGCTACCTGGCCAACGAGCCGATCTACCGGCAGTACCACCACGGCCAGATGACCTTCCCGCTCGTGTACTCCTTCTCGGAGAACTACGTGCTGCCGATCAGCCACGACGAGGTCGTGCACGGCAAGGGGTCGCTGCTGCGCAAGATGCCGGGCGACCGATGGCAGGAGCTGGCGACCGTGCGCGCCTACCTGGCCTACATGTGGGCGCACCCGGGCAAGCAGCTGCTGTTCATGGGCTCGGAGTTCGGCCAGGAGGCCGAGTGGGCGGAGTCCCGCGAGCTGGACTGGTGGCTGCCCGACCACCCCGAGCACGCGGGCGTGCAGGCCGCGGTGCGCGACATCAACCGGGTGTACGCGGAGACCCCCGCGCTGTGGGAGCGCGACTCCGACCCGGCCGGGTTCTCCTGGATCGACGCCGACGACGCGGGGCGCAACGTGCTCTCCTTCATCCGGCGCGCCCCGGACTCCCCCGACCTGGTCTGTGTGTCGAACTTCTCGGCCGTCCCGCACTCCGGCTTCCGCCTGGGCCTGCCCTCGGCCGGCACCTGGCAGGAGGTGGTCAACACCGACGCCGAGGCCTACACCGGTTCCGGCGTCGGCAACCTCGGCTCGATCGAGGCGGTCCCCGAGCCGTACGGGGGCCAGCCCGCCTCGGCCGAGATCGTCGTACCTCCCCTCGCCACGCTCTGGTTCCGCCGCGCCTGACGCCACCCACCCCGCACGGCGTTCGTTTACCAGGTAGTCATGCTGCAGCGTCGCTCTACACGGCAAATTTGCCGGGTACGGCGAGGCTGCGTCACGACTACCTGGTAAATGGTCGACGGCAAGAACGCGGGCGCGAACCCCGGAACCGCTCTCAGGGGCTGTGGACAACCCCGCTGAGACGCCGCTTGTCCACAGGGGCGCCAAGCTCCACTTCTCAGGATCCCCGCCACGCGTCACGGTCGGAGCATGGATCGACTGATTGCCCTGGCCGCAGAGCGCGGGTTCTTCACCCGCAAGGACGCACGGGCGAGCGGCTTGTCCGACCGGGAGGTTGCGGCGACCATCCGGGCAGGTGTCTGGGTTCGGATCCGCCATGGCTACTACACGACCCCGGATGCCTGGACCGCGCTCACTCCGGAGGGACGGCACCTGGTTCGTGGTCGCGCGGTCTTGGACGCGATGGGAGACAGCGTCTGCCTCAGCCATGTCTCGGCGCTGGTGGCACACGGCATCGCGACCTGGGGCATGGACCTCACTCGCGTGCACGTCACCCGTCTGGACAAGGGCAGGCCGCGGGTCGAAGGGGACGTGGTCCACCACCTCGCTCAAGTGCCCGACGACGACCTCACGCGGGCTGCGGGGATGAACGTGACATCTGTGGACCGCGCTCTGATCGAGGCGGGCTCCCTGGCCACGGCGGAGAGCGCTCTGGTCTCCTTCGACTCCGCTCTTCACGCCGACGACCTCTCGCCCGACGAGCTCAAGGAGCGGTTCGACCGGATGCGGCACTGGCCGCGGACTCGGCACTTGCACGTCCCGATCCGCATGGCCAGTCCACGCCGCGAGAGTCCGGGCGAATCGCGAGGCTTCTGGATGTTCTGGGCGAACAACATCCCCGCGCCGGTCTGTCAGTACGAAGTGTGGGAGGACGGCATCCTCATCGGAACGACCGACTTCGCCTGGCCGGCTCACGGTCAGCTGGGTGAGTTCGACGGGACCATCAAGTACACCCGCCTCCTCAAGCCCGGCGAGGACGCGTCGCAGGTGGTCGTGCGCGAAAAGCGCCGCGAGGACGAGCTGCGACGGGTGACCGACTTCGGGATGATGCGCTTCATCTGGTCCGACTACGACCGCCCCGGCCAGACCTGTCATCGCCTGCGTCAGCGTCTTGAACGCAAGGCGGGATAGTCGATGTCGCCGTACCCCTCTGATGCTGAGCCCGCTGGCCGCCCCTCCGCCCTGACCATTTCCCAGGTAGTCACGACGCAGTGACGCTCTACACGGTGAATTTGCCCCGTAGGGCGACGCTCGAGCATGACTACCTGGTAAATGGCCGCGCGAGCACCGCGAGCGTCTGGCGACCGCCACCGGCGACCTCACCCCCGCGCGGGGAGTCGGGGTGCTCGCCGACCATGTGCATCGGCTGCTCAGGGTCGGCACCTAGGGTGGGACGCATGACCGACCAGCCGACCCTCACCGACGGTGTGGTGACCCTGCGACCCTGGCGCGAGGAGGACGTCGAGGCGGCGGTCGCCGGGCACGACGAGGAGATCCGGCTCTGGTTCGGCTGGAAGCCCGAGGACATCACCTCCGAGCGCCAACTGCAGGCGATCGAGGAGTGGCGCGAGGACTGGGGCAAGGGCCGGCGCCGGGCCGCCTTCGCGATCGAGCACGACGACGAGCTGGTCGGCAGCGTCGAGGTCGACCGCTCCACGGACAGCGTCGGCAGCGTGAGCTGGGCGCTGTACGCCGGGCGGAGGGGTCGCGGGTACGCCGTACGCGCCGTCCGGGTGCTGGTCGACTGGGCCCTCAGCGAGGAGGACCAGGGCGGACTCGGCCTGCAGCGGGTGGAGGCCCGGATCGACCCGCGCAACGCCTCCAGCACCCGGGTCGCGACCCGCGCCGGGCTGCGCCGGGAGGGCGAGCGGCGGCTGGTCCCCGGCATGGGCGACCGGGCCGACGCCACCGCCATGGCGATCTACGCCCGGCTCTCCACCGACCCGCCACTGACCGAGCCGGAGAGCTTCCGCGCGCTGCTCAACTCCTTCCTGCCCCGCAAGCGGGCGATCGCCCAGATGCTGGTGCGCGACACCGATGACCGCGTGCTGCTGTGCCAGCTGACCTACAAGCGCGACTGGGATCTGCCCGGGGGCGTCGTCGAGGTCGGCGAGTCCCCCCAGCTCGCGGTCTCCCGCGAGATCGTCGAGGAGCTCGGCCTGGAGATCCCCGCCGGCGAGCTGCTGCTCACCGACTGGCTGCCGCCGTGGGGCGGCTGGGACGACGCGCTCTGCCTGGTCTTCGACGGCGGCCGGCACGAGCCCGGCATCCTGGACGACGTCGTGCGCCAGGAGCGGGAGATCCGCACCGCCGAGTTCTGCACGCCGGAGCAGGTCGAGGAGCGGTGCACCGACTTCACCGCCCGCCGGGTCGCGGCCGCGCTGCGCAGCACGGGCAGCGACTACACGGAGTCCGGCCGATGAGCGAGGAGCCGCAGCAGGCCGACCCCACCTGCCTGGTCTTCCTGCCCGCACTGGGCCAGCTCCCGACCGACTGGCAGGACCAGGTCGTCGCCGTACCCACCGACTGGCGCTGCTGGGTCCCCTGGCTGCGCGGACTCAAGCCCACCGACCGGGGCACCTTCGATCTCGACGCCGCCGTCGGCGACCTGGTGAGCTTCCTGGAGACCCACGGGGTGCGCCGTACCCACGTCGTCGGCCTCTCCCTCGGCGCCCTGGTCGCCGCGCGGCTCGCGGCCCAGCACCCCGAGCTGGTGGACCGGCTGGTCCTGGCCGGGCAGTACGACGCCCCGTCGCGCTCGGCGGTCCGGGCCCAGCGCCGCGCCCTCAAGCTGACCCCGCGGCGGGTCCTGGCCGGCCGGCACCTGGACAAGGACCGGCTGCTGGCGGCCCTGGCGGAGCTCGAGCGGCTCGACCCGGCCGGCGACCGTGAGCGGGTGCATGCCCCGACCCTGGACCTCCCCGGGCCGGAGCGGATGAACCAGCAGGACCCGCAGGCGTTCAACCAGGCGGTGCTGGACTTCCTCCGCGACCCCGGCTAGCCGACGGCCCCTGTCGGGCGACGCCGGGCAGTGGCAGGATCAGCCCATGACGGGCTACGTGCACGACTTCGCCGAGGGCGACAAGGACCAGAAGGACCTGCTGGGCGGCAAGGGCGCCAACCTGGCCGAGATGACCAACATCGGGCTGCCGGTGCCGCCCGGGTTCACCATCGACACCGAGGCCTGTCGCGCCTACCTCGCCGAGGGCGGCTTCCCCGACGGGCTGCCCGAGGAGGTCACCGAGCACCTCACGGCCCTGGAGAGGACGATGGGCCGCCAGCTCGGCGCCGCCGACGACCCACTCCTGGTCAGCGTGCGCTCGGGCGCGAAGTTCTCCATGCCCGGGATGATGGAGACGGTCCTCAACGTCGGGCTCAACGACGAGTCCGTGGGCGGTCTGGCCGCCAGCAGCGACAGCGAGCGCTTCGCCTGGGACTCCTACCGTCGGCTGCTGCAGATGTTCGGCGGCACCGTCCTCGACATCGACGGGCAGCTGTTCTCCGAGGCGCTGGAGGCCCGCAAGCAGGAGAAGGGCAGCGACTCCGACCTGGACCTCGACGTCGAGGACCTGCAGGCGCTGGTCGAGCAGTTCAAGACGATCATCCGCGACGAGACCGGCCGCGACTTCCCGCAGGACCCGCGCGAGCAGCTCGACCTGGCGATCAAGGCCGTCTTCGACTCCTGGAACACCGACCGGGCCCGCCTCTATCGCCGCCAGGAGCGGATCCCCGAGGATCTCGGCACCGCGGTGAACGTGCAGGCCATGGTCTTCGGCAACTTCGGCATGGACTCCGGCTCCGGCGTCGCCTTCACCCGCGACCCCGCCAGCGGCGACCAGGGCGTCTACGGCGACTACCTGCAGAACGCCCAGGGCGAGGACGTCGTCGCGGGCATCCGCAACACCGTCTCGCTGGCGGACTTCGCCGAGATCGACCGGACGTCCTATGACGAGCTCCTGGAGATCATGAAGCGGCTCGAGGAGCACTACCGCGACATGTGCGACATCGAGTTCACCGTCGAGCGCGGCAAGCTGTGGATGCTCCAGACCCGGGTCGGCAAGCGCACCGCGGAGGCGGCCTTCCGGATCGGCCGGCACATGACCGACGAGGGCCTCATCGACACCGACGAGGCAGTACGCCGGGTCACCGGCGCGCAGCTGGCCTCGCTGATGTTCCCCCGCTTCGACGAGGACGCCGACCGCGACCTGCTGACCGTGGGGGTGAACGCCTCCCCCGGGGCCGCCGTCGGCAAGGCGGTCTTCGACTCCCCCACCGCGGTGGAGTGGGCCGCCAACGGCGAGGACGTGATCCTGGTCCGCAAGGAGACCAACCCCGACGACCTGTCCGGGATGGTCGCCGCACGCGGCATCCTCACCAGCCGCGGCGGCAAGACCTCGCACGCCGCGGTCGTGGCCCGCGGCATGGGTCGCACCTGCGTCTCCGGGGCCGACGATCTGGAGGTCGACGCCGCGGCGAAGCGCTTCACCGTCGACGGCGGAACCGTGATCGAGGAGGGCGACACCCTCTCCATCGACGGCACGACCGGCGAGGTGTTCGCCGGGGCCGTGCCCGTCGTCGACTCCGTCGTGGTGCGGCACTTCGAGGGCGACGACTCCGAGGACGACCTGATCGAGGCGGTCGACCTGGTGATGACCCGGGCCGACGACGCCCGGCGGCTGAGGGTGCGGGCCAACGCGGACACCGCCGAGGACGCCGCCCGCGCACGCCGGTTCGGCGCCGAGGGGATCGGGCTGTGCCGGACCGAGCACATGTTCCTCGGCGAGCGCCGCCAGCTGGTCGAGGACCTGATCATCGCCGAGGACGAGGCGGGCCAGGAGGCCGCTCTCGCGGCCCTGCTGCCCCTGCAGCGCGAGGACTTCGCCGGGATCCTCGAGGCGATGGACGGCCTGCCGGTCACGATCCGGCTGATCGACCCGCCCCTGCACGAGTTCCTGCCCGAGCTGACCGAGCTCTCGGTGGAGATCGCGGTCGCCGACGCCACGGGCGAGCAGGTGGAGGAGAAGAAGCGCACCCTGCTGGCCGCCGTACAACGCCTGCACGAGCAGAACCCGATGCTGGGCCTGCGCGGCGTGCGCCTGGGCATCCAGATCCCGGGCCTGTTCGAGATGCAGGCGCGGGCGATCCTGGAGGCGGCGGCGGACCGGCTCGACGCGGGCGGCGACCCACGGCCGGAGATCATGGTCCCGCTGGTCGCCAGCGTGCGGGAGCTCGACGTGGTCAAGCGGCACATCGAGGCGGTCGCCCGCGACGTCGCCGAGCGGCGTGGCCGGGAGATCCCGCACCAGGTCGGCACCATGATCGAGCTGCCCCGTGCGGCGTTCCTCGCCGACCGGATCGCCAAGAGCGCGGAGTTCTTCTCCTTCGGCACCAACGACCTGACCCAGATGTCGTGGGGCTTCTCCCGTGACGACGTGGAGTCATCGTTCTTCTCCGCCTACCTCGACAACGGCATCTTCGACGTCTCACCGTTCGAGTCGCTGGACACCCTCGGCGTCGGCGCATTCGTCCGGATGGGCACCGAGAAGGGCCGCGAGACCCGGCCCGACCTCAAGGTCGGCGTGTGCGGCGAGCACGGCGGCGACCCGGCCTCGATCCACTTCTTCCACAGCGTCGGGCTGGACTACGTCTCGTGCTCGCCGTTCCGGGTCCCGGTCGCCCGGCTGGAGGCCGGCCGGGCCAACCTCGACGCGGACTGACCCGGCGGCAGCCGCCGGAGGGTCAGAACAGCGCGGACGCGAGGTTGCGCCGCGCCGCGAGGACCCGCGGATCGTCATTGCCGACGGCGGCGAAGAGGCCGAGCAGGTGCTCGCGCGCCTTGTCCCGCTCATCCCCGGAGGTACGGCGGACCAGGTCGATCAAGCGGTTGAACGCGTCGTCGACGTGCCCGCCCAGCATGTCCAGGTCCGCGACCATGGTCTGCGCGTCCACGTCGTCGGGGTTGTCGGCGGCCGCGGCGCGCGCCGCGTTCAGGTCCGCGCCCTGCGTGCGCTGCAGCACGGTCGCCATCGCCAGGCCGGCGGCGGCCTCCGCGTCGGCAGGGTTGGCGTCCACGAGCTTCTGGTACTCGCGCACCGCGCCCTCGATGTCGCCGGCCTCCAGCGCGTCCTGGGCGGGGGCGTAGCGCGGGTCGATGGTGGGCCCGCCGTCCTCGTCCTCCCCGGCCGGCGCTCCGGTCGACCGCGGCTGGTGCCGCCCCGCGACGCCCTGCGCGGTGAGCTGCTGGACGACCTGCTGCAGCAGGGTGCGCAGCTCGTCCTCCTGCGGCGCGTCCTGCAGCAGCGGCATCGGTCGGCCGTCGACGACGGCCACCACGAGCGGCACGGACGGGATCTGCATCGCCTGGGCGATCTGCGGGGTCGCGTCGATGTCGACCAGGCCGACCAGGAAGCGGCCCTCGAACTCGTCGGAGAGCCGGGCAAGGTCGTCGGCGAGCCGGCCGCTCTCCGGGGACTGGGTCCGGGAGAAGAAGACCAGGATCACCGGCGCCGTCGTGGAGGCCTCCAGCACCGACTGGAAGTTCTGCTCGTCCAGCAGCACCGAGTAGGAGCCGACGGCGCCCGGAGCCCCGCCCGGGCCGCCGGCCGGCGCTCCCTGGAGGCCGGACAGGTCGACCGCGCCGGGGCGGCTGAAGGACTGGTCGGAGCCCTGGGGGCCCTGCGGGTTCTGCGACTGCGTCATGCGCCCATCCTAGGGTCGCAGGTCGAGTCCCCAGATACTGGTCGTGCCGGACACCTCGTTGCCCACCAGGAGCAGCGGCTCGCCGTTCGGGCTGTCCTCCGCGGCCACGAACGCCAGCCCCTCCGGGCCCAGGTCGCCCGCGCGCGGGTCCTCGGCCGGGTAGGAGTCGTCCCGATTGCTCAGCAGGCTGACGTACTCCGGCGCGTCCGGCCGGCTGACGTCCAGCACCGCGACCGCGCTGTTCCGCTCCATCCCGACGAAGGCGTAGGTGCGCATGCCGACCCGGCCGATGGTGACGCCCTCGGGCTCGGGGCCCTTGTTGTCGCTGCGCGAGTCCGCCGAGTCGGTCTCGGAGTGGTCGGCGTTGTAGGCCGGGAGCTCCGCGGTGACCCGCTCCAGCAGCTCCCCGGAGTCCCACACCTGACGGCCGTCGGCCGACCACACCGAGACCGACCGGGTGCCGAAGGACTGGAGCTCGGTGTACTCCCCGCGGGAGTTGCGCGGCGCGGTGGTGGTCACGGTGAGCCGGCCCAGTACGTCGTCCTGCTGGGTCTCCGGCCCGAAGACGCTCGGGTCCAGCGGCAGCTCCTTGACCCGGGCCTCCTCGGCGAAGCAGTCGTACTCCCGGGCATCGCCCTCGTTGGCGGTGACGAGGTAGCTGCTCCCCCGCACCTTCCAGGTGGCGATCCCGTCGGGCAGGTAGAGCCCCGAGACCGGGCGCTCGGCGATGCCGGCCACCCCGTCCTTGTCGTTGGCGTCCAGGCCCTGGCCGGGCAGCGAGTGGTCGCGGGTGCCGAGCGGCGTCACGTCGACGACGCGCGCCTTGGCCAGGTCCACCTTCGCGACGGCGTTGTTCTCCTGGAGGGTGGCCCAGGCCCAGCGGCCCGCGGTGGCGACGTACTCCGGCTCGAGGTCCTGCGACGCCGAGGCGCCGGGGCCGAAGATCCGGATGCCGTCGGCGCGCAGGGCGTCCTCGCGGCCGTCGTAGGCGGTGAACCCGGCGGTGCGGGCTGTGGCCCGGGCCGGACCCCGCGAGAGGTCGACGACCGACACCGAGCCGCGCGGGTCGGCCTGGCCCGCGCAATAGCCCTCGGGCTCGCCCTCGTTGGCCACGACCGCCTTCGAGCCGTCGGCGGTGATCGTCACCATGTCGGGCAGGGCACCGACCCGCACGCGGCCCGTAGGCCTCAGCGTCCGGGCGTCGAAGAAGGACACCGACCCGGGGTCGGTCTTCTCCTCCGCCTGCTCGGCGACCGCGACCACCTGCCCGCGGACAGCCACCGAGTTCGCCCCCGGGGTGTCCAGCTCGCTCACCTTGGTCGGCTTCGCCGGGTCGGCGATGGAGAGGACGTCGACGGTGCCGGCCGCAGCGTTGACCGCGAACACCCGCTGTCGCGCGGGGTCGTGGGCGACGATCTCCGCGCCGCCCTCGTCGAAGAACCCGGAGGCATAGGTACCCAGCAGCTCGCCGGGGGCGTCGTCGCCGGCTGCGACGGCGGGGGCGATCACGAGCGGGCCGGCGAGGACGGGGACCGCGAACGCGGCGAGCAGGGGCAGCTTCGGCATGGCCGGAGACTCCGCCAGCGCAGTGACCGCCCGGTGAACGGTCGACGGCTCCGGCCCGACCGGTGGGCGAAGAGCCCCTAGTTGACGGCCTTCGGGCCGCGCAGACCCGAGCGCTGGACGACCCGCTGGATCGCCAGATCGCGCTCGTCGGGGTCGGCGACGAACCGGATGTCGCGCAGCCCCTGCTCCTGGGCGGCGGACTCGAAGACGAAGTGGCCGTAGCCGAGCAGCCGGCCGAGCAGCGGCTTGGCCACGGTGATGTCCAGGATCCTGGTGAGCGGCATGGTCGAGAGCTGCCGGTTGAAGACCCCGTGCAGCCGGAAGACCCGCATGTTGGTGATCACGAAGACGTCCCGGCGCACGGCCATCCACAGGTAGGTCGCGTGCAGCGCCACGACCAGCGCCGCGACGATCGGCACCCAGCCGTAGTCCACCGGGGTGAACGGCACCAGCATGAGCAGCACGACCACGATCGCGAACTCGTCGAGGGGCCGCAGCAGCGCCACCCAGTGCTTGCGCACCTCGTCGACGACGACCTCGCCCTCCTCACGCAGCAGGTGCCGGCGTACGTCGGCGCTCGCGCCGGTCTCCGACCTCACGTGTCCCCCAACCGGGTCAGAACAGCTCGCCGAGGAAGCGGATCAGGCCGCGGAAGCCGTCGGTGGCCAGCGCCCAGCCCTCGCCGGCGCCGTTCCTGGCGACGTCGGCCAGGCCGCTCGGGTCGGTGAACATCCAGAAGCCGAGGAACACCACGACCACGACGAGCAGCAGTTTCTTGGCGTTCATGGGACTCTCTCCGTGCAGGGGAAGGCAACACAGGTTCGCCCTTTCGTACCACGCCTCCACCCACGCCCGCGGGAGGCGCGCCCCGGCCGGAGGATCGGGAACCTTCCCCCGTCCCCACCGCGTCTGCTGAGGTGAGAGAACGAGGGCGAAGGGGGCGACGTGACGCCGGATGAGGAGTTCAGCCAGTACGCCGGCAGCCGCTGGCCACAGCTGGTCCGCAGTGCCGTGTTCCTCGGTGCCCGTCCCGCGGACGCCGAGGACGTGGCTCAGGGCGTGCTCGCCCAGGTGTGGCGCTCCTGGCACCGGGTCTCGCAGGCGGAGGATCCCGACGCCTACGTCTACCGGATGCTGGTCAACCACCTCAACAGCCTGCGTCGCCGCCGCTGGGTCGGCGAGCAGCCGACCGACCTGCACACCTCGCACGCCCTCGTCGACCAGACCGCTCCGGCGCCGGACGGCGCGGTGACCGAGCGCGACCAGGTGCTCCGGGTCCTGGCCGCGCTGCCGGCCGAGCAGCGCCAGGTGCTGGTGCTGCGCTACATCGCCGATCTCTCCGAGAGACAGGCCGCGGCCGCCCTCGGGGTCGCGACCGGCACGGTGAAGAGCCGCGCCTCCCGCGGACTGTCCGCCATCCGGACCGACCACCTCGTGGAGGAGTCATGAACGACCGCATCGACCTGCTCCAGCGGGCGGCCTCGTCGCTGCCCGTGCCGCCCCTCGACCTGGACGCCCTCGCGGCCCGTCGCCGCGCCCAGCGCCGCCGACGCGCCGGCATGGTCGGCCTGGGCCTCGCTGCCTCCGTCGCCGTCGGCGGGCTGGCCCTCTCGGCCATCGCTCCCTCCGGCGGTCCCGACTCGCCGCGTCAGGCGGGCGGCCCCGCCTCATCGACCCCCACTGCGACCTCCTCAGCGCGCCCCGGCTCCGCCCCCGTGACCTGCACCTCCCAGCCGGACCGGGCCGTCTACTACGGCACCGTGACCCGAGAGGGCAAGCGGCTGGTCCTCCGTCCGGAGGACCCCGACGCGGTACCGCAGGGGCTCGCGGAGCCGATGGAGCTGACCTCGATCTCGGTGACCGACGCGGAGAGCCGGATGCGGTTCACTGCCCGGGGCCCCGACGACTCCGACCCCGGCGTCGAGCTGCTGTGCGACGCCCCGTTGGAGCTGGCCGACGTGCTCTCGATCTCCCCGCGCTGAGGCGCCTCACAGGGAGCGGCGCAGCGTCTCCGCGGCCTTCCAGGGGTCGAGTTCGCCGGCGGCGACCGAGGCGGCCAGCCCGTCCAGGTCGGAGTCCCCGCGGGCCTCGTCCCACTCCTGGCGCAGGGCCGCCAGTGCGATGGCCTCGACCTCCTCGCGCGCCCGCCGGGTGCGCCGTGCCTCCAGGCGACCGTCCTGCTCCAGGAACTCCCGGTGCCGGGCCACCTCGGCCACGACCTCGTCGGCCCCTTCGCCCGTGGTCGCGACGGCCTTGACGATCGGCGGCCGCCAGGCGTCATCGGGCCGGTCGGCCATCGCGATCATCGTGCGCAGCTCGCGGCGGACCTGGTCGGCGCCGGGGCGGTCGGCCTTGTTCACGACGTACACGTCGCCCACCTCCAGCAGCCCCGCCTTGGCCGCCTGGATGCCGTCGCCCAGGCCGGGCGCGGAGAGCACCAGCGTGGTGTCGGCCAGGTGGGCCACCTCGACCTCGCTCTGCCCGACGCCGACGGTCTCGACCAGCACGATGTCGCAGCCGGCCGCATCCAGCACCCGCAGCGCCTGCGGGGTGCCCCAGGAGAGGCCGCCGAGGTGGCCGCGCGCGGCCATCGACCGGATGAAGACCTCCCGGTCCAGTGCGTGGTCCTCCATCCGGATCCGGTCGCCCAGCAGCGCGCCGCCGGAGAACGGCGAGGACGGATCGACGGCCAGCACTCCCACCCGCTTCCCTTCGCGACGCCAGGCCGTGACCAGGGCCGAGGTGGTGGTCGACTTGCCGACCCCGGGCGAGCCGGTCAGGCCGACCACCTGGGCGGCACCGGTGAAGGGCGCCAGGGCGGCCATCACCTCCGGCAGCAGCGGCGAGCGGTCCTCCACCAGGGAGATCAGGCGCGCCACCGACCGCGGGTCGCCCTCGCGGGCGCCGCGGACCAGGTCGGGGACGGAGGCGGCCCGCCGGCTCACGCCTCGGCGGGAACGCGGATGATCAGCGCGTCACCCTGGCCACCGCCGCCGCACAGCGCGGCCGCGCCGACGCCGCCGCCGCGGCGCTTCAACTCGTGCGCCAGGTGCAGCACGATCCGGGCGCCGGACATGCCGACCGGGTGGCCCAGCGCGATGGCTCCGCCGTTGACGTTGACCTTGTCCTCGGAGACGCCGAGGTCGCGAGCGGACTCGATGCCCACCGCGGCGAAGGCCTCGTTGAGCTCGAACAGGTCGATGTCGGAGACCTCGATGCCCTCCTTGCCGGCGGCCTTGCGGATCGCGTTGGCCGGCTGCATCTGCAGGGTCGAGTCGGGGCCGGCGACCTGGCCGTGCGCGCCGATCTCGGCGAGCCAGGTCAGGCCGAGCTCCTCGGCCTTGGCCTTGCTCATCACGACGACGGCGCAGGCGCCGTCGGAGATCTGCGAGGCGGAGCCGGCGGTGATGGTGCCGTCCTTGGAGAAGGCGGGGCGCAGCTTGCTCAGCGACTCCGCGGTGGTGTCGCCGCGCACGCCCTCGTCGGCGGAGACCACGACCGGGTCGCCCTTGCGCTGCGGGATCTCCACGGAGACGACCTCGTCGTCGAAGAGCCCGTTCTTCCACGCCTCGGCCGCACGCTGGTGCGAGCGGGCGGCGAACTCGTCCTGCTCCTCGCGGGTGAGGTGGTCCTCGGAGGCGTTGCGCTGCTCGGTGAGTGCGCCCATCGCCTGCCGGGTGGTCTGGTCGTAGAGCGCGTCGTAGGCCATCGAGTCCACGAGCGGGGTGTCGCCGTACTTGAAGCCCTCCCGCGACTTCGGCAGCAGGTGCGGTGCCTGGGTCATCGACTCCATGCCGCCGGCCACGACGATCTCGTGCTCGCCCGCGCGGATGAGCTGGTCGGCCATCGCGATGGCGTTGATGCCGGAGAGGCAGACCTTGTTGATGGTGATGGAGGGCAGCTCCATCGGCAGGCCCGCCGCCACGCCGGCGGTGCGGGCGGGGTTCTGCCCGGCGCCGGCCTGGATGACCTGGCCCATGATCAGGTAGTCGACCTGGTCGGGCGTCACGCCCGCCTTCTCCAGAGCGCCCTTGATGGCCACCCCTCCCAGGTCCGCCGCGCTCTGGTCCTTCAGCCCGCCCAGCAGGCGGCCGATCGGGGTACGTGCCCCGGCGACGATCACGGTCTCGGACATGGGTGCCTCCACAGGTGTCGGATGCGCGGCGACCCGCCGCGCTCTCGTTGTCGCAGTTGTCTTGTGACGATACCCAGCACGGCGCGCGGCGGGGAGGGGGCGGACGCCTCGACCCGTGAGGAACAGGTCACAACCCCCTACCGCCACCGCGGGACGGCGTACGACGATGACGCCATGAGCACTCCGGACGTCCACGCCGCCATCCCCGACCACCTGTTCACCGCCATCGACCACGTCGGGATCGCGGTGGCGGACCTGGACGCGGCGAAGGCGTTCTACCGCGACACCTACGGCATGCAGGTGCTGCACGAGGAGACCAACGAGGAACAGGGAGTGCGCGAGGCGATGGTCGGCGTCGGCGACTCCGGCTCGGCCATCCAGCTGCTCGCCCCGCTCGACGAGACCTCCACGATCGCGAAGTTCCTCGAGCGCTCCGGTCCGGGGATGCAGCAGCTCGCCTTCCGGGTGACCGACCTGGAGCAGGTCTCGCAGATCCTGCGCGACCGCGGCCTGCGACTGCTCTACGACGAGTCGCGCCGGGGCACCTCGGACAGCCGGGTGAACTTCATCCACCCCAAGGACACCGGCGGCGTGCTGGTCGAGCTCGTGCAGCCCGCCGGCCCGCACTGACGGGCGCTCAGGGCACCAGGTAGGCGCTGTCCCGGGCGTCGGTGACCAGCATGTGCCCGGGCGCGTGGGCGATCGCGAGGGCGGGACGCGACTCCATCACCGCCGCCTGCGGGGTGACGCCGCAGCCCCAGAAGACGGGGACCTCGCCGGGGCGTACGTCGACCGGGTCGCCGAAGTCGGGGGCGGCGAGGTCGGCGATCCCCAGCGCACCCGGGTCGCCCACGTGCACCGGGGCGCCGTGCACCGCCGGGTAGCGGCTCGTCACCCGCACGGCGGTGGCGACCTGCTCGGCGGGGACCGGGCGCATCGAGACGACCAGCGGGCCGGAGATCGCTCCCGCGGGTCGGCACCGGCGGTCGGTGACGTACATCGGGACGTTGACCCCCTGCTCGACGTGCCGCACCGGCACCCCCGCCTCGAGCAGGGCGTCCTCGAAGGTGAACGAGCAGCCGATGAGGAAGGACACCAGGTCGTCCCGCCACCACGACCGCACGTCGCCGACCTCCTCGGCGAGCTCCCCGTCGACGTAGACACGGTAGGCCGGCAGGTCGGTGCGCACGTCGCCGTCGAGCAGCGGGCCCGCGACCGCGCCGGGGTCCAGCACGTCCAGGACCGGGCACGGAACGGGGTTGCGCTGGGCGAAGAGCAGGAAGTCGTATGCCAGCTCGCGGGGCAGCACCAGCAGGTTGGCCTGCGTCCAGCCCGCGCACCAGCCGGCGGTCGGCGTGACCAGCCCGTCGCGGAAGCGGGCGCGCGCCTCGGTGGGAGTCAGGTCGGCGACGCTCATGGCGCGCCCACCCACTCCAGTCGCAGCGACTGTCCCGGCTGCAGCTGCGCGAGCCGGTCGACGTCCTCGTCCACGACGACGGCGACGACCGGGTAGCCCCCGGTCACCGGGTGGTCGGCCAGGAACAGCACGGGCTCCCCGCCTGGCGGCACCTGCACGGCACCGCGCCAGGCGCCCTCGCTGGGCAGCTCCCCGTCGCGGCCGCGCTCCAGGGTCGCGCCGGAGAGCCGGATCCCCACCCGGTTGCTGCGGTCGCTGACCTGCCAGTCGGAGCGGACCAGCTCCTCGGCGTCGGCCAGCCAGTCGTCCCGGGGCCCACGGACGGCCCGCACCACGACCACGTCGTCCTGGCGCAGCCACGGCAGGTTGTCCACGCCGGGCAGCTCGCCGTACGCCGCCCCCACGGGCAGCTCGTCGCCCTCGCTCAAGGGCTCGGGCCCCAGGCCGGCGAGCACGTCGCGGCTGCGCGAGCCGAGCACGGGAGGTACGTCGACCCCGCCGCGCAGGCACAGGTAGGACCGCAGCCCCAGCCGTGGCGGCTCGATGGTCAGCGTCGATCCGGCGGGCGCCACCCCGACCGTGTGCGACCCGACCCCGCGGTCGTCGACCCGGACCTCGCCCACCGCGCCGCTGACGCAGAAGCCCAGGGGCTCGTCGCCCACCCGGAGGCTCAGCCCGCCGAAGGTCACCTCGACCGCCGCGGCGCCCTCCTCGTTGCCGACGGCCCGGTTGCCCTGCCGCAGCGCTCCCCGGTCGGCGGCGCCGGAGCGGCCCACTCCGATGCCCGAGCCGCCGGTGCGGCCCAGGTCCTCGATCACGGCGAGCGGTCCGGTCGCCAGCACGGTCGCGCCCCTCATCGGCCCGCCTCGGTGAAGCGGACCCGGACGCCGGGACGCAGCAGCGCCGCGGGCTCGCGGTCCAGGTCGAACATGGCCAGGTCGGTGCGCCCGATCAGCTGCCACCCGCCGGGCGACTCGCGCGGGTAGACCCCGGCGTACTCCCCCGCGAGCCCGACGGCTCCGGCCGGTACGGCGGTCCGCGAGCTCTCCCGCCGCGGCACGTGCAGCCGGTCGTCCTCGCCCACCAGGTAGCCGAAGCCCGGGGCGAAGCCGCCGAAGGCCACCCGCCAGGTCTGGCCGGTGTGTGCCGCCACCACCTCCTCCGCCGACAGCCCGGTGAGCCGGGCGACATCCTCGAGGTCCTCGCCGTCGTAGACGACCGGCACCTCGACCAGCCCGCCCTCGTCCTCCCGGTCCTTCAGGGGCGTCACCTCGACCCGCTCGAGGGCGTCGCGCAGGTCCCCGACCCCGGCACCGTCGGCCGCCACGACCAGCACGGTGCGGGCCGCGGGCACCAGCTCGCCCACGGCGGCCGGCGGGTCCTCCCGCAACGCGGCCGCCAGGGCGAGCGCCTCCTCGCCGTCGGCCAGCTCCACCAGGAGCGCGCGGTCGCCGTAGGGCAGCAGCCTCACGCGAACGCCTCCACGTCGACTCCCGCGTCGTCCAGCGCGGCGCGCACGGCCGCGGCCATCGCCACGGCGCCCGGGCTGTCCCCGTGCAGGCACACCGACTCCGCCTGGACGGCCACCTCGGTGCCGTCGATCGCGGTCAGCCGCCCCTCGGTGACCATCCGCAGCACCCGGTCGGCGACCTCGGCGGGGTCGTGCAGCACCGCGCCCTCGACCGACCGGGACACCAGCGTGCCCTCGGGCGTGTAGGCGCGGTCGGCGAAGGCCTCCCGCACGGTGCGCAGCCCGGCCCGCTCGGCCCGGGCGAGGAGCTCGGAGCCGGGCAGCCCGAGCAGCGGCAGCGAGGCGTCGTAGGCGCTCACCGCGTCGACGACCGCCTGGGCCTGCGCCTCGTGCTGCACCGTGGCGTTGTAGAGCGCCCCGTGCGGCTTGACGTAGGCGACCCGGGTGCCCGCCACGTGGGCCATCGCGGCCAGCGCCCCGATCTGGTAGGTCACGTCGTCGGCGAGCTCGACCGGGTCCATCTCGATGAAGCGGCGGCCGAAGCCGGCGAGGTCGCGGTAGCCGACCTGGGCGCCGACCACCACGCCGCGTCGGACGGCCGTCTCGCAGCAGCCGCGCAGCGTGGTGGGGTCCCCGGCGTGGAAGCCGCAGGCCACGTTGGCGCTGGTCACCTGGGCCAGCACGGCGTCGTCGTCGCCCAGCTCCCAGCGGCCGAAGGACTCCCCCACGTCGCTGTTCAGGTCGATCCGCATCGCGTCCCCTCTCACAGGTCCCCGAGCAGCTGCAGCGCGTTCCACCCGAGGTAGAGCGTCAGCAGCCAGGCTGCCACCCCCACGGCCAGCAGCCAGACCGGGTAGCGGTAGCCGCCCAGCAGGTCGCGGCGCCGCCAGGCGACGTAGAGCAGCACGGTGAAGCCGAGCGGCAGGATCAGCCCGTTGAAGGTGCCGGCGAAGACGAGCAGCTCGGCCGGTGCCTGCTCGATGATGACGAAGACGACGGCGCTCGCGGCGATGAAGGCGACGGTGAGCAGGTTGCGCGTGCGCGCGGAGGTGCTGCGGGTGGTGAGGAAGGAGACGGAGGTGTACGCCGCCCCGACGACCGAGGTGAGCGCCGCGGCCCAGAGGATCACCCCGAACATCCGCAGGCCGAGCTCGCCCGCCGCCGCCTCGAAGGCCGACCCGGCCGGGTTCTCGGCGGACAGGGTGGCCCCGCCGGCCACCACGCCGAGGATCGCCAGGAAGAGCAGGATCCGCATGAGCCCGGTGACCAGGATGCTCACCACCGAGGAGCGGGTGATGTCGCCGACGTGCTCCACTCCGGTGCGGCCCGAGTCCAGCAGCCGGTGCGCCCCGGCATAGGTGATGTAGCCACCGACCGTGCCGCCGATGATCGTGGTGGTCGCCACGAAGTCGAAGGTGTCCGGCGCGACCGTGCTGCGCAGTGCCTCGCCGACCGGCGGGTCGGAGGTGATCGCCACGACCAGGGTCGCCACGATCATCACCAGGCCGAGCACGACGACGACCCGGTCCAGGGCGATGCCGGCCCGCTTGGAGAGGAAGATCCCGATGGCGATGGCCGCGGAGATCGCCCCGCCGATGCGGGCGTCGAGGCCGAACATGGCGTTCGCGCCGATGCCGGAGCCGGCGACGTTGCCGATGTTGAAGATGAAGCCGCCGATGACCACCAGCGCGGCCAGCAGGTAGCCGACGCCGGGCAGCACCCGGTTGCCGAGCTCGTGAGCGCGCATGCCGCTGACCCCGACCACGCGCCACACGTTCATCTGCACGGCGATGTCCACCACGATCGAGACCAGGATCGCGCAGGCGAAGGCCGCGCCCAGCTGCCCGGTGAACGTGGCGGTCTGGGTCAGGAAGCCCGGGCCGATGGCGCTGGTGGCCATCAGGAAGATGGCGCCGAGCACGGCCGAGCGCCCGGCGGCGTCCTCGATCGGTCGGCTCTCGGCCGGCGGTGTGTCCTGGCTCATAGCCCACGACTCTCCCAGTTGTTCAACAATCCGGCAATACCCGCATCCAACATTCGTGCGTACAGTCCCCCCATGAGTCCCAGCAGTCGCACCGACACCAGTGGCGCGGACTTCGGCGCGGTGCTGGAGATGCTGGACGCCGAGCGGCGCTCCCGGCGCACGGTGATGAGCACCTCGGCCGACCGGGCCGCACGGCAGGTGCGGGAGCAGGTGGTGGAGGGGCGGCTGCGCTCGGGCACCCGGCTCCCCGAGCAGCGACTGGCCGCCGCCCTCGGAGTCTCCCGCAACACCCTGCGCGAGGCGCTGAGCATGCTGGTGGCCGAGCGCATCCTGGTCCGCGAGACCCACCGCGGGGTCGTGGTGGCCACACCCGGCCGGGACGACGTACGCGACGTCTATGCCGCGCGGCTCGTCATCGAGCCGGCCGCGCTCGCCCACGGGGAGGACGCGACCCCGGAGCGGCTGGCGGCACTGCGGGCGGCGATCACCGAGGGGCGCGCGGCCGCCGACCGGGGCGACCACGACGGGGTCGGCAACGCCAACCAGCACTTCCACCGGGCGGTCGTGGCGTTGGCGGGCAGCGCCCGCCTGGACGCGCAGATGGACCTGCTGCTGGCCGAGATGCGGCTGTTCTTCCACCAGATGCGCGACGCCGACTTCCACACGGCCTACCTGGCGGACAACGAGCGCATCTGCGCACTCGCCGAGGACGGCGAGCATACGGCGGCGGCCGAGCGACTGACGGCGTACCTCCTCCGCGCCCGGGACCAGCTGCTAGCAAGATGGGTCACATCGGGCTGACACGCCTCGTTACGCGTCGGTATCTTCACGCCACCCGATGTCCGGGCCGTCAACCCCGACCCCACGAGGAGCCACCCCGTGCAGAGCATTCGTGACGCCATCACCTCCGACGAGGCGTCCGCCGAGGACTTCGCCAACCTGGAGATCCCCGAGTCCTACCGGGCCGCTGTGGTCCGCAAGGACGAGGTCGACATGTTCGAGGGGGTGCCCTCGAAGGAGAAGGACCCCCGCAAGTCGCTGCACGTCGACGAGGTCCCGCTCCCCGAGCTCGGCCCGGGCGAGGCGCTGGTGGCCGTGATGGCCTCCGCGATCAACTACAACACCGTCTGGACCTCGATCTTCGAGCCGGTGTCCACGTTCGGCTTCCTCGAGCGCTACGGCCGCGAGTCCGACCTCGGCAAGCGGCACGACCTGCCGTATCACATCGTCGGGTCCGACCTGTCCGGCGTCGTCCTGCAGGTCGGTGCCGGCGTCACCAAGTGGAAGCCGGGCGACCGGGTCGTGGCCCACTGCCTGTCGGTGGAGCTCGAGGCCTCCGACGGCCACAACGACACGATGCTCGACCCCTCCCAGCGGATCTGGGGCTTCGAGACGAACTTCGGCGGGCTGGCCGACGTGGCGATGGTCAAGGCGAACCAGCTGATGCCCAAGCCCGAGCACCTCACCTGGGAGGAGGCCGCCTCCCCCGGGCTGGTGAACTGCACCGCCTACCGACAGCTGGTCAGCCGCAACGGCGGCGACATGAAGCAGGGCGACAACGTGCTCATCTGGGGCGCCTCGGGCGGCCTCGGCGGCTTCGCGACGCAGTACGCCCTCAACGGCGGCGCCACCCCGATCTGCGTGGTCTCCAACGAGGAGAAGGCGAACATCGCCCGCAGCATGGGCGCGGAGCTGATCATCAACCGCTCCGAGGAGGACTACCGCTTCTGGAACGAGGACGGCACGCAGCAGAACCCCAAGGAGTGGAAGCGGTTCGGCGCCAAGATCCGCGAGCTCACCGGCGGCGAGGACATCGACATCGTCTTCGAGCACCCGGGCCGGGAGACCTTCGGCGCGAGCGTCTACGTCACCCGCAAGGGCGGCACCATCACCACCTGCGCCTCCACCTCGGGCTACATGCACGAGTACGACAACCGCTACCTGTGGATGAACCTCAAGCGGATCATCTCCAGCCACTTCGCCAACTACCGCGAGTCGTGGGAGGCCAACCGCCTGATCGCCAAGGGGATGATCCACCCGACGCTGTCGCGCACCTACGGCCTGGAGGACGTCGGCCAGGCCGCCCTGGACGTGCACCACAACACCCACCAGGGCAAGGTCGGTGTGCTCTGCCTGGCCCCCGAGGAGGGTCTCGGTGTCCGCAACCAGGAGCTGCGGGCCACCCATGAGGATGCGATCAACCGCTTCCGCGGGGTCTGACCGGCCCTCCGGCACCCCCTTGTGCACTCCGGTTCGCCGTTCGTACGGCGAGCCGGAGTGCGCCGTTTCGCCCTGTCGGTGACACTGGGGCATCGCCGTCATGACGCACCAGCGGCATGGCGGTCGCCGAACCAGGACGAGGGAGCAGCACGATGAGCAACGAGGGCCTGTCCATCTTCGACACCCCCGACGACGACCGGGACCGTCGCGAGAGCGACGAGACCGCCAACGAGACCACCGCCGAGCAGCCGGCCGCCCAGGCCGAGCCCGCGGTCGAGGAGGCGGCTCCGGAGGACGTCACCCAGCAGTTCCCCGCCGTGCAGGAGCGTGCGCCGGAGGAGACCGCGGCCCAGCCCGCCGTCTCCGAGCCCGTCGAGCAGGAGCCCGTCGAGGAGCCGGTGGCCGAGGAGGTGACCGCCGAGGCGGTGGTCGAGGAGCGCGCCGTCGAGCCCGACCCGGAGCCGGTCCGCTCGGAGCCGGAGCCTCAGTCCGCGCCGACGGCTGCGCCGGTCGCCGCTGCGGCGGCCGCCGGCTCGCGGTCCACCGCGCGCGGTGAGCAGGCGCGGTCCTTCCCCGCCGTCTCGTCGACGCCGGCCCGCTCGACCTCGGCCGCGCCGCGCTTCAGCCAGGCCCGCCGCGGCTACGACCGCACCGAGGTCGACCGCGCCGTGCGCGACCTGCTGGCCGAGCGCGACGGCTTCGCCGCCGACCTCGACGGCGCCCAGGCCCGGGTCGAGGAGCTGGAGCGCCGGGTCGAGCAGATGAGCCGCGACCTGGAGGAGCACCAGAACCCGACGTACGCCGGTCTCGGCGGCCGCGCCTCGGCGATGCTGCGGATGGCCGAGGAGGAGGCCGACGAGGTGCGCACGACCGCGCAGCGCGAGGCCGACGACATCCGCCAACAGGCCGACCGCGACGCGCGGGCGATCCGCGGGGAGGCGGCGCGCGAGGCCGAGGACATGCGGCTGGTGCAGCTCAAGGAGCTCGACGAGACCCGCGCCCGGCTGACCGCCGACGCCGAGCAGGAGCGCGCGATGGCTCAGGGTGAGGCCGAGGACACCCTCGCCTCCGCCCGTCGCGAGGCCGAGCAGGTGCGCCTGGCCGCCAAGCAGGAGGCCTCCGAGCTGCTCACCACCGCCAAGCGGGACGCCGAACAGCAGCGTGCCGCCGCCGACCGCGAGGTCCAGGAGGCACGTCGCGCGCTCGCGGTGGAGAAGGAGCGCCTGGCACGCGAGGCCAGCGAGCACCACAGCAACGCCACCACCGAGACCAAGCGGCTGGTGCAGGACGCCGAGGCACGCGCCACGGCTGCCGAGGAGCGCGCCCGGCAGACCATGCAGCAGGCGACCAACCACCGCCAGCAGGCCCAGGCCGAGAGCGAGGGCCTGCTCACCCGTGCCCGCCGCGAGGCCGAGCAGATCGTGGCCTCGGCGCAGACCCAGGCCGAGGCGATCCGCAGCGCCGGGCACGCCGACTCCGAGCGGGAGCTCGCGACGCTGCGGGCCGATGTGGACCGGATGACCAAGCGGCGCGACGCCATCACCGCCCAGCTCGGCGCCCTGCGTGATGTCGTCGCCGGCTTCGGCGACGACGAGGACGACCGGGCCTGATGGGACTGCTGGAGCGACTGCGAGGAGCACACCAGCGGGGGAAGAAGGAGGAGCGCCCGGCCGGAGAGGCTGAGCGCATGCGCGAGAACAGCGGGACGCACGAGGCGGATGCGGCGGGCGAGGCGGCCCCGACGGACGGGTCGACGCCGGACACGCCCGCTCCCGTCGACGAGCCGGGCAAGGAGCGGCCGCCGAGCCTGTTCCGGCACTCGCCGTTCGTCTTCGGCTTCTTCACCACGATGGGCGCGCTGCTCGCGTTCTTCCTGCTGCGCCAACTGCTCTCCATCTCCGGGATGCTGGTGCTGCTGGTCATCGCGATGTTCCTCGCGATCGGCCTCCACCCGCTGGTCGACTGGCTCACCCGGCACAAGGTCAAGCGCGGCCTGGCCGTCTTCGCCGTCCTCATCATGGTGATCGGCGTCTTCACCCTCTTCGTGCTCACCCTGGCCCCGGTCATCAGCGACCAGATCACCCTGATCACCCGCAACGCGCCGAGCTGGCTCAACGAGATGCAGCACAACCCGACGATCCAACGACTCGACGAGCGCTTCGACGTGGTCGCCAAGGCGCAGCAGTACCTCAGCTCGGGCAACTTCAGCGGGATCTTCGGCGGCGTTCTGGGCTTCGGCCTCAAGGTCCTCTCGGCGATCACCAACTCGCTGATCGTGCTGGTGCTCACCGTCTACTTCCTGGCCGCCCTGCCCAGCATCAAGGCGGCCGGCTACCGGCTCGCTCCGGCCTCGCGCCGCCCGCGGGTCGCGGAGCTGGGCGACAAGGTCATCGCGTCCACCGGCGCCTATGTCTCCGGTGCGTTCCTGGTGGCGGTGTGCGCGGGCATCAGCACGCTGATCTTCACCTTCATCATCGGGCTCGGGCAGTACTCCTTCGCCCTGGCCTTCATCGTGGGCTTGCTCTCACTGATCCCGGTGATCGGGTCGATCATCTCCGCCATCCTGATCACCCTGCTGGGCCTGACGGTCTCGCTGGGGGTGGGCATCGCCTGCCTGGTCTACTTCCTCGCCTACCAGCAGGTGGAGCAGTACTTCATCTACCCCAAGATCATGTCGCGCGCGGTGGACCTGCCCGCGACCGTCACCGTGGTCGCCGCCCTGCTCGGCGGCAGCCTGCTCGGGATCACCGGCGCGCTGCTGGCGGTGCCGACCGCGGCGGCCCTGCTGCTCTTGCACCGCGAGGTGTTCCTCAGGCGGCAGGACGCTCGCTGACCTGGCGCGGCTCTCCGAGCCGCACCAGCACGACACCGGCCAGGATCAGCACTCCGCCGACGACCTGGACGCCTCCGGGCAGCTCGGCCAGCAGCAGCCAGGCGCCCAGGACGGCGGCGAGCACCTCGGTGAGCGAGACGAACGAGGCGAGCCGGGAGCCGAGCCGGCGGATCCCCTCGATCCCGCTGGCATAGGCGAGTCCTGCGGTCACCACGCCCAGCCCGAGGACCGGCAGCCACCACGGCGTCGACCCGACGGCGTACTCCACCGGCGCGGTGGACCAGGTCATCGGCAGCACACCGACCAGCCCGAGCCCGGCGAGCAGGAGGCCGCCGACGACGAGTCCGCCCGCGGCCAGCGCCAGCGGCGGCAGGCCCTGCGCCTCGTGCGCCGACAGCACGAAGTACGTCGCGACACCGACCGCGGCGCCCAGCGCCCAGAGGATCCCGGGGACGCTGACCTGCACGCCGGACACCAGGTCCAGCACGAGCACCAGGCCGGCCGCGCAGACCACCGCACCGACGACGGTGAGAGCGCCCGGTCGCTGGCCGTGGCGCAGCCACATCCAGCCGACCACCAGCACGGGAGCGGTGTACTCCACCAGCAGGGCCGGGCCGACCTGCATGTACTGGATCGCGTAGAAGAAGCACAGCTGGGTCACCACCACGGCGATGGCGCCGTAGGCGACGATCATCGCCAGGTTGCGCCGGAGCACCTGCCATCGCCCCCGCAGCTGCAGACAGGCGGGCACCACGAGCACCAGGGCGCCCAGGAGGATGCGCGCACCGACGGCGGCGCCGGGGCTCCAGCCGGCGTCGGTGAGCCCGCGGGCCAGCGGCCCGGACAGGCCGAAGGAGACCGCCGAGAGCAGGGCGAAGAGCAGCCCGCCGGTCGCGTCCCGGGTGGTGATGCCGGGCGTGACGTCATGGGTGACTGCGCTCATGGCTCATGACACTAGGGGTGGGTGATGTAACGTGTCAACATGCCTTTCGCTCATGACACTGCGCAGGCGCTCCAGTCCGCGACCGAGCTGGTCAACTCCGCCGTCGAGCCGGACACGCTGACCACCCGCGAGGAGCTCGCGGACCTGCTGGTCCGCCACGACTACACCGGTCGGGTCGACGGGACCGCCGCCGAGCTCGAGGCGGTGCGCGGGCTGCGCGCGGTGTTGCGCGCCCTGCTCGTCGCGCCGCGCGACGAGGCGGTCGAGCGGGTGAACGGGTTGCTCGAGCAGCATCGCGCGCTCCCCCGGCTGGTCCGGCACGGCGGGCACGACTGGCACATCCATGCGGTCCAGGCGGATGCTCCGCTGGCGGAGCGGATCGTGGTCGAGACCGCGATGGCCATGGTGGACGTCATCCGGGCCGACGAGCACGCCCGCCTCTCCGTCTGCCAGGACGCCGACTGCACGGGCGTCGTGCTCGACCTCTCACGCAATCGCTCGCGCCGCTTCTGCTCGACCGCCTGCGGCAACCGGAACGCGGTCGCGGCCTACCGCCGCCGCCAGGCCGAGGCCTGAGCCGTCACCGCCGGGCGGCGTAGATCCGCCGCACGACGTCCTCGATGTCGGGCTCCTCGATCGAGAGGTCCTTCACCTGCGCATGCTCCGCGACGCCGGCGAGCACCGTGGCAGCGGTGACGTGCGCGGCGTCGAAGGCCAGCCGCTGCCGCAGCCCCTGCGCCTGTGAGGCCAGGTGGGTGGTGTGGGGTACGTCGACCAGGTCGGCCGTCGGCTCCTCCAGGTCGACCACCAGCACCCGCTGCGCCCCGACCGTGGCGGCCAGCCCCGGCAGCGTGCCGTCGTAGGCCAGCCGGCCGTGGTCCAGCACCAGGATCCGGTCGCAGAGCCGCTCCACGTCGCCCATGTCGTGGGTGGTGAGGAGCAGGGTCGTGCCGTGCTCACGGCGCTCCTCGATGAGGAACTCCCGCAGCCGCTGCTTGGAGAGCACGTCGAGACCGATGGTCGGCTCGTCCAGGATCACCAGGTCCGGCGAGTGCAGCAGCGCGGCGGCCACCTCGGCCCGCATCCGCTGCCCGAGCGAGAGCTGGCGCACCGGCTGGTCCAGGAAACCGCCCATCTCCAGGCGCTCGACCAGCTCGTCGGTCCGGCTGCGCTCGGCGTCGGCCGGGAGACGGTGGATCGCGGCGAGGATCCGGAAGGAGTCGCGCACCGGGAGGTCCCACCACAGCTGCGAGCGCTGGCCGAAGACCACCCCGACCCGACGGGCCAGCTCGCGCCGCTGCCGGACCGGCGCCAGCCCGCAGGTGGTCACCTCGCCGCCGGTCGGCACGAGGATGCCGGTCAGCATCTTGATGGTGGTGGACTTCCCCGCCCCGTTGGCGCCGATGTATCCCACCGACTCCCCGGCCTGCACGCGCACGGTCAGGTCCTCCACGGCGGTCACCGTGCGACGGCGCAGGCCGTCGCGCACCCGGAAGGTGCGGGTCAGCCCGTCGGTGTCGATGATGGCCATCTAGCCTCCTCCGCCCTGGTAGTGGCGCATCCCGACCCGCCAGCACAGCATCGCCGCTCCCATCGCATAGATCGCCGCCACCGGGGCCAGCCAGGCCGCCCAGGGCGGGAGGTACGGCGCCCCCGCGCCGCCGGTGAGCCACACGGCGGGGAGGTAGCCGGTGACGGCCACCGGGAAGATCAGCCCGAACACCGCCAGCACCGGCCCCGGCCACACGCTGGCGGGCTGGGAGCCGGCGTAGCGGCCGCCGTACACGAACGCGTTGGTCGTCTCGGCGCCCTGGATGAGGAAGAACTGCAGGCCGGACGCGGCCACGAAGAGCGCGGCGTAGATGAGCACCGAGGAGGGGATGCTGATCGCGAGCAGCAGCACCTTGTCCCAGGTCCAGTCCACGTCGGCGAGCACGGTCCCGGCGACCAGGACCACCAGCCCCAGCGTGGCCCGGGCCAGACGCCGCAGCTGCAGGTCGGCGGTCATCAGCTGGGCGAGCACGGGCAGCGGCCGGAGGTAGAAGACGTCGAGGGTGCCCTCGCGCAGGAACCGGGGGAGCTCGTCGACGTGGCCCACCACCATGTCGGCGACGGCGAAGGTCATCTCGGCGAGGCCGAAGACCAGCATCACCTGGGCCAGGGTCATCCCGCCGAGCACGTCGACGTTGTGGAAGAGCACCCACACCTCGGTGAACTCCACCACCGTGATCAGCCCGGCGGCGACGACGTCGAGGCGGAAGCTGGTGCCGTAGCTGCGCTGCGCCGCCACCCGGGAGGCGAGGATGGTCCGGTACGCCGTCAGGTCACCCACCCTGCACCTCCAGGTGGCGCCGCCCTGCATGGGTGAGCAGGGCACCGACGGCCCCCACGACCAGCACCCAGACGACCTGGACGCCCACGAGGGCGAGAGCGTCGAGTCCGACCACGCGGCCGCTGAGCACGTCGATCGGGGTCATCAGCACCGAGGGGAACGGCGTGGCCAGGGCGACCGCGTGCAGCCAGGCCGGGAAGATCGCGATCGGCACGTAGAGGCCGGAGAGCAGCCCGGCGATACCCATGTAGAGGACCTGCAGGCCACGCACCTCGACCAGCCACAGCGCCGAGATGTTGAGGGCGTAGACCAGCAGGTAGGAGATGCTCATGCCGAGGACGACGGCGACCGCGCCGAGCAGGTAGGACAGCGGCTCGCGGGAGAGCGCCATGCCGGTGGTGAGCAGCCCGATGAGGAAGGTGGGGATCCCGCGCGGGATCAGCGTGAACAGCCGCTCCCCCAGGAACGTCGCCAGCCCGGCCAGCTGGAGGTTCAGCGGCCGGAGGAAGTCGACCACGATGTCGCCGGTGCGGATCCGGTCCCCGATGACGTCGCGGCCGTACATGTTGACCAGGCCGAGCAGCCCCTGGCCGATCCAGACGAAGGCGAGCATCCGCCCCTCGTCGTACCCCGCGACCGAGCCGCCCGAGGCGCGCACCAGCGCCACCAGGATCCCGGCCTTGAGGAAGCCGAAGGTGACGTTGGCGACCAGGCCGCCCCACGCGGCCGCCAGGTAGGCCGACTGCCGCCGGAAGCCGGCGACGAGGAGCCGGAGGTAGGCGGTGCCCGCGGGTCGAGTGCGCGTCCCCGTGGCGGGTACGACGCCTTCCGCACTCAACTCCCGGTGGCGGGGTCGAGGAAGCGCCGCAGCACCTCGGTGAAGACCGCCGGCTGCTCGGAGTGGACCCAGTGGCCGGCGCCCTTGATCACCACGCGCCGGTTCCGCGGGAAGAGCGCGTCCATCGCGGGGACGTACTCGTCGGTGACGTAGTGGGAGTTCGCACCGGAGACCCACAGCACGGGGCCGTCGTACGTCCTCCCCTCGACCGCCTCGGCGGGCCAGGAGCCGAGCTGGTCCAGGTCGCGGCGCAGCACCTCGAGGTTGGGCTGCCAGCGCCACGACTCGCCCTCGCGGCGCAGGTTCTGCAGGAGGAAGCTGCGCACCGTGGTGTTCGGGACCGCCTCCGTCAGCGCCGCGTCGGCCTCCTGACGGGTGCCGATCTCCGCCTCCTGGAGGGCGAGCATGCCGTCCATGTACTGCCGGAACTCGTCGTGGTGGTGGTAGTCCACCGGGGAGACGTCGACGACCACGAGCCGCTCGACCAGCTCGGGGTGCAGCAGCGCGGCGACCATCGCGATCTTGCCGCCCATGGAGTGCCCGACGAGCGCCGCGGGCTCGCCGAACTCGCGCAGCTCGTCGGCGACCATGCCGGCCGCCTCGACGTAGTCGTGCCGCTCGGTCCACGGCGAGCGGCCGTGGTTGGGCATGTCCACCAGCGTGACCCGGTGGTTGCCCGCCACCTGCTTGGCGATCTGGGTCCAGTTCTTGCCCTGCCCGAACAGGCCGTGGCAGAACACCACCGGCGACCCCTGCTCCCCCAGCGTGGTGGTGTGCAGGTCGGTCTCGGTCACCGGGCGAGGGTACGGCGCTCCCGCGCGCCAGGCCAAGCCCGGTCGCCTCCTCGTCGCGGCTCGCGGACGAGGAGGCGACCCCGGTGGCTAGAACTTCGACTTGATCTTGGCGACCAGGTCCTCGCGCTTCTCCTTGCGCTCGGCCTTCTTCTCCTCACGCACCTTGTCCCGGGCCGCCTGGGCCGCGGCCTCCGCTGCCGCCTCTGCCGCGGCGAGCTCATCGAGCACCTCGTCCACGCTGCGGCGCAGGAGCTGGGCGCCGGTCTCGCGGGCGAAGGCGTCGATCGCGTCGGGTGAGTCCTCGGTGACCTCGGCGACGACTCCCGAGCGGCCAGGGGCGAGCGCCTGGCTCATCTCCCCGATCACGCCCTCGGCGCCGACGGACCGATCGAGGTCGACCGAGGACCCGATCAGGGCACCCCCGGCGAAGCCGAGCAGCATGCCGAGCGGACCGCCGAGGACCCCGACCAGCGCCCCGATGCTGCTCCCGCTCAGGGTGCCGAGCCCCACCTCGTTGTCCTGGCCGTCGGTGACCCGGACCTGGCCGTCCCTCGTCCGCTCCACGACCACCGACGACGGCCGTCACGTGAGCATCGAACTACACGACTCGCGCTGGCCCGTGGACGCCAACCCCTCTGACATCCCGCGCGAGTTCGTCGATGCCCTGCGCGACTGGTTGGAGCAGGAAGACGAACGCTGGCAGGAAAGCAACGCTAGTGCCGATCCTGCCACCTAGAACCTTGGGGGACGCCATGCTCAGGCTCAAATGGGAAGAACCGACCACGACGACAGTAGCGAGCGGTTACGGTGCTCAGATGATGAAGCGCCTCGCGGCCGTCGCTGCTCTCGGACTGGTCCTCGTGGCCCTGCTGCTCACCTTCCTTCCGGCCTCAGGTGACAACGGGTCGCCATGTGGGACTTGGGTCTCGCCCGCGATGAGCGAGGACGAGCTGCGCGAGACCAACGAGAAGGCGCGGGGCGTGATCGACGAGGGGCTGATCGACACCTTCGAGCTCGAGGCGCAGATGGTTGCGGCGAACGCTGACTTCCGTCAGTGTCAAGACACCCTGTCCTCGCGCCGGCTGTGGTCACTGCTCGCTCTCGGTGCTGGGGTGCTGGTCCCGGTCGGCATCCTCTACGTCGGTGGGGGCCGCCGGGAGTACGACGCCTGACGCTCCCACGGTGAGCCAGCCGCGAGGGCGGCGCGATCACAGATACGCTGTCGCGTGTGCAGACACTCAGCGAGGAGCGTGACCTGTGAAGTTCCGCGAACTGGTCGTCGACGCCTGGTCGGCGCTCTCCCACAAGGCACCGATGCGGGACGACGCCAGCGGGGACGCCTGGACCGTGACGAGCGGGCGTGGACGCGTCCACCTGGACTCCGTCGGATGCCAGGCCACCGAACTTCACGAAGGCCTCGTAGGCCTTGCTCGGCTCGTCCCAGCTGAGTAGTACGACGTTCTTCTCGCTCATCTCACGATCCCTCCCAGTGACGTCAGTGACCTCCCTCACACTTGCGCACGCGGCCAGATCTGTCGACTGCGGCATCTGCTGTTCACCCGCCGTTCACCCTCCCCCGGCAAAGCCGTTGCCGGCGTACCGGCCGGGTGCGAGCATCGGCGCCATGCCGGAGAGCGCACAGGAGTGGTACGACCGCGTCCAGGCCGGGATCGCCCGGGACGGACACCGCCCCGCCACCTGGCAGGACTGGGCGACCTGGCCGTTCGCGGACCGGCTGGAGGCGGTGCGCGACCTGGAGCGTCCCCAGGCCGAGCCGCCTCGCGCGGGGGTCGGCGCCGAGGACTGTTTCATCTGTGCCGCCGACCGCGAGGACGACCGTGACTACCTCGCGTGGCGGGACGATCACTGGATGCTCGGCACTCCGATGGAGCCCGTGGCGCTCCCGCTGGTCGCCTTCCTGATGCCGCGCCAGCATGCCGACCTCGCCGATCTGGACGCCGAGTCCGCAGCGCGGATGGGACCGGCGATGGTCGCGGCCGAGCAGGCAGCCACCGAGGTGCTGGACGTGCCGCGGATCCAGGTGCTCCGGCTCGGCGACGGCACGACCCACCTCCACTGGTGGCTCGTCGCCCGGCCGACGGGGATGAACCAGCTGCGCGGGAGCTTCCTGTCGTTGTGGGACGACGTGCTGCCCACCCGGCCCCGCGAGCAGCTGCGCGCGGACCTGCGCCTAGTCGCCCACCGCCTCGTCGAGCTCGTGGGTGGGGAGGCACTCTAGGCGTCGCGGCCGGCGGCGCGGAGCAGCTGCCCGGCGACGGTGACCAGCTCCTCGCGCAGCTCCGGCGGCTCCAGCACCTCGATCTCCTCGCGGAACCAGAACAGCTCCAGCGCGAGATAGCGCAGCGAGTCCGCACCCGTCGTCATGACGCAGGTCGTGCCGGTCTCGTCGACCACCTCGGCCGCCGCGGGGCTCACCCGGTCGCGCACCTCGTCGCCGGGAGCATGGATGCGGACCACGGCGGTGAAGCGGTACGGCGCACTCGAGACCGACCGCTGCACGAACGCGACCGGATCGGGGTGCTCGCGCGGGGTGAACCGCCAGGTGCCGGGGGCGACCTCGGACATCCGGTCCAGCCGGAACGTGCGCCAGTCCTCACGGTCCACGTCCCAGGCCATGAGGTACCACCGGCGGCCGGTGGCGACCAGCCGCACGGGCTCGACGTACCGCTCGGTCTCCTCGCCCCCGCGGGCGACGTAGCCGAACCGCACCCGCACGTGGTCGCGGGTCGCGCGGGCCAGCGTCAGCAGCGCCTCCCCGTCGATCACCTCGACCCCTCCGGCCAGGGTGTCGGTGGTGTCCTGGACCGCGCGCACCTCCGAGCGCAGCCGCGGCGGCATCACCTGGTCGAGCTTGGTGAGCGTGCGCAGCGCGGCCTCGCTGGCGCCGGCGACCGTGCCGCCGGCCGCGAGCCGCAGCGAAACCGCCACCGCGACCGCCTCCTGGTCGTCGAGCAGCAGCGGCGGCAGCGCCTTGCCCGCGCCGAGCTGGTAGCCGCCGCCGGCGCCGGGGGCCGCCTGGACCGGGTAGCCCAGCGAGCGCAGCCGGTCGATGTCGCGGCGTACGGACCGGGTCGTCACGCCCAGGCGCTCGGCCAGCTCGGGACCGCTCCAGACCGGGCGGGACTGCAGCAGGTCGAGCAGGAGCAGCGCTCGCCGGGTCGGGTCGGTGTCGCTCATGGCCTCACTCTCCCAGACACTGCGGACGTCTTCTGTCCGCCTGGGCGAGGAGCGTGGGCGTCACCCACCACGAGAGGACGTCCCATGGCCTTCCACGTCGCCCCGGTCGACACCGAGCGCGAGGCGCTCGCCGGCTATCTCGCCCACCAGCAGGACGCCTTCCGGGCCGTGGTCCACGGCCTCACCGAGCAGCAGGCCCGGTCGACCCCCAGCGCGAGCGCGCTCAGCCTCGCCGGCCTGGTCAAGCACGTGACGGTCGTCCAGGAGAACTGGCTCACCGGGGTGCTGCACGCACCCGAGCCGATCCCTGCCGGCGTCACCCGCGGCATCGCCGAGCGCAGTGACCGGCTCGTGCCCGAGGACACCCTGGAGACGCTGCTCGCCGGCTTCGACGACGTCTGCGCGCGGGTGCTCGCCGCGGTCGAGGAGCGCGACCCCGACACTCCCCTCCCGGCTCCGGACGCGCCCTGGTTCCCCGACGAGACCTGGAGCGTGCGCTGGGTCTGGCAGCACCTGATCACCGAGCTGGCCCGGCACGCGGGTCACGCCGACATCATCCGGGAGACCATCGACGGCGCGACGATGTACGAGCTGGTCGCGGCGCACGACGGGATCGCCGACCTGCCGTTCCTCCAGGCGTGGCAGCCCGCGGAGCCGCCGTACTCCTCCGGCATCAGCACGGTCAGCCTGATCGTGGAGGACCTGGCGAAGGCACGCGCGTGGTTCACCGAGCTGCTCGGGGCGGAGCCGTACTTCGACAACGGCCCGTACGTCGAGTGGCGGCTCGGCCCGCACGACCACGAGCTCGGGCTGCTGGACGCCTCGGTGGCGCCGCCGCACTCATCGGCCGGCGACGCCCCGGCGGTCGTCTACCTCCAGGTGCCCGACGCGCGCGCCGCGTTCGCACGGCTGCTGGAGCTGGGCGCCACCGAGCAGTGGCCTCCGCGCGACTTCGGCGGAGGGTACGTCGGAGCCTCGGTCATCACGCCGTTCGGCCACGTCCTCGGTGTGATGGAGCGCGGCCCGGCTCAGGCCGCGGAGTAGTCGCGGAACCCGCGGCCGGTCTTGCGGCCGAGGTAGCCCGCGGTCACCAGGTGCTCCAGCAGCGGGGCCGGATGGAAGCCGGGCTCGCGGAACTCCAGGTAGAGCTCGCGCTGGATCGCCAGGGACACGTCGTTGCCGACCACGTCGAGCAGCTCGAAGGGGCCCATCGGCAGCGCACAGCCCTGCTTCATCGCGGTGTCGATGTCGTCGGCGGTCGAGTAGTGCGCCTCGAGCATCTTCACCGCGTCGTTGAGGTAGGGGAACAGCAGCGCGTTGACGATGAACCCGGCGCGGTCGGTGCACGCGACGGCGACCTTGCCGACCTTGTCGCACAGGGCGAGCGTGGTCTCGGTGACGTCGTCGGCGGTGGCGACGGTGGAGACGACCTCGACCAGCTTCATGATCGCGGCCGGGTTGAAGAAGTGCATGCCGATGACGTCCTGCGGCCGCTTGGTCACCGAGGCCATCTCGATGATGGGCAGCGAGGACGTGGTGGTGGCCAGGATCGCGCCCGGCTTGCAGATCTCGTCCAGGTTCTCGAACAGCGTGGTCTTGACCTGCAGGTCCTCCGCGATCGCCTCAACGACCAGGTCGACGTCCTTGAGGTCGTCCAGCGAGGTGGTGCCGGTGACCTTCGCCAGCGTCGCCTGCTTGTCCTCCTCGGTCGCGCGGTCGCGCTGGATCTGCTTGTCGAAGTTCTTGGTGATCGTGGCGACCACGCCGTCGACCTTGGCCTGCGCGCGGCCGACGTACGTCACGTCGAAGCCGGCCTTGGCGAAGACCTCGACGATGCCCGACGCCATGGTGCCGGTGCCGACGACGCCGACCTTCTCGACGGTACGGCGCAGCTGCGGCTTGTCGTCGGCCGACGGCGTGAGCGCGTCCGGGACGACCTGGGAGCTGTCCGGCTCCTCGTAGGTGTAGAAGCCGCGGCCGGACTTCCGGCCGAGCAGCCCGGCGGTGACCATCTGCTTGAGGATCGGTGCGGGCGCGTGCAGGCGGTCCCGGCCCTGGCGGTACATCGTGTCCAGGATCTCGTAGGCGGTGTCCAGGCCGATCAGGTCCAGCAGCGCCAGCGGCCCCATCGGGTAGCCGCAGCCGAAGCGCATCGAGGCGTCGATGTCCTCACGGGTGGCGTAGCGGCCCTCGAACATCGCGACCGCGTGGTTGAGGTAGCCGAAGAGCAGCGCGTTGGCGATGAAGCCCGCCTTGTCGCCGCAGACGACGGGGGTCTTGTCGAGCCGCGCGACCAGCGCCTGCACGTCGGCCAGCACGCTCGGGTCGGTGACCACGGTGCGCACGATCTCGACGAACTTCATCACCGGCGCGGGGTTGAAGAAGTGCACGCCGATGACCCGGCCCGGGCGGCTGTTGGCGGTGGAGATCTCGGTGACGCTCAGCGAGGACGTGTTGGTCGCCAGGATCGCGTCGGGGTCCACGATGCCGTCGAGGTCGGCGAAGATCTGCTTCTTCACGTCGATGTTCTCGACCACGGCCTCGACCACGAAGCCGGCGTCCTTGAGGTCGGCCATCTCGGTGGTGAGGTTGATCCGGCCGAGGATCTCGCTCTGCTCGTCGGCGGTGATCTTGCCCCGCTCCACCGCCCGGCCGGTCGAGTGCTCGAGGTGCTGGCGGCCGCGCTTGACGCCCTCCTCGTTGAGCTCCAGCCCCACGACGTCGAAGCCGTTGCGGGCGAACACCTCGGCGATGCCGGCACCCATGGTGCCCAGGCCGATGACGCCGACGGTGGTGATCTCTCGCGGTGCGCTCTCAGGGGTGCTGGTCATGGGGGCGATGATCGCACGTCCTCCCCGGACTCGGGCTGTGGAAAAGGTCACCCCTCCCCCGGTGTCCGGAGAGCACGGCGCATCAGCACCCGGCGTCCGAAGTCCGGGAGCCCGAGCTGGCGCTCGTGGGCGATCAGCCCGCGCTCATAGCCGTCGAGCGGCTCGGACTCCTCGAAGCCGTGGCGGGCGTAGAACGGGGCGTTCCAGGCCAGGTCGGCGTAGGTCATCAGGGTGATCGCGCCGTGTCCCTCGCCGGCGGCGTGCCGGCAGGCGGCCTCCAGGAGCGCCGTACCAATCCCCCGGCGGCCGTGCTCCGGCTCCACCGAGAGCTGCTCGAGGTGCGCATGGCCGTCGACGAGCAGCACGTGCGCGAACCCGATCGGCGGGTCGCCGGCGACCAGCAGGTGGCCGCCCTGCGCCGCCCGCTCCCCGCCCTCGGGGGCCGGCGCCGCCAGGGGCGTCCCGGTGAGATCGCCCAGCGCCTCCTCGAACATCGCCAGCCCGGAGTCCTCGATCTCCGCGATCCTTCGCAGGTCCGCGGGGCGGGCAGGGCGTACGGCGTCGCTCACCCGCCTGCCTGCCAGTCCTCGCGCAGCACGGCCATGAGCAGCTCGTCGTGCCATGCGCCGTCGGCGAAGACGACCTGCCGCCGGCGGCCCTCGAGCACGAAGCCGGCCCGCTCGTAGGCCGACACCGCCCGGGTGTTGTAGGCCCACACGGACAGCTCGATGCGGTGCAGCGGCAGCGAGCGGAAGCCGTAGTCGACCATCAGCCGGGTCGCCTCGGTGCCGTACCCCCGCCCCGAGGCCTCGGGGGCGAGGATGATCGCGAACGTCGCGGTCTGGGTGAGGTACGTCGCCCCGTAGAGGACCACGCTGCCGATGAGCTCGCCGTCATCGACCCGCTCCACCCCGAAACCCACCGCGGCGGCATCCTCGTTGCTGTGCCAGCTCCGGAAGAGCTCTCGCCGGGACCCGCTGGGTCGCGGGAGCACGGAGGCCGTCTGCAGGCCCATCGTCGCCGGGTTGTCCCACCAGACCTCGAGCAGCCCGATCTCCTGCTCCTCCAGCGGGCGCAGCCGCAGTCGCTCGCTGCGGAGCACCGACTCGCCGTACCGCGCCATGTCATCGGTCGAATCCACGACCCGCACTCTGGCACACGGCGGCTCCCGGCGCCGGGTAGATTGCGCGGCGATGAGGATCGTGGTGGCGACCTGCCAGGTGGACTACGCGGGGCGGCTGACGGCGCATCTGCCGATGGCGACCCGGGTGCTGATGATCAAGAGCGACGGGTCGGTGCTCGTGCACTCCGACGGCGGCTCCTACAAGCCGCTGAACTGGATGAGCCCGCCGTGCACGCTGCGCGAGGGCGTGACGACCGACCCCGCCGACGAGTCGCGCGAGATGGTCGAGTGGACGGTGAGCGCCGCCAAGTCCGACGACACGCTGCGGATCCTGATCGAGGAGATCCTGCACGACTCCTCCCACGACCTCGGCATCGACCCGGGCCTGCAGAAGGACGGCGTGGAGAAGCACCTCCAGGAGCTGCTGGCCGAGCACCCGGCCACGCTCGCCGACGGCCTCTCGCTGGTCCGGCGGGAGTTCCCCACCGCGATCGGCCCGGTCGACCTGATGTGCCGCGACGAGGACGGCCTCTCGGTGGCGGTGGAGATCAAGCGGCGCGGGGAGATCGACGGGGTCGAGCAGCTCACCCGATACCTCGAGCTGCTCAACCGGGACCCGGCGCTGACCCGCAAGGGCGCCGTACGCGGCATCTTCGCTGCCCAGGAGATCAAGCCGCAGGCCCGCGTGCTCGCCACCGACCGCGGCATCGCCTGCGCGACCGTCGACTACGACGCCCTCCGCGGGATGGACGACGCCGAGGCCCGGCTCTTCTGACCAGCGGCGGCGACCGTGTGGGATCGGGGCCATCAGATGACCACGAACGCACACGGTCGACGCGGAGGCGCGGCGGGGCCCGCCGAGCAAGCTAGCGGCGCCGGGCCGCGAGGGCGCCGAGCGCCTGGGTGAAGCACTCGGCGGGCGGCTTGACCAGGCCGGCGCCGACCTGGCCGGTGCCGGCGACCCGGCCGGCCATGCCGGTGTTGATCTGCGGCAGCAGGCCGGTGCGCGCGACGGCGGCGACGTCGATGCCGACCGGCGTGCCCCGGAACTCCATGATCGGGATCTGGTACGCCGGGTGCTCGCCCACGGTGATGTCGTACATCGACCGGGTCGTCTCCAGCGCGAACGGCACGTCGCCGCCGACGAAGCGGACGATCGCGGGGGCGGCGGCCATCGCGAAGCCGCCGATCCCCCCGGTCTCGGTGATCGCGGAGTCGCCGATGTCAGGGTTGGCGTCCTCGGGTTCGTAGGAGCCGAGGAACAGGCCCTCCGGCGTGTTCGCCGGGCCGGTGAACCACCGCTCGCCGGTGCCGGCGGTGCGGATGCCGAAGTCGGTGCCGTTGCGAGCCATCGTGGTCACCACGGTCGACTCCGCGATGCCCTCGGCAGCCATCGTCGCCAGCTTGCAGGCCGGCATCCCCAGGTTGAGGAAGAAGTGCTCGTTGGCCCCGCTGAAGCGCACGCACTCGGCGATCTCGTCGGCCGGCCGGTCCGCTGCGATCATCGCGGGCAGCAGCTCGCGCAGCAGCATCAGCGACCCCGCCCGGTTGCGGTTGTGCCCCTCGTCGCCCATCTGCAGCATCTGGCTGATGATCGCCCGGACGTCGACCCCCTCCAGCGAGCGGACCGCGGTCTGCAGGAGCGGCCCGAGCACGGAGTTCATCCAGTGCAGCCGCTCGACCACCTCGGGGCCGTAGGCGCCGTACCGCAGCACCTTCCCGAGTCCCTCGTTGAGCGAGCACCACGAACGGCGGTCGTGCGTCGCATCGTGCAGCTCGTACATCCACATCGACGGGGAGACCACGCCGGCCATCGGTCCGACCGCGTCCCTGTGGTGGCACGGCTGGAGAGCGACCTCGCCGGCCGCCAGGGCAGCCTCCGCTGCCTCCGGAGAGTCCGCCCAGCCCTCGAAGAGCATGGCCCCGATCAGCGCGCCGCGCATCGGTCCCGACGCCCGCTCCCACTCGATCGGCGGCCCCGCGTGCAGCAGCGTCCCGCGCTCCAGGCCGAGTGCCTCGGAGGCGGGGCGTACGTCGACCAGGTCGGCCCCCGCCGAGGTCATCGCCTCCACCGCCCGCCGGTTCGCCTCGGCGACCGCGGGGTCGCGCGCGAGCACCCGAAGGTCGTCCGCGGTCCCCTCCAGCGGTGGCTGCCAGCGGGTCTCGACCACGCTGACCGCCTGGGCCCGCAGGGCGTCGGCGAAGTGACCGGCCCCGGCGGTGGCCACCACGGGATCTGTGTCCAGCACGTGCCGCAGACTCATCGGGCCTCCTCCAGCAGGGACAGGGCGTGCCGCACCGCCTGCGCGTTGGACAGGAACACCGAGGCACCGGCCTCCTGCAGCAGCCTGGCGGACCGATCGAGGTCCTGCGGGTCGGCCGGCGTTCCCACCAGCGCCACCACGACGGGGCAGCCGGCTCCGCGCACGGCATCGGCCAGGGCGGGCGCCGGGTCCGGGTGGCCGCCGTGGCCCAGGACCAGGTCGAGCAGCAGCACCCCCGGCCGGTCGTCGGCCAGCTCGCGAGCGATCCGCTCCAGGCGCAGGGTCGGGTCGATCATCGGGTGCGCTCGGCCGCGGGTCAGGTCGTCCTCGCCGAAGTCCAGCACCAGGTGCCCGTCGTGGTCCAGCGACTCCCCCACCGCCAGCGCGTCCTCCAGCGGGATGTTCGACCGGATCCCGCCCAGCGCCGGCGAGGCCAGCAGCATCGCCTCGTCGGCCAGGGTGCCGCCGCAGTAGAGCCCCCGCAGCGGACCCGCGTGGCTCTCGGCCGGCGTGACCCACGAAGGCCACTCCGGCGTCGGGAGCCCCTGGCCGTCGAGCGCCGCCTCCAGCGAGGCGGTCAGGTCGGGGGTGTCCGGGGAGAGCGTGGCCCAGTGCACCGGCGTGCCCAGCGTGCCGGCGTACTCCACCAGCGCGGAGCGCACCTCCGGCGCGGGCGGCTTGGAGACCACCACGATCGAGGAGGTCCCGGGGTCGTCGTCGAGCGCGGCCAGCGCCTGGCGGGCCGAGCGTCCGCCGACGGCGGCCGAGAGGTCCCGGCCGCCGAGGCCCAGGCAGTGGCTCATCCCGACACCGGCGGCGTCGAGCAGGCACATCACCTGCTGAGCGCCGGTGCCCGAGGCGGCCACCACGCCCACCGGGCCGCGCCGTACGGCGTTGGCGAAGCCGAGCGCCGCGCCGGCCACCACCGCGGTGCCGCAGTCCGGCCCCATCACCAGCAGGTCCGCCTCCGCGGCCGCGTCCTTCAGCGCCACCTCGTCCTCGACCGCGACGTTGTCGGAGAAGACCATCACGTGCATCCCGGCGCGCAGCGCGTCCCACGCCTGCACCGCCGCGTGCTCGCCGGGCACCGAGACCAGCGCCAGCCCGGCTCCGCGCTCGGCCGCCCGGGCGAGCGTGCGCGGCGCCGTCTCGCCGGCGCCGGCCCCCGCGTCGGGAGTACGGCGGGACAGCGAGGCCAGCTCGTCGCGGACCGCCTGCCGCCCCGCCTCCAGTGCCTCGGCGGACTCGGCGCGCAGAGCGACCACGATGTCGGCGGGGCCGGTGCGCTCGGGGAGCTCGAAGCCCATCCCGCGCAGCACCTCGAGGTTGAGCTCGGTGCCCATCGCGACCTGTGCCGCGAGCACCCCCGGGGTGGCCGCGACGGCGCTGGAGACCTGCATCAGCGTGACCGAGTCGACGTATCCCTCGACCAGCTCGACCTCGGTGACCTCAGCCATGCACCAGCTCCTCCGTCCCGGCCCGCAGCCCTCGCAGCAGCGCCCGCCCCGACGTGGCGCCCAGACCGTCCACCTCCGCCACGTCCCGCGACGAGGCGGGGCGCCCGGCCGCGAGCGCGTCCGCGACCCGCACCGCCGCGGCGACGGCGTAGCCGGAGGCGGCAGCCCGCAGCAACGCCGCCGAGAGAGCGGTGGTGCGACCGGCCGGAACGTCCACGTCCAGTCCGGCCGCGTAGGCCATCAGCAACAGCCCGCAGAGCTCGTCGTCGGCCTCGGGCGTGAGCCCGGGCCCCTCCCCGACCCGCTCGGCAACCCGGGCGACCGAGCGGGCCAACCCCCGAGTCTCGCGGGGCCGCCGCCGCACCCGCGCCGGGCGCCACGCGCGCACCCGGCGCACCGGCCCGGCGGGGAGGTCGAGCCCGTCGGCATGGAACGAGACGACGTCCCCGACGGCGACGCCCCAGTCGACGGCGGGCACCCCGAGCCGCCAGGCGATCGGCAGCCCGGCGCCGCGGGCGGTCTCCAGGGCCGCCACCCCGCCGGGATGCTCGAGGTAGAGCACCGCGGGCAGCACTCCCCTGACCCGCGCCGTACCCGAGCCGGGCCACGGCGCGAGCGGCGAGGCTGCGGCCGGAAGCATGGGCCGACGGTACCGACGGCGCTAGGGTCGGGCGCATGGGAGAAAGTGCCAAGGATCTCCCCCACGATGGGCCGATGTTGACGAACGACCCGCGGCGGCGTCGCGGGGTGACGCTGCGCAGCCTCGCGGAGCGGGCGGGACTCGACCTGGGCGACCTGGGCGAGCGCGCCGACCTGGTGCTGGTGACGGGAGTACGTCGCCCCGGCGAGCAGCCGCGCCCCGGCGACCTGGTGCTGGCCGCTCCCGGCGCCGACCTCGAGGAGCTGGCCGGCACCGCCGCCGCGGTCGTCACCGACGAGGCTGTCGAGGACGCACCCCTGCCCGTCCTCACCGCCTCGGGTGCGGAGTCCGAGGCGCTGGCCAGCCGGCTCCTGGGCTGCCTGGTCGACCTGCAGGCCGGCCAGATGGACCGCGAGGACGAGCTGCACCGGCTGATGCACAACAACGTGCTCACCGGCGGGTCGGTGCAGGATCTCTGCGAGGAGCTGATCGGCTTCCTCGCCGACGTCGCGATGGTGACCACCTCCGACGGACGGATCCTCGCGGCGGCCGGGCCGCACGAGCAGCTGGACTCCGTGCTCGCGCAGGACTGGTTCACCGACGAGCACCGGCTCCGCGTCGAGCGGGAGCCCCTCGGACTGCGCGCGCCGGGGCAGGACCAGGACCGCGCGCTGGTCGGGATCAAGGCGGGGCAGCTGGACCAGGGGCGGCTGCTGTGCGTGCGCACCCACGGCGCGATCTTCACCGCCAGCGACGTGCACCTGATGGAGCGCGCCGCGACCGTCGCCGCCCTGGCGATCACCCGGGACCAGGCGGTCGCGGCGGTCGAGGACAAGTACCGCGCCGAGTTCCTCCGCGACCTGCTCGGCGGCCGCGCGGGCGGCCAGGGTGACGCGGTCGAGCACGCGGCCGCCCTCGGCTGGCGGCTGGATCGCCCCGTGGTGGTCGTGGTCGCGGAGACCGACGAGGACGACGAGCACAGCAGTCGCGGGCACACCGAGCTGCGGCAGCTGCAGGGCCGGTTCGCCGCCGCCTGGCTCCGTGCGGTGGCCGCGCGCGACCCGGTGATCCCGGTCGCCGGCTACGGCCGGGAGGTGGTCGCCCTGCTGCCCGCCCGAGGGGACGACGAGGAGACGCTGCGCGAGGTGCAGGCGCTGGCCAAGGTGGTGCGCGGCGACGGCGGCGGGGGCCGCCGTACCTTCTCCACCGGCGTCTCCCGGGTGGTGGAGAGCCCCGCGGACGTGCCGCGGGGGTACGCCGAGGCGCTGCGGTCGCTGGCCGTCGGGCGGCAGCTCGGCGGCACCAACGCCTTCGCCCACTTCGACCGGCTCGGGGTCTTCCGGCTGCTCTCGCTGATCCCCGACTCAGCGGATCTCGACGCCTTCGTCACCGAGACGCTGGGGCCGCTGGCCGACCCGGCGGCGCCGGGGCGGCAGGAGTCGCTCACCACGCTCCGGGTGCTGCTGGACCACAACCTGAACGTCGCGGAGACCGCCCGCGAGCTCTTCGTGCACTACAACACCCTGCGCTACCGGATCGGCCGGCTGGAGAACCAGGTCGGCCCCTTCACCACCGACCCGCAGCTGCGGCTGGAGCTCGCGCTGGCGCTGCGGGTGCTCCAGGTCCGCGGCCACTGAGGCCACGACGCCGGTCGGCAAAACCTGCCAACCCCCGCGCGCACAACTCGGCAAGACTTCCCGCCGTGCCCGGACCGCCCGAGCCACTAGGTTGTGGGCACCGCATGTGTCCTGGGTCACCAGGTGAACTGGAGGAAGCAATGTCGATGTTCTCGTGGCAGGTCGTGGACCCTGCCGAGGGCGAGGCCGTGGCACCGCACCAGCGTCTGAGCTGGGGCAAGACCGTCGGCCTGGGCGCCCAGCACGTCGTTGCGATGTTCGGAGCCACCTTCGTCTTCCCGCTCGTCATGGGGCTCGACGCGAACCTGGCCATCCTGTTCTCGGGCATCTGCACGATCCTGTTCCTGCTCATCTGTGCCAACAAGGTGCCCAGCTATCTCGGCACCAGCGCGGCCTTCGTCGCCAGCGTCGCCGCGATCCGAGGCCAGGGCGGTGACTCCTCCGACGTCACCGGCGCGATCATGGTGGGCGGCCTCGTGCTCGCGGCCATCGGCATCGCCGTGCATCTCGCGGGCGCCCACTGGATCCACCGGATCCTGCCGCCGGCGGTCACCGGCGCGGTGGTCATGCTCATCGGCTTCAACCTCGCCCCGGTCGTCGCGGGGATCTACTGGCCGCAGGACCAGTGGATCGCGCTGCTGACGGCGACCTTCATGGTGCTCGCGGCGGTGCTGCTGCCGGGCTTCTGGTCGCGGATCGCGGTCTTCCTGGCCCTGGTCTTCGGCTACCTCATCTCCTTCCTCGCCGACAAGGTCCTCGGGCCGATCACCTCGGTCACGCCAGTCTCCGAGGGACAGCCGGTCGAGCACCTGCGGGTCAGCTGGGAGGCGGTCGGCCAGGCCAGCTGGGTCGGTCTGCCCAGCGGCGAGCTCGCCGACGGCGTGAGCGCCGTGCACGGCCCGAGCTTCTCCCTCACCTTCGTCCTGCTGGTGCTGCCGGGCGTGATCGCCCTGGTCGCGGAGAACGTCGGCCACGTCAAGGCGGTGGCCGAGATGACCCAGACCGACCTGGACCCCTACATGGGCCGCGCGCTCTTCGGCGACGGGGTCGGCACCGCGCTCGCCTCGGCCTTCGGCGGGTCGCCGACGACGACGTACGCCGAGAACATCGGCGTCATGGGCGCCACCCGCGTCTACTCCACCGCCGCCTACTACGTCGCCGCCGTCGTGGCGATCCTGCTCGGCCTGTGCCCGAAGTTCGGGGCGATCGTCAACGCCACCCCCGGTGGCGTGCTCGGCGGGATCACCGTGGTCCTCTACGGGATGATCGGCCTGGTCGGCGCCAAGATCTGGGTGGAGAACGGCGTCGACTTCGGCCGGCCCGCCAACGTGGTGGGGCTCGCGGCCGGCCTGATCGCCGGCATCGGCGGCGTCTCGCTGACCTTCACCGACAACTTCGAGCTCAGCGGCATCGCCCTGGGCACCATCCTGGTGATCGTCTACTACCACCTGGTCAACCGTCGCGGCGCCGACAGCGGCACCGTCACCCGCAGCCTGTCCCACCCCGAGGACACCTGAGGCCGTGAAGCCCGCCCCGTTCGGATACCACCGCCCCGCCGACCTGGAGGAGGCCTGCGCCGCCCTGGCCGCGGACCCCGGCGCCAAGGTGCTCGCCGGGGGTCAGAGCCTGCTGCCGCTGCTGAGCATGCGGCTGGCGGCGCCCAGCGCCCTCGTCGACCTGTCCGGCGTGCCCGGCCTGGACCGGATGCGGGTGGACAGCGACGGGGTCCACGTCGGCGCCCTGGCCCGACAGGCCGACGTGGCCGCCGACCCGCGGGTCGGCGAGGCGCAGCCGCTCCTCCCGCTGGCGCTGGCCAACGTCGCGCACGCCACGATCCGCAACCGGGGCACCGTGGTGGGCTCCCTGGCGCACGCCGACGCCGCCGCCGAGCTGCCGGCGGTGCTCCTGCTGCTCGGTGGCTCGGTGACCGCGATGTCGGTGCGGGGGCGCCGTACCGTCCCTGCCTCCGAGCTGTTCACCGGACCGATGGAGACCACCCTGGCCCCCGACGAGATCGCCGTGGAGGCGCACTTCCCCGCGCTGCCGCCCGCCGCCGGGGTGGCCTTCGAGGAGATCTCCCGACGCAACGGCGACTACGCGATCGCCGGGGTCGCCGCCCTGGTCGAGACCGAGGGCGGGGCGGTGACCGCCGCGCGAGTCGCCTACGTCGCCGTCGCCGAGACGGCCACCGTCGTCGACGCCGGGACCGACCTGACCGACCTGGAGGTCGTCGCGGACCGCGCGGTCGGCGGCCTGGAGGTGGTCGCCGACCTGCACGCCGATGCCGACTACCGCGGCCACCTGGCCCGGGTGCTGACCGCGCGCGTGCTGTCCGCCGCCCTGGCCCGCGCGAGAGGGGAGGCCGCGGCATGACCGAGGAGCTGTACGACGTCACCCTCATCGTCAACGGCAACCGGTACGACCTGCGGGTGCCCGCCCGACGGCTGCTGTCCGACGCGCTGCGACACGACCTCGGCCTGACCGGCACCCACGTCGGCTGCGAGCACGGCGTCTGCGGCGCCTGCACCGTGCTGCTCGACGGCCGCCCGGCCCGGTCCTGCCTCGCCCTGGCGGTGAGCACCCAGGGCGTCGCGATCACCACGGTCGAGGGGCTCGCCGACCCCGTCGGCGAGCTCGGCCCGGTCCAGCGCGCGTTCAAGGAGTGCCACGCGCTGCAGTGCGGCTTCTGCACGCCGGGCTTCCTCACCACCGTGACCGCCGGGCTGGAGGAGAACCCCGCGCCCACGCACGAGGAGGCGCGGGAGATGATCGCCGGCAACCTGTGCCGCTGCACCGGATACCGCAACATCGTCGCGGCCGTCGAGCGCGCCGCCGAGCTCTCGCGGGAGGCGGACCGGTGACGACACGGATGGTGGGCGAGGCCGTCGCCCGCGTGGAGGACGACCGGATCCTGCGCGGGCAGGGCGCCTACGTCGACGACATCGCCGCCTCCCCCGGCACGCTGCACGCCGCCGTGCTCCGCTCGCCGCACGCCCACGCGCGGATCGCCGACATCGACGTCAGCGGGGTGCTCGACGTCGAGGGCGTGCACCTGGTCTGGACCTACGACGACCTCGAGGGCCCGATGGCCGAGTCCCTCCCGCTGCTCATCCCCCACCCCACGCTCACCCACGGGCACACCCAGTTCGCCCTGGCCAACGGCGAGGTGAACCACGTCGGCGAGGCGATCGCCTTCGTGGTCGCCGAGGACCGCTACGTCGCCGAGGACGCGCTGGACCGGATCCGGGTGAGCTACGACTTCCTGCCGCCGGTGGTCGGGATCGAGGCCGCGCGCGACGGCGAGGCGCTGGTGCACGACGACGTGCCGGGCAACGTCGCCGCGCACCTGGAGCAGGAGGTCGGCGACGCGCGGGCGGCGATCGCGGAGGCGCCGTACACCCTCTCGCTGGACCTGGCGATCGAGCGCAGCCAATGCGCCCCGCTGGAGGGCCGCGGCACCGTGGCCCGCTGGGACGCCGACGTACGGCGCCTCCTGGTCTGGACCTCCACCCAGACCTCCACCGGGGTGCGCGCGGCGGTCGCCGCGAAGCTGGGCCTGGACCTGGCGCAGGTCGACGTGATCACCCCGGACGTCGGCGGCGGCTTCGGGGTGAAGATCGTGCACCCCTGGCCCGAGGAGCTGCTGGTGCCGCTCGCGGCGATGCGGCTGGGGCGGACGGTGAAGTTCACCGAGGACCGGCGCGAGCACTTCGTCTCCTCCGCGCACGAGCGGGCGCAGCTGCACCACGTCGACGTGGGCTTCGACGCCGACGGCCGCGTCCTCGGGCTGGACGTGCGGTTCTGGCACGACAACGGCGCCTACACGCCGTACGGACTGATCGTCCCGATCATCACCTCCACCCAGCTGCTCGGCCCCTACAAGCCGGCGAGCTACCGCGTGGTCTTCGACAGCCTCTACACCAACACGGTGATCGTCACCCCCTACCGCGGGGCGGGGCGGCCGCAGGGCTGCTTCGTGATGGAGCGGACGATGGACGCGATCGCCGAGGCGCTCGGACGCGACCGTGCCGAGGTGCGGGCGGCGAACTTCATCCAGCCCGAGGAGTTCCCCTACGACCAGGGGCTGGTCTTCCAGGACGGCCGGGACCTGGTCTACGACTCCGGGGACTACCCCCGCTCGCTGGAGATGCTCAAGTCCCTCATCGGGTGGGACGACTTCGCGGCGATGCGCGCCGAGGCCGAGCGCTCGGGACGGCGGCTCGGGATCGGCCTCGGCTGCTACGTCGAGGGCACCGGCGTCGGCCCCTACGAGGGGGCGCACGTGCAGATCGAGACCACCGGGAAGGTGAAGGTCGCCACCGGCCTCACCTCGCAGGGGCAGGGACACCAGACGTCGTTCGCCCAGATCGTGGCCGACGCGCTGGGCGTGCGGTTCGAGGACGTGGAGATCACCACCGGCGACACCCGGCGGATGCCCTATGCCGTCGGCACGTTCGCCTCGCGAGCCGCGGTGATGAGCGGCTCGGCGATCCACCTGGCGGCGCTCAAGGCACGGGCCAAGGCGCTGCGGATCGCCGCCGAGGCGCTCGAGGTCGACGAGGACGACCTGGAGATCGTCGACGGCCACGTCGGCGTCCGGGGCACCGACCGCGGCATGGCCCTGGGCACGGTCGCCGTGCTCTCCAACCCGCTGCGCTACGCCTTCGACGAGGCGTCGAAGGCCGCCACCCAGTTCAGCGTCGGCGACCCCGGCAAGCCGCCGGTGAGCGAGGGCGACGAGCCGGGGCTGGAGGGGCGCGACTTCTACTCCCCCGACCGGTCCACCTTCGCCAGCGGCATGCACGCGGCGATCGTGGAGACCGACCCGGTGACCGCGGAGATCACCGTGCTGAAGTACGCCGTCGTGCACGACTGCGGCACGATCGTGAACCCGCTGATCGTGGAGGGCCAGATCCACGGCGGGCTGGCGCAGGGCATCGGCGGCGCGCTCTACGAGCGGATGGCCTACGACGCCGACGGGCAGCTGCAGAACGCCTCGTTCATGGACTTCCTGATGCCCTACGTCACCGAGATCCCCGACGACCTGGTGGTCGACCACCTGGAGACGCCGTCGCCGCTGAACCCGCTCGGGATCAAGGGCGCCGGCGAGGCCGGGACGATCCCGGTGGCCGCGGTGATCGCCGCGGCGATCGAGGACGCGGAGGGGATCCCGGTCCGGTCGATGCCGATCTCCCCGGCGGAGCTGTGGGAGCTGCGCCGTACCTCCCCACGGAAGGAGCAGCCGTGAAGCTGAACGGAACCAACCGGGTCCAGGCGCCGGTGCAGCAGACCTGGGACGCCCTGCTCGACCCCGAGGTGCTGGTGCGGGCGCTGCCGGGCTGCGAGCGGCTCGTCGCGGTGGGCGAGAACGCCTACGACATGACCGTGACCGCCGGGGTCGCGTCGATCAAGGGCACCTACGACGGACACTGCGAGCTCACCGAGCTCGACGAGCCCCGGTCGCTGGTGATGTCGCTGCAGGGAGCCGGGGCGCCGGGAACCATCGGCGCGACCGTGCGGGTCGACTTCACCGACGACGACGGCGCGACGACGGTGGCCTGGGACGCCGACGCCGTCGTCGGCGGCATGGTCGGCGGTGTCGGCCAGCGGATGCTCGGCTCGGTCGCGAAGCGGATGGCGGGCGAGTTCTTCGCCAACGTGGAGCGCGCGATCGCCGAGCCGACCGCCCCGGTCGCCGACCAGTCCGCCACCGCGGCCGAGGCTCCCGCGGCCACGGGCGAGCCGTCGTCGGGCAGGGTGTACGCCGCCCCCGCGGCCCCTTCCGGTCAGCAGGACTTCCTGCGCGGGGTGGCGGTGGGCGCGGGACTGGTGCTGGCCGGGGTCGTGGCGGGCGGCCTGGCCGCGAGGAGGCCGCGATGAGCGACCTCACCGTCGACTCCACGGCGCGGGCGATGGCGGCGGCCATCGCGGCCCGGGAGATCTCCGCGCGCGAGCTGCTGGAGCTGCACCTCACCCGGATCGGCGAGCGCAACCCCGAGCTCAACGCGCTCGTCTCCCTGGACCCCGAGCGGGCCCGCGCCGCGGCCGAGGAGGCCGACCGGGTCACCGCGGCGGGCGGTGAGCTGCCGCCCCTGCACGGCCTGCCGTTCGCGTTCAAGGACACCCACGACGTGGCCGGCTGGCGCACCACCTTCGGCTCCCCGCTCCTCGCGGACAACGTGCCCGAGACCGACGAGCTGCTGGTCGAGCGGGTGCGGGCCGCCGGGGTGACGGTGCTCGGGCGCAGCAACGTGCCCGAGTTCGCTGCGGGCTCGCACACCTTCAACCGGGTCTTCGGCGTGACCCGCAACCCGGTCGACCCGAGTCGCTCGGCCGGCGGCTCCAGCGGCGGGGCCGCGTGCGCGCTGGCGACCGGCATGGTGCCGCTCGCGGACGGCTCGGACATGGGCGGCTCGCTGCGCAACCCGGCGTCGTTCTGCGGGGTCGTCGGCCTGCGGCCCTCGCTCGGCCGGGTGCCGGAGTGGCCGCTCTACAACCAGTGGGAGACCACCTCGGTCGGCGGGCCGATGGCCCGCAGCGTCGGCGACCTGGCCCTGCTGCTCTCGGTCCTCGCCGGCCCCGACCCGCGCGCACCGCAGGCGCTGGGCGACCCCGGCGGCACCTTCGCGCCGCCCCTCGCCCCCGTCCCCCTCACCGGCCTGCGCGTCGCGGTCTCCCGGGACCTGGGCGGCGCGTTCGAGGTCGACGACCGGGTGGCCGCCGTGGTCCGGTCCGCGGCCGAGGCGATCGAGTCCGCCGGGGCCCAGGTCGAGGACGCGCACCCCGACCTGTCGCTCGCCGACGACACCTTCCGGACCCTGCGCGCCTGGCATCTCAACGCGAAGCTCGGCGAGACGCACCGGGCCAACCCCGGCGCGCTCAAGGAGACGCTGGCGGCCAACATCGAGGCCGGGGAGCCGCTCACCGGCGCGGACATCGCCCGCGCCTACGCCCAGCGGACCAGTCTGTCGGAGACGATGCGCCGCTTCTTCGACCGCGAGCACGGCGGGTACGACGTCCTCGTGCTGCCGGTCTCCCAGGTGCCGCCGTTCCCGGTCGAGCAGGAGTACCCCGCCGACATCAATGGCCGCCCGCAGCCGGACTACCTCGCCTGGATGCGGTCGGCGTACTTCATCACCGTGACCGGGTGTCCCGCACTGTCGCTCCCGGCCGGGCACACGCCCGAGGGGCTGCCGGTCGGGATCCAGGTCGTCGCGCCGCACGGCGCCGACCGGCGCCTGCTGTCCATCGCGACCACGCTCGAGGAGGTCCTCCGCCCATGACCGACGCCACCTTGCGCCGGATCCGGATCGGCATCGACACCGGCGGCACCTTCACCGACGTGGTCGCCTTCGACGAGGACACCGGTGCGCTGGTCAGCACCAAGACCCCGTCCACGCCCAGCGACCCCGCGGACGGCTTCCTCGCCGGAGTGCGCAAGGTGCTCGGCCTGCTGGACGCCACCGGCGACGACATCACCGCGGTCTGCCACGGCACCACGGTCGCGACCAACCAGCTGCTCGAGGGCAGCGTCGGCGAGCTCGGGTTCATCACCACCGAGGGCTACGAGTTCATTCTGGAGATCGCCCGTCAGGCCGTCCCCGACGGCTACGGGAACTCCTACTTCTGGGTCAAGCCGCCGCGGATCGTGCCGGCCGACCGGGTGCGCACCGTCGCCGGCCGGATGGACTTCGAGGGCAAGGAGGTGCGCCCCTTCGACGAGGCCGAGGCGGTCGAGGTGGCCCGCTGGTTCCGGGAGCGCGGGATCGACACGATCGGAGTGTGCTTCCTGCACTCCTACGCCGAGGACGACCACGAGCGACGGATGCTGGAGGTGCTGCGGCGCGAGCACCCCGACGCGGTGGTGTCGCTGTCGAGCGAGGTGCTGCGGGAGTACCGCGAGTACGAGCGCTCGATGACCACCCTGGTCGACGCGGCGGTCAAGCCGAAGGTGTCCCGCTATGTCGGCAACATCCACGCCCGGCTGGCCGGCGAGCTGGGGCGGGAGGACGCCGCGTTCTACATCATGAAGTCCAACGGCGGGGTGCTCAGCGCCGAGGAGGTCGTACACCAGCCGATCACCACGGTGCTGTCCGGTCCCGCCGCGGGTGCGCTCGGCGCCGGGCTGATCGCCCAGCGGGCCGGCTTCCCCCGGGTGCTCACCTGCGACGGCGGCGGCACCTCCACCGACGTCAGCGTCGTGCTCGACGGGGAGCCGACGCTCACCACCGAGGGCAGTGTCGGCGCGTTCCCGTCGAAGATCCCGATGATCGACGTGGTCACCGTCGGCGCCGGCGGCGGCTCGGTCGCGTGGATCTCCCCCGAGGGCACGCTCAAGGTCGGGCCCCGCTCGGCCGGGGCGGACCCGGGGCCGCTCTGCTACGCCCAGGGCGGCACCGAGCCGACGATCACCGACGCGCACCTGCTGCTCGGCCGGATCCCGCCGCACCTCCTCGGCGGCGAGATCCCGCTGGACGCCGACGCCGCCCGCACCGGGATCGAGCAGCTGGCGGCGCGGCTGGAGCTGGACCCGGTGCACTGCGCGGCGGGCATCCTGGAGATCTCGGCGTGGAACCAGGCCAATGCGCTGCGCCAGGTCAGCGTCCAGCGGGGGCTCGACGTCCGCGACTTCATGCTCGCGACCTTCGGCGGCTCCGGCTCCCTCTTGGCCTGTCGGCTGGTCGACGTCCTCGACCTCGGCGGTGTGGTGGTGCCGCCCGATCCGGGCAACGTGTCGGCGTTCGGGCTGCTCACCGTGGACGTGAAGAACGACTATGTGCAGACCTCGGTCGCGCGCCACGACGGGCTGGACCTCGGCGCCGTGCGAGCGACGTACGACGACCTCACCCAGCGCGCCGCACAGGCCCTCGAGCGCGAGGGCTTCCCGAGCACGGCGCACCGGTTCGTCCGCACCGCCGACCTGCGCTACCTCGGCCAGGCCTACGAGGTGCGGGTGACCGCGCCCGACGGCGAGGTCGACGAGGCGTTCGCCACCGCGGTCGCGGACGCCTTCCACGACCAGCACCGCGCGCTCTACGGCTACGACTTCCGCGGGGACCCGCACCAGCACGTCGAGTGGGTGAACCTCCGGGTGACCGGGGTCGGGCCGATCACCCGGCCCGACGTACGCACCATCGCGCCCCGCGAGACCGGGGCGCCGGAGCCGAGCGGGCGACGACCGGTCTGCTTCGTCGCCGAGGAGGGGTACGTCGACACCCCGATCCTCTGGCGTCCCGACCTGGCCGCCGGCGACACGGTGAGCGGGCCGTGCGTGATCGAGGAGTTCGGATCGACCGTCCCGGTCCACCCGGGCTTCGTCGCATGCGTCGACGAGCACGCCAACCTCGTCATCACCCGGGAGGAGCGAGCATGATCGTCAACCCCGCCGGCCTGCCGACCGACTACGAGCACGGCGAACGCCTGACCCCCGAAGGCACGAGCGTCGACCCGATCCTGGTCGAGATCGTCCAGGGCACGCTGTCCAGCGTGGAGATGGAGGTCGAGACCGCGATCGCCAGGACCAGCCGCTCCCCCATGATCCGCGACGCCCACGACTTCCGTGCCGGCATCCACGACCGGCAGCTGCGCAAGCTCACCGGGCGTTCCTACTCCGCGCTCGTGCACCCGATCGTGCGGGACTTCCCGCTCGAGGAGATGCGCGAGGGGGACGTGTTCTTCCACAACGACGTCTACGAGTCCGAGGGTGGCATCGGGCACCTGCCCGACCTGTGCGTGACGGTGCCGGTCTTCCACGACGGCCGGGTGGTGGCGTTCGTGCAGGCCTTCGGTCACCACGACGACATCGGCGGCGCGGCGCCCGGCTCGATGCCGTCGGCGGCGACCAGCGTCTACCAGGAGGGGCTGGCCGTCCCGCCGATCCGGCTGTGGGACGCGGGCGAGCCGAACCGGGCGGCGCTGCGGATCATGACCCGCAACTCCCGGATGCCCGACAGCCTCGCCGCCGACCTGGACGCGGAGTGCTCGGCCTGCCTGATGGGCGCGCGCCGGCTGGGGGAGCTGTTCGAGCGCTACGGCCGCGAGCAGGTCGAGGCCGCGTTCGACACGATCCTGGACCAGACCACCGAGACCTACCGCCGCGAGATCCTCTCCCGGATCCCCGACGGCACCTACGTCTGGGAGGACTACGCCGAGCACGACGGCGTGGACGAGCCCCGCCTGCACACCCAGCGGATCACCCTGACCAAGACCAGCGAGCCCCGGCTGGTCATCGACTTCACCGGCACCGCTCCGCAGGCCAAGGGACCGATCAACCACTGCGGCGACTACGTCGGCGGCAACTTCCTGAAGAAGTGGCTGGCCCCGATCCTGCGCAATCTCGCCGACACCCCGGAGCGGATGGCGCAGCTGGACGTCAACGAGGGCGTGGTCCCCCTCATCGAGATGCGCTTCCCGGAGAAGGGCACGCTGCTCACGCCCATCCATCCGGCGCCGACCAACGCACGGACGTTCGTCATCCTGCGGCTGCTCGGGGTGCTGGCCGGCGTGGTGGCGAAGGCGGTCGACGGCAGGATGCCCGCGGACCAGGAGACCATCCGCTACACCGGGGTGTACGGCGACGACGCCGACGGCAACCCCTATCTCATGCGGGAGGTGCTCGGCGGCGGCTCCGGCGGGCGCTACTACGCCGACGGCGAGGACACCATCCACGTGGTCCCCGACAGCCGCAACCTGCCCACCGAGTTCACCGAGAGCCGCTTCCCGTTCCGGGTCGAGCGGCTCGGGCTCGCCGTCGACTCCGGCGGGCCGGGCCGGCACCGCGGCGGCCTGGGGTATGAGAAGCACATCCGGATGCTGCGCGACGCGCACTTCATGTCCATCGCCGACCGGTCGATCCTCTCCTGCTGGGGCGTCAAGGGCGGACGTGCCGGCCGCCCGTTCGAGGTGACGATCGACCTCGGCGGTCCCGACGAGCGGGTCGTCGACGCGCTCGCCGACGCCGAATCGGTCCGCTCGGGTCAGGTGATCCGGATCCGCACCACCGGAGGCGGCGGTTGGGGCGACCCCCTGGAGCGGCCGTACGACGAGGTGGCCCGCGACGTCGCCTGGGGCAAGGTGTCGGTCGAGGGGGCCCGCGAGGACTACGGCGCGGTCGTGTCGGGGAGCCGCGAGTCGGTGACCGTCGACGAGGCCGCCTCCGACGCCCTGCGCTCGGAGCTGGTGACGGCCCGCGAGCCGGACCGGCCCTTCTTCGACCGCGGTCCCGGCTATGCGCAGCTCTCGGGCGGCGCGGCCGCCGCGGAGGTGGACTTCCTGTGAGGTCGCGCGTGGTGGTGGCGCTCGGCGGCAACGCGATGACGGCTCCGGACGGGACGGCCCGCCCGGAGGACCAGCAGCGCGCCGTCGGCGTCGCCGCCGCGGCGATCGCGGACCTGCTGACCGGGCCAGACCCCGTGGACGTGGTCATCACCCACGGCAACGGCCCGCAGGTCGGCAACCTGCTGGTGAAGAACGAGCTTGCCGCGCACGTCGTGCCCCCGGTGCCGCTGGACTGGTGCAGCGCCCAGACCCAGGCCACCATCGGAACGCTGCTGATGGACGCCCTGGACCGCGAGCTCGCCGAGCGCGGCGACCCCCGCCGTACGGCGACCCTGGTCACCCGCACCCTGGTCTCCCCCGACGACCCGCACCTGCGGTCCCCCTCCAAGCCGATCGGGCGCTGGCTCTCGGCCGAGGAGGCGCGGCCGATGATCGAGCACGGCGAGACCTGGCGCGACCTCGGCGAGCGGGGCTGGCGCCGGGTGGTCGCGTCCCCCGAGCCGCTGGAGATCATCGACGCCCCGGCCGTCGGCACCCTGGTGGAGGCCGGCTACGTCGTGGTGGCCGCCGGTGGCGGCGGCATCCCGACCGTCCGGGACCCCGACGGCACCCTGCACGGGGTGGAGGCGGTGATCGACAAGGACCTCGGCGCCGCCCTGCTCGCGCAGACGCTCGACGCGGACGCCCTGGTGATCGCCACCGACGTCCCGCACGTGGTGCTCGGCTACGGCACCGACTCCGCCCGGCCCCTGGAGCGGGTCACGCTGAGCGAGATGGAGTCCCACGCCGCCGCGGGCGAGTTCGCCGAGGGGTCCATGGGGCCCAAGGTCGACGCGATCTGTCGCTTCGTCCGGCAGCAACGCAGGCCCGCCACGATCACCGACCTCGAGCACATCCGCGACGCCGTGACCGGCTCCGGCGGCACCACCGTGGTGCCCGGCTGACCGACGTACTCCCACCGAAAGAGAGGACCGCACATGCCCAGCGCGATCGAAGTACGCAAGGTTCCGATCCACTCCGTGGCCGACGCCTCCGAGCTGACCCGGCTCCTGGACGACGGCGTGATGGCCGCGGACCGGGTGATCGCCATCATCGGCAAGACCGAGGGGAACGGCGGCGTCAACGACTACACCCGGATCATCGCCGACCGGGCCTTCCGGGAGGCCCTCGTCGCCGCCGGCGCGCCCGAGGAGCAGGTCAGGGAGATCCCGATCGTCTGGTCGGGCGGCACCGACGGGGTGATCAGCCCGCACGCGACCATCTTCGCCACCACCGAGGTCCCCGAGGACGACCCGAGCCGCGAGGAGCAGCGGCTGACCGCGGGCTTCGCGATGAGCGAGCGGCTGCTGCCCGAGGACATCGGCCGCACCGCGATGATCGAGAAGGTCGCCGACGCGGTGCGGGTCGCGATGGAGCGCGCCGGGATCACCGACCCCGCCGACGTGCACTACGTGCAGACCAAGACGCCGCTGCTGACCATCCACACCATCCGGGACGCGAAGTCGCGCGGCAAGACCGTGTGGACCGAGCACACGCACGAGTCGATGGACCTCTCCAACGGGTGTACGGCGCTCGGCGTCGCCGTGGCGCTCGGCGAGATCGACATGCCCACCGACGCCGACGTGATGCACAACCGGGAGCTCTACTCCGCGGTGGCCTCCTGCTCCTCCGGCGTCGAGCTGGACCAGGCACAGGTCGTGGTGGTCGGCAACGCCACCGGGGTCGGCGGGCGCTACCGGATCGGGCACTCGGTGATGGAGGACGCCCTGGACGCCGAGGGGGTGTGGACCGCGATCAGGGAGGCCGGGCTGGACCTGCCGGACCGTCCTCGCAGCAGCGACCTGGACGGCCGTCTGGTCAACGTCTTCCTCAAGTGCGAGGCGTCCCAGGACGGCACCGTGCGCGGGCGGCGCAACGCGATGCTGGACGACTCCGACGTGCACTGGCACCGGCAGATCAAGTCCTGCGTCGGCGGGGTCACGGCCGCCGTCACGGGCGACCCGGCGGTCTTCGTGTCGGTCTCGGCGGCCCACCAGGGCCCCGAGGGCGGCGGGCCGGTCGCGGCCATCGTCGATCTGGGCGACGAGCCGACGGGCTACCGCTGGGAGGGATGACCTCTCTGGCAGGATGCCGCGCGTGCACCTGTTCCACATCGCCACCCGCGCCGACTGGGAGGCCGCCCGCCAGGCGGGCTCCTACACCACGTCGACGCGGGGACGGACCCTCGAGGACGAGGGGTTCATCCACGCGGCCCACCGCGAGCAGGTGCCGACGGTCTTCCGCCGCTTCTACCGCGACGCCGGGGAGCCGCTGGTGCTGCTCAGCATCGACACCGACCGGCTCACCTCGCCCTGGGCCGAGGAGCAGGTGGGCGAGGAGCGGTGGCCGCACATCCGCGGGCCGCTAAACGTCCAGGCCGTGCGGCACGTGAGCCCGCTCAACCGGCGCGGGGGCAGCGAGTCCTTCACCTCGCTGTTCCTCAAGGAGATGGTCGGCCGGATCATGCTGGCCCTCCTGGTGATGGCGCTGATGACGATCGGCGTCTTCGTCGGCGAGCGGGAGCTCACCACCGACTGGGGAGCCCTCATCGGCGCCAGCATCGGGCTGGTCGTGGGGGTCGCGGCGGTCGTGCTGATCGTTCGGCTTCGCCGCCGGTCCTAGCCGACGAGCTCGGCCACCTCGTCGGCGCAGCCCCAGGAGAGGGTCACGCCGGCGCCGCCATGGCCGTAGCAGTGCACCACGTCGCCGACCCGCTCCACCCGCACCTCGGGACGCGCCGGGCGCAGGCCGACCTTGTGCCGCAGCACCCGAGCCTCGGCCACCTCGGGCACCAGGCGTGCGGCTCGCCGCAGGATCGCCGCCGCCGTGTCCGGCGAGGGGGTACGGCTCCAGTCGCCGCGCTCCTCGGTGCCGCCGACGACGACCTCGCGGCCGCGCGGGACGACGTACGTCGGGCCCGCCTCGTCCAGCCACCACTCCTCCAGGCCCCACTGCTCGACGTAGACGACCTGGCCGCGCACCGGCTGCACCGAGTCGTCCGAGCCCAGCAGGCGGGCGCCGATGCCCGCGCAGTCGACCACCCGGCCCTGGGGCAGGCTGGACAGGTTCATCCGGGTGATCGTGCCGCCCAGCTGCTCGACGCGGGAGGTCAGCCAGCGCAGGTAGACCGGCATGTCCACCACCGGAGCCGTGAAGGACCAGGCGGCCGGCCACCCGGGCACCTGCGTGCGCTCCAGGTCGGGCACCGCACCGCCCCACCAGGGCTCCGGTGGCGCGGCCGGATGGACCTCGGTGCCGCGACGCATCGCGACCCCGGTGGTCTCGTCTGCCGCAAGCTCGGCGAAGGCGCCGTAGCTGCGCTCTCCCCACGCGGCCACCCGCTCCTGCGGGAAGGCGAGGTAGGGGTACCAGAGCGCCGCCGCGACCGCGGAGGTCGTCTCCAGCGGCAGGTCGCGGGCCAGGACGTCGACCCGGTGCCCGGCCTCCAGGAGGCGTACGGCGCACGACAGGCCGACCACGCCGGCGCCGACCACGAGTACCTGACCCATGGGGTCAGTGTGCCGCAGGCTCAGGCGTCGGCGCCGAAGGCGGCCGGAGCGGTGGGGTCCTCCCCCGCGTCGCTGAGCTCGCGGGCGACGTACTCCTCGATGTCCTCCACGTCGTCGCGGTTGCGCTCGGCGACGGCGAGCAGGTCGCTCATCGTCGCGACCTCCTCGACCTGCTCCTTGATGAACCACTGGAGGAACTGCTCGGAGGCGTAGTCGTCGTCCTCGCGGGCGGTCTTGAGCAGCGCGTTGATCTGGCCGGTGACCTTCTTCTCCTGCTCGAGCGCGAGCCGGACCGGGGCCACGACATCGTCGAACCGCGTCTGCTGCGCCTCGATCGCCGGGATGTCCACGGGCTGGTCGGTGTCGAGGAGGTACTGGACCATCATCATCGCGTGGTCGCGCTCCTCCATCGCCTGGCGGTTGAAGAACGCGGCCAGCTGCGGCATGGTCTCCGCGTCGTAGTGGATCGCGCAGGCGAGGTACTGGTTGTGCGCACCCAGCTCGTTCCCGATCTGGGTGTTCAGCTGGGCGGCGAAACGCTCGGTGGGCACGTGCTTGTCTCTCCTCAGGCGGCCTTGGACAGCTTCTTGGTCTTGACGAGCTTGCGCTTGTGCACGGTATACCCCGGCGGGAGGGTGCCTTCCTTCAGCATCCGGATGGGGCAGCGCTTGCAGCGCGGCTTGTCCACGCAGCACTTGCTCTTCGGCAGCTTCACCTTCTTCTTGCCCACGCACCGCAGCGTAGCAGCCTTTTAGGGTTGCCTAACCTAAGAGTGATCGGGGATACGCCAGCCGTCCCCGTCCCCCTCGACCGCGAGGACGGCGCCGTTGGCGATCCGGAAGTCCTCGTCGGGTTGCAGCCCCGCCGACACCAGCGCGGCCAGCATCGTGCCGCCGTGCCCGACCACGACCACCGTCTCGCCACGGAACCGGTCGGCCAGGGGGTCCAGCACCGTCCAGACGCGGGCCGCCGCCTCCTGGCCGGACTCTCCGCCGGGCACCCGAGCCTCGAGGTCGCCGGCGCGCCAGGCGTTGAGGGTGGCGTCGAAGAGCTCGCCCTCGGCGGGCCGTCCGCGGAAGTCACCGGAGCCGATCTCCTCCAGGCCCTCGCGCACCAGCACATGGGCGTCGAGCACGCCGGCCATCAGCTCGGCGGTCTGCACCGCCCGGGACATCGCGCTGGTCACCACCACCGCGACCCGCTCGCCGTACAGCCGCTCTCCGACCTCCCGCGCCTGCTCCCGGCCGACAGGTGTGAGGCTGCCGCCGGTGTCGGCCAGCAGCGCGGACTCGTACTCGGCCTCCGCATGCCGCACGAAGAGGACGCGGATCGGGCACTGCAGGTCTCTCATGCCCTCAGGCTAGGTCGTTGGCCTTCCGGATCACATCGACGATGCCGTCCATGATCTCGGTCAGGCCGAAGTCCTTGGGCGTGTAGACCGCGGCGACCCCCTGGTCGATCAGCCGCTGCGCGTCGCCGCTGGGGATGATGCCGCCCACGATCACCGGGAGGTCCTCCAGGCCCGCGTCGCGCAGGCCCTCCAGCACCGTCGGCACCAGCTCCATGTGCGACCCCGACAGGATCGAGAGGCCGACGCAGTGCACGTCCTCGGCAACCGCCGCGGCGACGATCTGCTCCGGGGTCAGCCGGATGCCCTGGTAGACCACCTCGAAGCCGGCATCGCGAGCGCGTACGGCGACCTGCTCGGCGCCGTTGGAGTGGCCGTCCAGCCCGGGCTTGCCGACGAGCAGCCGCAGCCGCCCGCCCAGCTCGTCGCCGGTCTCCTTGACCCGCTGCCGCACCGCGGCGAGCTCGGCGCCGGCCTCGGCCACCCCGACCGCGCCACCGACACCCGTCGGGGCACGGAACTCGCCGAACACGCCGCGCAGGGTGCCGGCCCACTCGCCGGTCGTCGCCCCGGCACGGGCACAGGCCAGAGTCGCCTCCATCAGGTTGGTGTCGGTCTTGGCGTCGGCCGCCAGCCGTGCCAGCGCCTCTTCCACCTCCTGCTCGTCGCGCTGCGCCTTCCACTCCTCCACCGAGCGGATCGCGGCCGCCTCGGCCTCGGGGTCGGCGGTCTGGATCGCCGCGTCCAGGTCGGCGGTCAGGGGCGAGGGCTCGGTGGTCTCGAACTTGTTGACCCCGACGATGATCTCCTCGCCGGCCTCGATCCGCGCCCGGCGCGCGGCGTGCGCGCTCACCAGCTCCTGCTTCATGTAGCCGGACTCGACCGCGGCGACCGCTCCGCCCATCGCCTGCACGCGGTCCATCTCGGCGCGGGCGCCCTGCTTCAGCTCGTCGACCTTGGCCGCGATCACGTGGCTGCCGTCGAAGATGTCGTCGTACTCCAGCAGGTCGGACTCGAAGGCGAGCACCTGCTGCAGGCGCAGCGACCACTGCTGGTCCCACGGCCGCGGCAGGCCGAGCGCCTCGTTCCACGCGGGGAGCTGGACGGCGCGGGCGCGCGCGTCCTTGGAGAGGGTCACACCCAGCATCTCCAGGACGATCCGCTGGACGTTGTTCTCCGGCTGGGACTCGGTCAGGCCGAGGGAGTTCACCTGGACGCCGTACCGGAACCGGCGCATCTTCGGGTCCTCGACGCCGTAGCGCTCCTGGGTGATCTCGTCCCACAGCTGGGTGAAGGCCCGCATCTTGCAGACCTCCTCGACGAAGCGGACGCCGGAGTTGACGAAGAACGACATCCGGCCGACGACCTTGCCGAAGTCCTCGTCGGCGACCTGGCCGGAGTTCTTCACCTGGTCGAGGACGGCGATAGCGGTGCCGAGGGCGTAGGCGATCTCCTGCGTCGGCGTCGCCCCCGCCTCTTGCAGGTGGTAGCTGCAGATGTTGATCGGGTTCCACTTGGGGATCTGGTTGACCGTGTAGGCGATCGTGTCGGCGGTCAGGCGCAGCGACTGCTCCGGGCCGAAGACGTAGGTGCCGCGGGAGAGGTACTCCTTGATGATGTCGTTCTGCGTCGTCCCGGCGAGCTGCCCGGCGACCTCCTCCGGGGTCGCGTCGGGGTTCTGCTCCTCCGCCACGACCTGGTAGAGCGCCAGCAGCCACATCGCGGTGGCGTTGATGGTCATCGAGGTGTTCATCTCGACCAGCGGGATCTGGTCGAAGAGGCGGCGCATCTCGCCGAGGTGCGGGATCGGGACGCCGACCTTGCCCACCTCGCCGCGGCTCAGCGCGTCCTGGGGGTCGTACCCGGTCTGCGTGGGCAGGTCGAAGGCCACGCTGAGCCCGGTCTGGCCCTTGGCGAGGTTGCCGCGGTAGAGCTCGTTGGACGCCGTGGCCGTGGAGTGCCCGGCGTAGGTGCGCATCACCCAGGGGCGATCCTTCTGCGGGCGCTCCGGGATGGCCGCTTCGTGCTGTCCGGCGTCCTTGTCAGTCATTCCAGCAGGGTACGGCGGGACCTACTGGTCGGTCACCGGTCGAGCGTGTGCGGTTGTCCACATGTGAAATGGGTTGTCAGTCCTCGATCAGGCCCCACCCGGTCCCGATCACCTGGGTGCGCGACGCGGAGTCGCGGGGTATCAGTAGGGCTGCAGTCACGAGCTGGTTCTGAGTGACGTTGGTGCTCTTCTCCGCACCGGAGATAGCGGCGTAGGGCTGGTTGAAGCCCACGGTCATGCCCGGCTTCGCGAAGACTCTCTCCTCGACCCGGGCGGACCCGATGGCCAGCCAGCCGCCCGCGGTCGGCACCACCCATGGGTCACTCGACCCCGACGAGCCCGCGTAGGGGTAGGCCGCCTGCTCCATCCTGCCGATGAAGTCCACCTCGCGGGTCAAGTCTCGCTCTGCCCTCGCGAACTCGCGGGCATCCTTGCCCAACTGCAGCCGTGGGGCGAGGGCATCGTCCGTCCACAGCGTCTGCAACGCCTCGAAGTCGCGCCGCGCACGAGTGATCACTTGGTCGGTGGGAGCAGCAGGCTCTCCCACATCCGGGACCTGGGCGTTGGGTACGTCCACATACGCCTCCATCAGCCACGGCTGCCAGGAACGTCGCTGGATGAAGACGGCCAGTTCCACGTTGCGACGGGCCCAACGCCGATCCGCTTTGCCGACCTTGCGCTCGGGGACGGTCCGCAGCGCGACAACGATGTACCGCGGGAAGGCATCGGTGGACGCTTCGAACATGTCCAGGACCTTGAGCCGCTGCCAGGCGTCATCGGTGTCGAAGTCGCGCCGGATCGAGGGTTTGGATTGCGGCAATGCACGAAACAGGGGCGTCCAGACTCGCTGCGTCTCCAGGGCGGCGCCCGCGAAGGCCCGCGACCAGGCGGTGGCGTCGAGGCGAGGAGGAAATCCCCGCTTGCGCGCTTCCCGGCGCCGTTCGGCGAAGTCACGCACGAGCGCCTCCGCGTCAGACTTCCGGAGTGCGGTTTGCCCCGGGTCTCGGTACGTACGCTCGCTCGGCATCGTCACGGCCACCGCACCCATCACGATGAGCGCCAGACTCACCAGCGGCGCGCCGATTCGCACCGGGCGGGGCAACCGCGCCCACAGCAGCCCGACGAGGAGCAGCAGGAGGCCGGCAGCGGCGACGCTGAGGCAGGCCCAGAACAGGCCCGGCAGCGTGGCACCAACGGCCAGCGAGACCGGAGCGTCCGCTCGCCCTTGGGACGCGACCACCAACTGGAACGGCTCATCGCCGGTCAGCCGAAGCTGCTGCGTTCCGCTGCCGAAGGCCTGCTCGCTCCAGAACCCCACCCGCTCCGGAGCCACCGGCAGCGCTTCCCCGTTGACCCGGGCGCCACGCGTGCTGCCGTCGCGGTTGATGCCGGTCACCTCGAAGACGCGGGCATCCCGCACGTAGTCGCGCACGTCGACCGGCTCCCCTGCTCCGAGGAAGACGGGACCCTCGCTTCTCGCCCGGACGGTCAGCCGCAGGTCGTCGTAGGAGAACAGGCTCGGTACGGTGACCAGCGGAGCGCCTCGGGCAGCGGTGACCCGGTGCTCGTCGAGGACGACGGTGTCGTCGGGTCCGACGTACGCAGCTCCCACGATCCCGGCGACTGCGAGGAGCGCGCCGAGCAGCGCCAACAGGATCCGCATGACCTTCATGGGCGGGTTCCTTTCCCGAGATGACTGTTCTGCGACGCTAACCCGAATTCAGCTCACGCGTCGGCGGTTATCCACAGCCCCTACCGGTCGGCCACCAGCAACGGGTCGGCCTCCAGCACGTCGAGCTGCTCCTCGGGGCCGGTCACCGCCACCGTGCCGTCGACCGGCTGCCAGGCTCCCCCGTCGACGCGGAAGTCCGCGGTCCAGGTGACATCGACCCGCACACCCAGGCTCTTCGCCGTCTTCTCGTACTCATGGGAGATGTACTCACTCATCGGCACCCCCTTGCTCCACGCCCTCCCCGGACTGTCCGTGGTCTGCGTGGTGCCGTCGCCGTGTACCCAGGTGTAGGACGCCGGACTGATCCGCAGGTCCACCCGATAACCCAGCAACACCAGCGACTCGGTGAACTCCGCAGCCTGCGTGGAGAAGATCGTCGGGAAGTTCACCAGCGTCTCGCCGTCCGGCGGCTGTACGTCGATCTCCGCGGGCGGCACCGGCACCTCCGCAAACGCCTGCTGAACGATCCACATCGTCAACTGCGGACGCGCCGGCGCAGGCGCCGCAACCGGCACCTGGGGGACGGGTTCTTCGACTTGCTCAAGCACATAGCCAGGAACCACAACATCACGGCAAAGATCCCGCACACTGTCTTCACAGAACATGTTTAGGACTTCGTTCCGTACTGGAACGTCGCTCGGACTAAACACGTATGGGGCAGGAGAGTATTCGGACGAATCACTTCCTTCCGGAGCTTGCGTCGTAGCACTGGGTCGCTGCGGGACGGGTGGCTGCGGGATGGGTGGCAACGTTACCGTGGAACGCTCGTGAAGCCGCGTAATGAGTTCGTTCTGCCCGTCATTCACCGAAACGTCACCTTCGACCGCGAATACGGGATTGGTCAGCGCCGCCATTGCGAGGCAAGTGCCAAGAACTACGAACGCCTTCATTTTACGTCCCAGCCCGCGATCTTCAACTCTCCGTCAACGCGACGAAACAGGAAGATGAATGTCTCCGTACTTGCCTGCGACTGCTGGACAATACTGCCGCTGGCATCTAGGGATTGCTGGCTGCCAATGTCAACCGTCGAGGTGTAAACAGTTCCTGGACCATCGGGGGCGGCGCCCAATTTCTGGAAGGAAACCAACTGCCAACCAGAGGAATTTTTCATGCTGCCTCCGGATCCGTAGCGCTGCTCGATCCCATCTGCGACAGATTGGCAGTTTATGCAAGCGCCATTTGTGTAATTGAGGAAGCCATCTACCTCGCCCTCGTTGATACCGCGCGACAGTTCACGGAGGTACGCCTTGGCAATCTGCTTGGGCGTCACTGGGCCGGGAGCAGGTCCTGATGCCGACGCCGACGCACTCGCCGACTCCGAAGGCGCCTCGCTGAACTTGGGGGTCGGCGTACCTTCCGACTCCGGATCCCCGCCCCCGTTGCACGCCGACAGAGCCGGCAGCGCCAGCATCAGCGCCGCACCGGCCACCGCGCGCGACCATCGTCCACTCATCCCCACCGCCCCTTTCCCGAGATCGATCTGCTCACCCTAAGGAATGGCGTGACGAATGGCGACCCCTTCCAGGGAGCCTGTGGACAAGCCAGACCATCCCTGACCGTCAGCGCGGCTCCATGTCCCAGCCGGCAACTCTCCATCCATCGGCTGAATCCTTGATCAGCAACTGGTAGCGGTACACCAGAGCTGGATCTACTCGGTACACGTTGCCTTCACCGTCGAAGATCTTCTGGCGGCCGAGGGTCATCTCCCCGTAGAGAAGAACCCGCCTGGTGCGGCGCTCTGCACCTTTGCCGTCACGACCCGCCAGCCAGCGGAGCGGGCATACCCTTCGCCCCCGTAAGTCTTCCTGATCTTCTCAGCGACGGCATTGCACGTGGTGCAGTTGCCGTTGGTCAATGACAAGAATCGATCGGTATCACCAGAGTTGATGGCCCCACCTACGGCGGACACGAAGTTCCGCGCAACGACCTTGACGGTCCTCAGCCCTTCATCATGAGATCTGGAAGCACGGCCCTCAGCCGACACACTGGCCGGAGCCAGAGCGGTGGTGGCCTCGCCCTTCGTGGCCCCGTTCCCGTCCTGGACGCAACCAGTCAGCGCCAATCCAAGCACCACGAAGGCTGCGCGCATGATCTCGGACAGCCTTACCGGTCGGCCACCAGCAGTGGGTCGGCCTCCAGCACGTCGAGCTGCTCCTCGGGACCCGTCACCGCCACCGTGCCGTCGACCGGCTGCCACGCTCCCCCGTCGACGCGAAAGTCCGCCGTCCAGGTGACATCGACCCGCACGCCTAAGCCCTTCGCCGTCTTCTCGTACTCATGAGAGATGTACTCACTCATCGGCACCCCCTTGCTCCACGCCCGCCCCGCACTGTCCGTGGTCTGCGTGGTGCCGTCGCCATGCACCCAGGTGTAGGACGCCGGACTGATCCGCAGGTCCACCCGATAACCCAGCAACACCAGCGACTCGGTGAACTCCGCAGCCTGCGTAGAGAAGATCGTCGGGAAGTTCACCAACGTCTCGCCATCCGGCGGCTGTACGTCGATCTCCGAGGGCGGCACCGGCACCTCCGCAAACGCGCGCTGAACGATCCACATCGTCAACTGCGGACGCGCCGGCGCAGGCGCCGCCACCGGCACGACTGCCGCCGGCGCAGCCGGCGCCGGCTCCGAAGGCAGGCACTGCGCCGACGTACCGTTAACACCCCCGCAGAAGCCGGTGAGAAGTTGGTTCCCTAGGTCGACGGTGGGAATAATTGGAGCTGCCGAACCGCCAGACCCGGACCGCGAAGTTGAAGTTTCGGATGATTCACTCGGAGGTGGACTCGCAGTCTCGCCACTTGAATCTGAATCTTGGACACCCCGATTCTGATTGAGGTTCGCGAGGAGGCGATTGTTCTTATCGTCCGAGCCCACAGGGACTTTGTCGCCTGAGCCCGCAGCGTTGGCCGCAACAACGGGCAGGCCCAGCCCAAGGAACACCGAGAGCATCAGGAAGAAACTCAATAGACGCATCATTGTTCCAAGCCCCAGTAGGTGATGCGGGGTTGGCCATCAACTCTGGCCACCTCAAACGAGTAATCCCGAGTTTCAGCTACTGATTGATCCACCACCTCGCCACTGGCATCGAGTGTCCGCTGACTTGAGATATCTAGAAGCCCCCGGACACGCACAACGCCTTCGTCGGTTGTTGAGGACTTCATCGTGGCTACGACCCACCCCGATGTCTCGAACGATTGCCCGGAAGAATAGGCACGCCGAATGTTCCGTGCCAACGCCAGGCAGTTGCCACACCGCTTCCCCTTGACGAAGCGCATAAACGCGGAGGTATCTCCAGTGTTGATCGCCCGGGAGACTCCAGCCACGAACGCCTCCACTACCTGCTCCGGCGTTTGAGGGTCAACCTCAGCGGACCCAGACGCGGACGGCGACGGCGACGCACTGGCCGACTCCGACGGCGCCTCGCTGAACTTCGGGGTCGGCGTACCCTCCGACTCCGGATCCCCGCCCCCGTTGCACGCCGACAGAGCCGGCAGCATCAGCATCAGCGCTGCACCGGCCACCGCGCGCGACCATCGTCCACTCATCCCCACCGCCCCTTCCCGAGACCGATTTGGCACACCCTAAGGAATGGGCGGGCGAAAGGCGACCCCTCGGCGGAGCCTGTGGAAAAGGGTGAGTCAGGCGCTGACGGCGGCGCGCTCGACCTCGACGACACGGATGAGGCGGGAGAGGTGCAGGAGGCGACGTACTGCCGGGGCGCATCCCCTCAGGCGGACGTGCCGGCCCTGCCGACCCGCGGCCAGGGAGGCCACCGCCAGCACCTTGAGCGCCGAGACGTCCGCGGACCGCACGGCGGTCAGGTCGACCACCACCTCCGACGCGTCGGAGGTCGACAGCAGCTCGTAGAGCGCCGTACGCACCTCCAGCGTGCTGCGGCCGTCGAAGTCGCCCGCGAGGGCCAAGACCGGCCCTTCGGTCACCATCTCCATCGTGTTACCCCGTCCTCCGGAGTCCTGAGACCCTCCGGCTCACCGCGGCCGCACCGCCCCCGTGCGGAACGACTCGCACACCCACTATGACGTGCCACACACGAAAATGGTTGCCCGGGTGACCGCTATCTGAGCGTGTCGGCCGCTTCGGTCAGAATCCGGACGGACCGGACGATCGATGTCCGTAACGTGACGCATGGGACTGATGAGGTTTCAACCATCGGGTCGGATCAGGGCCCCGTCGTCGCTCGCTAGGGTGCAGCCATGGTCAACCTGACGCGCATCTACACCCGGACCGGCGACGCTGGTCAGACTCGGCTCGGGGACATGAGCCAGACCCCGAAGACCGACCCCCGGCTGGCGGCCTACGCCGACGTGGACGAGGCCAATGCGCACATCGGCGTGGCCCTGGCCCAGGGCGGCCTGCCCGACGACATCGTGGCCGTGCTGACCCACGTACAGAACGACCTGTTCGACGTCGGGGCGGATCTGAGCACGCCGGTGGTCCCGGACCCGGAGTACCCGCCGCTGCGGATCGAGCAGGACTACATCGACCGGCTCGAGGCCTGGTGCGACCAGTACAACGCCGACCTCCCCAAGCTGCGCTCCTTCATCCTCAACGGCGGTACGCCGGGGGCGGCGCTGCTGCATGTCGCCCGCACCGTGGTACGGCGGGCCGAGCGCGCCGGCTGGGCCGCGCACGAGGTGCACGGCGAGACGATGAACGAGCTGGCGATCAAGTACCTCAACCGGCTCTCGGACCTGCTGTTCATCCTGGCCCGGCAGGCGAACGTGGAGAGGGGCGACGTTCTCTGGGTGCCTGGAGGCGAGCGCTCGAAGTGAGGAACGAACGGAGAGCGTGAGCCGACCCAACAACCGGAGGGGAACGCTCGAAGTGAGGAACGAACGGAGAGCGTGAGCCGACCCAACAACCGGAGGCGAGCGCTCGAAGTGAGGAACGACCGGGCACGGTAGGACTGTCGGCGGTCGGTGCCAGAGTGTGGGGCATGACCTCATCGGGCACGTTCGACGACCGGCGGATGCGGCTGACGACCGCAGACCTGCTGGCCATCGGCGCGCTCTTGGAGACGACGGAGGTCGAGCCGGACGAGCGCGCGGTCTACGAGCAGCTGGACGCCTTGGAGCGTCTGAAGGGCCAGGTCAGTGCGCGCCAGGCAGCCCTCACCCAGGACCTCACCGAGCGACAGCGGGAGCGCTGCGAGGCGGAGAAGGCGGCCGGCTCGGGCAGGCGCCCTGTGCCGCCGGAGCGGGTGGTCGGCTCTCAGGTCGCGTTGGCCCGGCGCGAGTCGCCACATCGCGGCCGCGCCCTGGTCACCCTGGCCGAAGCGCTCCGCGATCTGCCCGAGACCCGGGCGGCGCTGACCCGGGGCGAGATCCCGGAGCGACGTGCGGAGATCGTCGTCCGCGGTACGTCGGAGCTCACCCGCGAGGGTCGCCTGACCGTCGATGCCACGCTGGCCTCCGACCTCCCCGACCTCGGCGATGAGAAGCTGCGACGCCGGGTCCGTCGGCTGGCCATCGCCGTGGACGACGCGTCGGAGCAGGCAAGGATCGAGCGGGTGCGGGAGTCCCGGCGCGTCGTGGGACGGGTCCTCCCCGATGGCACGCATCAGCTGACCGCCTACCTCGCCCCGGAGCAGTACGCCGCCGCCCTGGCGACCCTGCACGAAGCCGTCGCTACCGCCCGAGCGGCCGGCGACCCCCGAACGACCGGCCAGGTGATGGCCGACGTCCTCGCCGAGTCGCTCGCCGGCTCCGTGTTCGACGGACATGTGCCCGCCAAGATCAACCTGACCATGCCGGTCGAGACACTGCTCGGCACCGATGACGGCCCGGCGATCCTGGAGCATGTCGGTCCGATCCCAGCCGCTCTCGCCAGGGACATCGCGAACGGCGCCCTGCGCAACGTTCGCTCGCTCGTACGCCGGCTCTTCACCCAGGACGGAGTGCTCGTCGCCATGGAGCAGGCGAGCCGCCGCTTCACCGGGGAGCTGGCCGAGTTCCTGGCGCTCCGCGAGCACGGCGTCTGCCGGACTCCCTGGTGCAATGCGGCGGTCAAGCAACGTGACCACGTCCGTGGCGTAGCCGATGGTGGCGCGACCACGGCCCACAACGGACAGGGGCTCTGCGAGGTCTGCAACTACGTCAAGGAGGCAGGCTTCCGACAGGAGGTCGTCTCCGACACCGGCGAGCAGCACACCGTCGTGACACACACCCCCGCCGGGCTCAGCTACGAGTCCCGTGCGCCGGACCAGCCGGAGGTGCCACCCGGCTGGTGGGTGCGCACCATCTCCTGGACCGAGCTACCGCGGGCCGGTTGAGTGCGGCTCTCGTGCCGCGGGCACGACCAGCGCCGAGGGAAGCAGCAGGATCGCCACCACCAGCAGGGAGTGCAGCGCACCCACCTGATCGGCGACGAACCCGAGGAAGGGCGGGCCGGCGAGGAACGCCGTATACGCGATCGTCGACACGACGCTGACCCGTGCCGCCGCATGCGCCTCATCATCGGCGGCCGCGCTCATCCCGACAGGGAAGCCCAGGGAGGCGCCCAGCCCCCACAGCAGGATGCCCGGAACCACCAGGGCCGGGTGACCGCCGTAGACGAGCAGCAGCACACCGACCGCGGCGGCGGCCATGGTGGACCACAGGACCGGCACCCGGCCGAACCGGTCGAGCAGCGGCGGCCCCAGGATCCGCCCGGTGGTCATGGCGGTGACGAAGCAGGCGAAGCCGGCGACCCCGAGCCAGTGCGGCACGTCGTACCCGTCGATGAGAGCGATCGCCAGCCAGTCGTTGGCCGTGCCCTCGGTCATCGCGAGCGCGAAGACCATCAGCCCGATGAGCAGGGTGCGCGGCTCCAGCCAGGCCCGCCAGGCCGCCTGCTGAGGTACGGGGTCCTCCTCCCCCGGCTCGGCTTCGGCCGACCGCGGCAGGAACCACCCGGTGGTCGCCTGCGCGAGGACCAGGATGAGCAGCGCGGCGGCCAGCAGGTGCGTCACCATGCCCACGCCGGCCCAGGTCGTGAGCGCGCCGATGCCGGCGGCGGTGACGGTGCCCAGGGAGAACGATGCGTGGAACCACGGCATGATCGTCCGGCCACCGCGGCGCTCGACCGCCGCGCCCTCCACGTTCATGCCGACGTCCCAGCTCCCCACCCCCAAGCCGTAGAGGAACAGGAACACAGCGGTGACGGGCACGCTCTCGAGTACGGCGGCGCCGACGGCCGCACCGATCAGCCCGACCACGTCGAAGAGGACACCGCCCCGGACGACCGTCCCAGCACCCCACCGGTTGATCAGCGCCCCCGTCGTGGGCAGGGTCAGCACCGAGCCTGCCGCGATCGCCAGCAGCAGCAGGCCGAGCTGGCCGTTGGTCAGGCCGAGGGACCCCCGCGCCTCGGGGACGCGGGAGAGCCAGGTGGCGAAGCCGAACCCGTTGAGGAAGAACGACAACAGGACGGCGTTGCGGGCGCGGGCGGTCACATCGAGGTGGGGTTGTCGCCGGGCCGGACGCCGCGGGAGCCGGGTGGCATCGCCTCCAGCCACGACTGGAAACCGGTCAGGGATGCGGGGCTCATCGCCAGCTCGAGGTGGTCCCCGACGGTGGCGACGCTGACGACGACGTGGTCGGCGTAGAGGCTGATCTGCTCGGCGCCGGTGGGCTCGCGGCGGCCGGCGTACTCGAGGTCGGCGCGGTGCCAGACCCGCTTGGGCCGGGGCGCGAGAGAGAACATCCGGAACCACTCCAGTTCCTCGCCCTGATACCGGCCGATGCCGAGAAGCCAACCGCGCCCGGCCCTGGTGGACCGGACGCGGTAGCTGAGCTCGAAGGTGCCGCCGTTGCGCTCAAGGGCGCGGCGACGGACCACCAGAGCGATGCCGAAGAGCAGGACGAGCAGCAGGATTCCGCCGATGATGTCGAGCACCAGTGCCCACCACGGCGGCATCCATCACTCCCTCTCCAGACCCTGCAGTGCGAGTAGCCTACTTCGCGCGCTCGGCCGCGCGAATCCGGGCCTGGGCGCGAGCGACGTGCTCGTTGGCCTCGTCCTCGTCCCCGCCGGCGGAGCGTGCCCGCTCCAGCTCCGCGCGCGCCTGCTCGAGGTCGATGTCGTGCGACATCTCGGCGTACTCGGCCAGGATCGAGATCCGGTCGCCGGCGACCGAGAGGAAGCCCGCGCTGACCGCGGCGACCCAGGTCTCCCCCTCGACGGTCTGGATGTCCACCACACCGTCGACGAGGAGCGACAGGGTCGGCTCGTGGCCGGCCAGGATGCCGATGTCCCCCTCGATGGTGCGGGCGATCACCATGGAGGCGTCGCCCGACCACACGAGGCGGTCGGCTGCGACCAGCTCGACCTGGAGGTTGTTCTCGGCCATGTCAGAGGCTCTTCTGGATCTCGGCCCACTTGCGCTCGACGTCGTCCAGACCGCCGCACATGAAGAAGGCCTGCTCGGCCACGTGGTCGTACTCACCGTCGGCGATCTTGTTGAATGCCTCGATGGTCTCCGACACGGGGACCGTGGAGCCCTCGATGCCGGTGAACTGCTTGGCCACGTAGGTGTTCTGCGACAGGAACCGCTGGATCCGGCGGGCCCGGGCCACGATCACCTTGTCCTCCTCGGAGAGCTCGTCCACACCGAGGATGGCGATGATGTCCTGGAGCTCCTTGTTCCGCTGCAGGATCTGCTTGACCCGGATGGCGCAGTCGTAGTGCTCCTTGCCGATGTACTGCGGGTCGAGGATCCGGGAGGTGGAGGTCAGCGGGTCCACCGCGGGGTAGATGCCCAGCGACGCGATGTCACGCGAGAGCTCGGTGGTCGCGTCGAGGTGCGCGAAGGTGGTCGCCGGCGCCGGGTCGGTGTAGTCGTCCGCGGGGACGTAGATCGCCTGCATCGAGGTGATCGAGTGACCACGGGTCGAGGTGATCCGCTCCTGCAGCTGACCCATCTCGTCGGCCAGGTTCGGCTGGTAGCCCACCGCGGAGGGCATCCGGCCCAGCAGGGTGGAGACCTCCGAGCCGGCCTGGGTGAACCGGAAGATGTTGTCGATGAACAGCAGCACGTCCTGGTTCTTCACGTCGCGGAAGTACTCCGCCATGGTGAGCGCGGAGAGCGCGACACGCAGCCGGGTGCCCGGCGGCTCGTCCATCTGGCCGAAGACCAGGGCGGTCTGGCTGAACACGCCCGCCTCGGTCATCTCGGCGATGAGGTCGTTGCCCTCACGGGTCCGCTCGCCCACACCGGCGAACACCGACACACCGCCGTGGTCGCGGGCCACGCGGGCGATCATCTCCTGGATGAGCACGGTCTTGCCCACGCCGGCGCCGCCGAACAGGCCGATCTTGCCGCCCTGCACGTAGGGCGTCAGCAGGTCGATGACCTTGATGCCGGTCTCGAACATCTGGGTCTTCGACTCCAGCTGGTCGAAGGCGGGGGCCTTGCGGTGGATGCTCCACCGCTCGTCGACCTCGAGCTGCTCGCCCTCCTCGAGGTTCAGCACGTCGCCGGTCACGTCGAACACGTGACCCAGCGTGGCGTCACCCACGGGGACCTGGATCGAGTCGCCGGTGTCCAGCACCTCCGCACCGCGGACCATGCCGTCGGTCGGCTTCATCGAGATGGCGCGGACCATGCCGTCACCGATGTGCTGGGCCACCTCGAGGGTGATGGTCTGCTTGTTGTCGCCCAGCTCGATGACGGTGGTCAGGGCGTTGTAGATGTCGGGCATCTGGTCGGTCGGGAACTCGATGTCCACGACCGGGCCGATGACCCGGGCGATCCGGCCAGTGCCGCCGCCCTCGTTGGTGCCGACGGTCTCTTCGACAGTTGCGGTCATGTCTCTCACTCACTCCCGGCTTGGGCGTCGGCAAGGGCGTTCACGCCACCGACGATCTCGCTGATTTCCTGGGTAATGCCAGCCTGGCGGGCCTGGTTGGCGATTCGCTTGTACTTCTTGATGAGCTCGTCGGCGTTGTCCGTGGCGGACTTCATCGCCTTCTGCCGCGCGGCCAGCTCGGAGGCGGCCGCCTGCAGGAGGGCGAAGAAGATGCGGCTCTGGACGTACTGCGGCAGCAGCAGGTCCAGCACCTCCTCCGGCGACGGCTCGAACTCATAAAGCGGCAGCAGCTCGCCATCGGCGGGCGGCTCCTCCCCCTCGACGACCTCGAGCGGCAGCAGGCGTACGGCGGTGGGCTCCTGGCTGAGCATCGAGCGGAAGCGCGTGTAGACCACGTGCACCTCGTCGACGCCCGGGACGTCCAGGTCGCTCTCCTCGCCGTCCTCGGTGAGGAAGGCCGAGATCAGCGTCTCGCCGATCTCCCGCGCCACGTCGTACGTCGGCTGGTCGGAGAAGCCGGTCCACGCGCGGACCACGGGGCGCTGGCGGAACTTCATGTACGCCTCGCCCTTGCGGCCGGTGAGGTAGAGGTCCACCTCGCGACCGTCGGCCCGCAGCTTCTCGACCAGGCGCTCGGCCTCCTTGATGACACTGGCGGAGTAGGCGCCCGCCAGGCCACGGTCGGAGGTCACGATCAGCACCGCGGCACGCTTCGGGTCCTCCGGCTCGGTGGTGAGCGCGTGCTCCACGTTGGAGAACGTCGCCACCGCCGAGACCGCACGGGTCAGCTCACGGGCGTACGGCGCTGCCGCCTGAGCTCGCTGCTGCGCCTTGATGATGCGGGACGCAGCAATGAGCTCCATGGCGCGCGTGATCTTCTTCATCGACTCCGTCGATCGGATCCGCGCGCGGTACTCACGCAGCGATACAGCCATGGGTCACGCCCGCTTCTGCTTGACGATCTGCTCCTGCTCGACGTCCTCGTCCTCGAGAGCCTCGTGCTCCTCGTGGCCGGCCTTGATCCGCTGGCCGTCGGAGGTCTCGAACTGGTCGAGGAACTGGTCGTAGGCGCGAGCCATCTCCTCCTGGGCGTCGTCGGGGAACTGGGTGGTCTCCCGGATGCCGGCGAGGATGCCCTCGTGGCTGCGACGCAGGTAGTCGAGGAACTCGTGCTCGAAGCGCAGGACGTCGTCGGTCGGGACGACGTCGAGGCGGCCGGTGGTGCCCAGCCACATCGAGACGGTCATCTCGTCCAGCGGGTACGGCGAGTACTGGGGTTGCTTGAGCAGCGCCATCAGCCGCTGTCCGCGGTCCAGCTGCTGGCGGGAGGCCGCGTCGAGGTCGGAGGCGAACATCGCGAACGCCTCCATCGCGCGGAACTGCGCCAGGTCGACCTTGAGCGAGCCGGTGACCGACTTCATCGCCTTGGTCATGGCCGCGCCGCCGACGCGGGAGACCGAGACGCCGACGTCGATCGCGGGCCGCTGGTTGGCCGCGAAGAGGTCGGACTGCAAGAAGATCTGCCCGTCGGTGATCGAGATGACGTTGGTCGGGATGAACGCCGAGACGTCGTTGGCCTTGGTCTCGATGATCGGCAGGCCGGTCATCGAGCCGGCACCCAGCTCGTCGGAGAGCTTCGCGCAGCGCTCCAGCAGCCGCGAGTGGAGGTAGAACACGTCACCCGGGTAGGCCTCGCGGCCCGGCGGGCGGCGCAGCAGCAGCGACACGGCGCGGTAGGCCTCGGCCTGCTTGGTGAGGTCGTCGAAGACGATGAGGACGTGCTTGCCGTCGTACATCCAGTGCTGGCCGATCGCGGACCCGGTGTAGGGCGCGAGGTACTTGAAGCCGGCGGAGTCCGAGGCCGGGGAGGCGACGATGGTGGTGTACTCCAGCGCGCCGGCCTCCTCGAGGGCACCCCGCACGGAGGCGATGGTGGAGCCCTTCTGACCGATCGCGACGTAGATGCAGCGCACCTGCTTCTCCGGGTCGCCGGAGTCCCAGTACTGCTTCTGGTTGATGATCGTGTCGATCGCGATGGTGGTCTTGCCCGTCGCGCGGTCGCCGATGATGAGCTGGCGCTGGCCGCGGCCGATCGGGGTCATCGAGTCGATCGCCTTGATGCCGGTCGCCAGCGGCTCGTGCACCGACTGCCGCTGCACCACGGTGGGCGCCTGCAGCTCCAGCGCGCGGCGGCCGGAGATCGGGTCGATCTCACCGAGGCCGTCGATCGGGTTGCCCAGCGGGTCCACGACCCGGCCGAGGTAGCCGTCGCCGACCGGGACGGAGAGGATCTCGCCGGTACGGCGGACCGTCTGGCCCTCCTCGATGTTGTCGAAGTCGCCCAGGACCACGACACCGATCTGGCGGGTGTCCAGGTTCAGGGCCAGCCCGAGCGTGCCGTCCTCGAACTCGAGCAGCTCGTTGGCCATGACCGACGGCAGGCCCGTCACCTGAGCGATGCCGTCCGCCGCCTCGGCGACGGTGCCGACCTCCTCCTTGGTGGCGGTCTCCGGCTTGTAGTCGGATACGAAGCGCTGCAGCGCGTCCCGGATCTCCTCCGGACGGATCGAAAGCTCCGTCATCTCAATTCCTCGTCTCTTGTCTGCTCTGCTCGAAAGGTTCTAGGTCAGCCGGCCAGCTTGCGGCGGGCGTTGTCGAGGCGGCTGGCCACCGTCCCGTCGATGACGTCGTCGCCGATCTCGACCCGGATCCCGCCCATGACCGAGGGATCCACGACGACATTGAGGTGCACCGGGCGGTCGTACTGACGCGACAGGGCATCGGCCAGCCGCTGCCGGTCCGCGTCGGAGAGGGGCCGAGCCACCCGCACGGTCGCCACGCCCTGGCCACGGATCTCCGCGGCCACCTTCTGGTAGTCCTCCAGCGCCAGCCCCACGGTGCGGTAGCTGCCGGCGAGCGCCTGCTCGGTCAGGGCCACGGTCGCCAGCTGCGCCTTGCCCTCCAGCAGGTTCCGGACCAGCGAACGCTTGTCGGCCTGGCTGCGGGCCGGGTCCGAGAGGGCGTCGCGGAGCTCGGGGGTGTGCGAGACCAGGCGGCCCACCTCGAAGAGCTCGGTCTCGAGCTGGTCCACGGACTCGCCCGAGGACCGCACCACCGCGATCACGCCGAGACGCTCCAGCGCGTCGGCGAGGTCCCGGGTGGCGGTCCAGCGCTGCTGGGCACCCGCGGCCGCCAGGTCGAGAGCGGGTGCGGACACCTTGCCCTCGAGCACCCGACGCAGCAGCGCCTCCTTCGCCTCACCCGGCACGGACACGTCGGTCAACACCCGGCGCAACGAGGGCTCGGAGCGCAGCAGCCCGGCCACGGCGAACAGGTCGGTGCCGATCGTGCCCGCCTGGTCCGCGGACCCCGACAGGACATCGTCGAGCTTCCCGGCCAGCAGGGCCTGGGCTTCGGCAGAGGCGCCACGCATCATCAGTTGACCCGCCCGCCGTCGTTCTCCAGGTCGGCCAGGAAGCGCTCGACCACGCGGCTCTGCCGCGCGTCGTCGTCCAGGCTCTCCCCGACGATCCGGCCGGCCAGGCCCGTGGCCAGCGTGCCGACCTCGGCCCGCAGCTGGGTGACCGCCTGCTGGCGCTCGGCCTCGATCTGCGCCTTGCCCTGGTCCAGGATCCGAGCGTGCTCGGTCTGGGCCTGCTGGCGCATCTCGGCGACGATCTGGGCACCCTGCTCGCGGGCCTCCTCGCGGATGCGCGCGGCCTCGTGCCGGGCGTCGCCCAGCTGCTTCTCCAACTCGGCGAGGCGCTGGTCGGCCTCGGCCTGCTTGGTCTCGGCCTCCGCCAGGCCACCCTCGATTGCCTGGGTGCGGTCGGCGAACGTCTTCTCGAAGCTGGGTACGACGAACTTGCGGACGACGAAGAACAGGATCGCGAAGACGATCAGCGCCAGCACGATCTCCGAGACGACCGGCAGGACCGGGTTGTACGCCCCTTCGGCCGCCAGCACAACGTTGTTCACGGGTATCTCCCTCTGCGGGCGGGACGTCAGATGGGCAGGACGAACGCGAGCGCGACCGTGATGATGAAGAGCGCCTCAGCCAGAACGAAGCCCAGGATGGCGATCGACTGCAGGCGGCTCTGCGCCTCCGGCTGGCGGGCGACGCCGCTGATGAACGCGGCGAAGATCAGGCCGATACCGACACCGGGACCGATGGCGGAGAGGCCGAGGCCGATCATGTTGATGGAGCCTTCCACGGCTTTTCCTTTCGTCGGCGACGCGTCCATCGCGCCGCATTGTTGGCGAAATCTGTGGTGGGTCAGTGCTCGTCGGCGAGCGCTTCCCCGATGTACATCGAGCTGAGCAGGGTGAAGACGTAGGCCTGGAGGAACATGACCAGCATCTCCAGGAAGCTGACGCCGATCCCGAGGACGAACGAGAGCACCCCGACCCCGCCGTAGAGCAGGTTGCCGCTGGCGATCAGCGCCGCGCCGCCGGTGGCGAAGAGGATGAGCAGCAGGTGACCGGCGAACATGTTGCCGAAGAGTCGCAGGGTCAGCGTGAACGGCCGGACGATGATGTTGGAGAAGAACTCCAGCGGCACCAGCAGTAGCAGGATCGGGCCGCTGACGCCGGAGGGCATGGTGGCGTGCTTGAAGTAGCCGAGCACGCCGTGCTTCCACATGCCGGCGCCCAGGTAGATGAACCAGGACAGCAGCGCGAGCGGGACGATGAAGCCGATCCGGGAGAAGCTCGGGAACTGCAGGAACGGGATGATCCCGTAGTAGTTGTTCACCAGGATGAACATGAACAGGGTGAACAGGTAGGGCACGAACTTCATGAAGTGCTCGCTGCCGATATTGTCCCGCGCCATCTGGTTGCGCACGAAGCCGTAGACGGTCTCCCCGGCGAACTGCAGGCGGCCCGGCACCATCTTCTCGCTGCGGGAGGCGGCGATGCAGAACCCGGCGATCAACACGGCGGAGAGGATCAGCAGCAGCATCGGCTTGGTGAAGCCGAAGCCGGCGATCTCGAAGACCGGCGGCAGCTCGAAGCTGCTCGGGCCCGGGGCCTGGAAGCCTCCACTGCCCTCGGCCGTCAGGATCCTCATGCCCGTCGAACTCACACCGTCTCCTGTGGTCTGGTCACTGCTTGATGAACCGTGCGTACGTCATGTAGAGCCCTAGCGCGGCGCCGACGAGGATGCCGACCAGCACCAGGAACGGCGTTCCCAGCCAGCGGTCCAGCAGCCAGCCGATCAGTCCGTACACGGCGACCCCCGCCACGACGTACCCGAAGGCCTGCCAAGGGTCGCCCACCGGGCGATCCTCCGAGGTACCGGACGGGCGTGTCGTTCGAGCCATCGCAAACGGGACGATAGCAGTCGCGCACCGCCATCACCGACCCCCCTCCGGCAGCTCGTAGACCGGGATCCGGCGACGCATGGTCAGCACCACGTGGGCCACCATCCAGGTCAGCGTCACCGCGAGGACACCGAGGCCGATCCAGGCCGTGTCGAGGGTCCGGCCGATGGTCTCCGAGCGCGAGACGACCAGGAAGGTCAGCCCCATCAGCACCATCTGCACCAGGAACGTCATCAGCGCCACCAGCAGCGAGGCGGCGGGCATCGCCGACGACACGACCTCCACGGCGAGGCTGCCGCCGAAGAGCACCAGCGCGGCCAGCGCGGTCCCGGCGAGCGCGGCCATCAGGGCCGGCGAGCCGCCGATCACCGCACCCAGCACTCCGAGGGCGACCCCGGCCAGAACGGCCAGTACGGCGGCCCGGGCCAGCACGGCGGCACCGGTGGCCGGGCGGCTGCTGCGGGTCTCGGTCGTCATCTCGGCGGCCTTGATCTCGGGGGCTGGATCGCGCTCCGGGGAGCGCTCGTGAAAACTATCACAAGCGTCACGGCGCGGGCGAATCCGACTCCCGCTCCCCCGGCTCCGGCGGCTGTAGCGCCTCCGGCAGGGAGGGCTTCTGCAGCACCGGGAGCACGAACGTCGCCCCCAGGGTCAGCACGACCATGGCGGTCAGGGTCACCCACATCCGGGGTCCGGAGTAGAGGCTGACCAGGACGATGCCGAAGCCGATCATCCCGGCCCAGGCCCACATGATCAGCACCGCCCTGCGATGGGAGTGCCCGATCTCCAGCATCCGATGGTGCAGGTGCTGCTTGTCCGGGGCGAAGGGGCTCCGCCCGGCCCGGGTGCGCCGGACCACGGCGAGCACCAGGTCGGCCAGCGGGACGATCAGGATGGAGATCGGCAGGAGCGCCGGCAGCAGGTAGATCGGCAGGAAGCTCGAGGTGAGCGACGCGCCGCCGTCCAGGTCGGTCGCCGGGAACCTGCTGGTGAGGGTGATCGCGCTCGCGGCGAGCACCAGCCCGAGCAGCATCGAGCCCGAGTCCCCCATGAAGAGCCGGGCCGGGTAGAAGTTGTGCGGCAGGAACCCCGCGCACGCGCCCGCGAGCGCCGCGGCCAGCAGCGCACCGGTGGTCGCCAGGCTCACATGGTTGATCGCCGAGAGCTGGTAGCAGTAGAGGAAGAACGCCACGGCGCCGACACCGATCACGCCGGCGGCGAGACCGTCCAGTCCGTCGATGAAGTTCACCGCATTGACGGTGGCCACCACGATCAGCACGGTCAGCAGACCGCCCTGCAGCGCGTCCAACGAGAGCTGGCTGCCGCTGGGGGTGATGAAGAAGGCGTACTGGATGTTGTTGATCACCAGGTAGCCGGCCGCGACGAGCTGGCCGCCGAACTTGGTGAGCGCATCCAGCTCGAAGATGTCGTCGAGGACCCCGACACCGCAGATCAGGGCACCCGCGACCACCACCGTGCCCGCGGTCTTGTGTACGGAGGGATCCAGCGAGAGGAAGGGCAGCTGCGTGGCGACCAGGTAGGCCGCGACCAGCCCGCCCAGCATCGCCAGCCCGCCGAGGTAGGGGATCGGCTCGTCGTGCACGTCGCGGTCGCGGACCGCAGCCGTGGCACCAGTGCGGATCGCGATCTCCCGCGCGATGACGGTGAGCAGGTACGTCGTCGCGGCGGCGACCAGGAAGACCAGCAGATACTCCCGCACCTACTCCTCCAGGTCGGTGGGCCGGTCGTCGGGCGGCTGCTCGTCGGCGATCGAGGCACCCAACGGATCCAGCACCTCGTTGAGCTCGGCGACCGAGATCGCGCCGAGACGCAGCACCCGCGGCCGGTCGCCGGTCATATCGAGGATCGTCGAGGGCTCCCCGCCCGGAGACGCCCCACCATCGACGTAGACGCTGACCGAGTCGCCGAGCTGCCGCTGCGCCTCCTCGGCCGTGGTGGCCGCGGGCTCGCCGGTGGCGTTCGCCGAGCTCACCGCGAGCGGCCCGGTGCGCTCCAGCAGCTCCAGGGCCAGGGCGTCGTCGGGCATCCGCACCGCGACGGTCCCGCGGGTGTCCCCCAGGTCCCACTGCAGGGACTGCTGCTGACGACCGACGAGCGTCAGGGCCCCCGGCCAGAACCGCTCGGTCAGCGCGCGAGCGTACTCGGCGAGGTCCACGACGAGCGCGTTCACGGTCGAGGCCGCGGAGATGAGCACCGGCGGGGGCATGTCGCGCCCGCGACCCTTCGCCTTCAGGAGCGCGCGCACCGCGGCCGGGTCGAAGGCGTCGGCCCCGATGCCGTAGACGGTGTCGGTCGGGAGGACGACCAGCCGGCCGCGACGTACGGCCTGCGCGGCCGCAGCGACGGCTTCCTCCCGCTCCTCCTCAGAGGTGGTGGACCAGATCTCGCTCACGCCGGTCATCGTGCCAGCCTCGCCGTCACGAAGCGCGGTCGACCCGCGAGGTCTCGGTGGTCGGCGATGTCGCGCCACCGGCCCGCGGAGGCGAAGACGGCCGGAGCCGACGCGCCCTGCACGTCGGCGTGCTCGGCGCCCACCACTCCCCCGGGCCGCAGCAGCCGTGCGGCCGTGCGCTCCAGCACGCGCATCGCATCCAGGCCGTCCTCCCCACTGAACAGGGCCAGGTGCGGGTCGTGGTCGCGGGCCTCGGGCGCCACCGACTCCCAGGCCTCGAGCGGGATGTACGGCGGGTTCGAGACGACGACGTCGACCGACCCGTCGAGGTCGGGGAACGCGTGGGCGAGGTCCCCGTGTCTCACGTCGGCGCCGGTCCCCTCGAGGTTGCGGCGCGCCCAGGCCAGGGCGTCCTCGTCCAGCTCGGTCGCGTGCACGCGCGCGTGCGGCACCTCGTCCAGCACCGCCCGGGCGATCGCGCCCGAGCCGGTGCCGAGGTCGACCACCACCGGGGCGGCCAGGTCCCGGGCCCGCTCGATCGCCCACCCCGCCAGCAGCTCGGTCTCCGGACGCGGCACGAACACGCCGGGTCCGACCGCCAGCTCGACGTGCCGGAACCCCACCACGCCCGTGAGGTGCTGGAGTGGCTCGCGCGCGGCCCGGCGAGCGACCAGGGCGTCGTACTCCCGCTCCTGCTCGGCGCTCGGGTCGCCCGCCACGACCAGGCCGGCGCGGGTGGTGCCCAGGACATGGGCGAGCAGCTCGGCGGCGTCGTGCTCCGGGGAGCCCACCCCGGCCGCGCGGAGGCGGGCCGACGCCACGGCCAGCAGCCGCCGGACCTCCGTCACTGCTCCAGCGCCTCGAGGCGGGACGCGAGGTCGGCCTCGACGCAGGACTCCAGCACCGGCTCCAGGCCCCCGTCGAGCACCTGGTCCAGGTTGTGCGCCTTGTATCCGGTGCGGTGGTCGGAGATCCGGTTCTCCGGGAAGTTGTAGGTGCGGATCCGCTCGGAGCGATCCACCGTCCGCACCTGGCTGCGCCGCGCCTCGCTGGCCTCGGCGTCCGCGGCGTCCTGGGCGGCCTGCAGCAGCCGGGCGCGCAGGATCCGGAGCGCCTGCTCACGGTTCTGCAGCTGCGACTTCTCGTTCTGACAGCTCACCACGATGCCGCTGGGCAGGTGGGTGATGCGGACGGCGGAGTCGGTGGTGTTGACGCTCTGGCCGCCGGGGCCGGACGACCGGTAGACGTCGATGCGCAGGTCGTTCTCGTCGATCTGCACGTCGATCTGCTCGGCCTCCGGCATCACCATCACGCCGGCGGCCGACGTGTGCACGCGCCCCTGGGACTCGGTGACCGGCACCCGCTGGACCCGGTGCACGCCGCCCTCGAACTTGAGCAGGGCGTACGGCGCCTGTCCCGGCTCGCTGGTGCCACGCGCCTTGACCGCGGCGGTCACCGACTTGTAGCCGCCCAGGTCCGACGGCGTGGAGTCCAGCACCTCGACGCTCCACCCGCGCTGCTCGGCGTACCGGGTGTACATGCGCAGCAGGTCGCCGGCGAACAGCGCCGACTCCTCGCCGCCCTCGCCGGACTTGATCTCCAGCAGCGCGTCCTTGGCGTCGGCGGGGTCGCGCGGCACCAGCTGGCGGCGCAGCCTCTCGGCGGCGGCCTCACGCCGGGCGTCCAGCGACTCCGCCTCCTCGGCGAAGGCCGGGTCCTCGCGGGACAGCTCGCGCGCAGCCTCAGCGTCGTCGCCGAGCTGCCGCCACTGCGACCAGGAGTCGACGATGGCGGACAGCTCGGCGTACCGCTGGTTCAGGCGCTTGGCCAGCTGCTGGTCCGCATGCACCGCGGGGTCGGCCAGCCGGCCCTCCAGCTCCGCATGCTCGCGCCTGAGCCCCTCGACAGCGTCGAACATGGGGCGGGGTTACTTCTTCTCCGCAGCCTTCTTCGCGTAGCGGGCCTCGAAGCGGGCCACGCGACCACCGGTGTCGAGGATCTTCTGCTTGCCGGTGTAGAAGGGGTGGCACTGCGAGCAGACGTCGGCGTTGATGACGCCGCTCTCGGCGGTGCTGCGGGTGGTGAACGTGTTACCGCAGGTGCAGCGCACCTCGGTGTTCCCGTAGTTCGGGTGGATGTCCTTCTTCATGGTGTCCTCTCTCGGGTCGCCGGGTCGCCGCGGGAGTCGCGACGTGAACCGGAACCATTGCGTGATTCTGCCAGTCGGGTCAACGCCACGACGAATCGCGGCATTCCCCGGCGCGAGGGCGCTCAGCCGCGGGGAAGCCGGGCGACCAGGGCCTCGTTCCCGGAGGTCTGGCGTACGGCGTCGAGCAGCTGCTCCAGCTGCCCCGCACCGTCCTCGCCGGCAGCCCGGCGACGCAGCGTCCGGACCACCGGGACCTCGGCGGCCGCCCGCAGCTGGTCCTCGTGGCGGGTGCCGGAGCGGGCCAGGTCGACGGCCGGGAAGAGCCCCATCTCCGCGGCGTCGCTGCGCAGCCAGAGCTCCATGTTCGCGGTGTCGCGGATCTCCTCGAAGATCAGCTCGTCGACCGGGGAGCCGCTGTCCACGGTGGCGGTCGCGATGATGGTGAGCGACCCACCGCCCTCGAGCGCCCGGGCGCTGCCGAAGAACCGCTTCGGGTGGTAGAGCGCGTTGGCGTCCACACCGGCCGCGAGCGTCCGGCCGTTGGCGGGCGCGGTCAGGTTGTAGGCGCGGCCCAGGCGGGTGATGCCGTCGACCAGCACCACGACGTCGTGCCCCAGCTCGACCAGGCGCCGGGCCCGGTCGATCGCCAGCTCGGCGATCGCCGTGTGGTCCCCCGCCGGCCGGTCGAAGGTCGAGGCGATCACCTCGCCCTTGACCGAGCGCTGGTAGTCGGTGACCTCCTCGGGCCGCTCGTCCACCAGCACCACCATGAGATGGCACTCGGGGTGGTTGGCGCTGATCGACTCCGCCAGGGAGTGCAGGACCTGGGTCCGCCCGGCCCGTGCCGGGGAGATCACCAGGCCGCGCTGGCCCTTGCCGATCGGCGCGACCAGGTCGATGACCCGGCCGGCGACGTCGTCGGCTCCGGTCTCCAGCCGGATCCGCTCGCTCGGGTGCAGCGGGGTCATGTCGCCGAAGTCGACGCGCTCACGCGCGGTGTCGGGCTCGGCGCCGTTGACGCTGTCGATGCGGACCATCGGGTTGAACTTCTCCCGCCGCTCCCCCTCGCGAGGCTGCCGCACCTGGCCCACGACGGCGTCGCCGCGGCGCAGGCCGTACTTGCGGACCATGGACAGGGAGAGATAGACGTCCTCGGCGCCGGCCAGGTAGCCGCTGGTGCGCACGAACGCGTAGTTGTCCAGCACATCGAGGATCCCCGCGGCCGGGACCAGGACGTCGTCCTCGAGGATCTGGGTGTCGGGCTCGTTGCGCAGCCCGCTGCGGTTGCGGTCGCGCCCGCGGCGCCGGCGGTTGCGGCGGCTGCCCTCGTCGCCGTCGTCCTGCTGGGTGTCCTTTAACTTCTCCTGGCCCTTGTCCTGCCCCTTGTCCTGCGCAGCCTTGTCCGGCTGCTTGTCCTGCTGGCCCCGGTCCTGCTGCTTGTTCTTGCTCTGCTGGCCGCCCTGGTTGGACTTCTGCCGCTGCTGGCCCTGCTGGCCCTTGTCCTGCTGCTTGTCCTGCTGCTTGTCCTGCTGGGGCTTGTCCTTCTTGCCCTGCTGGCCGCGGTCACGCTGGCCCTGCTGCGCGGGCTGGTCCTGGGTCTTCGAGGCCGCGTGCTCGTTCTGGACCGCGCGGATCGCCTGGACCAGCTGCGGCTTCTTCATGCCCGCGGTGCCGGAGATGCCCAGCGCACCCGCCATCGCACGCAGGTCGGCGACCAGCATGGCGTTGAGGCTGCCCGGTCGCTTCTTCTGCGCTCCGGCAGCAGCGGGGGCGGTGTCGGAGGATTCCGTCACGAGTGGTCCTTCTCAGCTCGTCGTGCCACGGCGTCTCCGCCGGGCGATCGGTTCCGGGTTGCCCTCCCTTGCCGGCCAGAGAGCCGGATCCGAGGGCGCATCCATGGAGGGGATGCCGTACGCCGACTGGCGCGCGCTCACAGTAGCAGGACGCCGCCCTCAGCCGATCCGGACGCCCTCGGCGGCCACCTCGAGGTGGTGGGCGGCCCAGCCCCGGGGCACCCGGGTGCCCAGGGCCGCCGGCGTGCCGGGCCCCTCGAGGCCGGCGTCGCAGAAGGCGAGCACCGTGGGTCCGGCACCGGAGATCAGCGCCGGGACGCCCTCGGCCCGCAGCGCGTCCATCAGCTCCAGCGACTCGGGCATCGCCGACCGCCTGTACTCCTGGTGCAGGAAGTCGTGGGTCGCCGCGAAGAGGTGCTCGGGACGCCCGCCGAGCGCCGCCACCAACAGGGCGGCACGACCGGCGTTCGTCGCGGCCTCCGCATGCGGGACCATCGCGGGGATCAGGCCGCGCGCGACCTCGGTGGGCAGGATGCTCTCGGGCACGAACGCCATCACCCGCACCCGGGGGTCCACGCCCGTCCGGACGGCGTACCACTCCCCCCGCTCCTTGCCCGCGACCACGAAGCCGCCGAGCAGTGCCGGTGCGACGTTGTCGGGATGCCCCTCGATGTCGCAGGCGATCGTGAGCAGCGCCTCGTCGTCGACCACGAGGCTGCCGCCGGCCACCAGCGCTCTGGCCAGCGAGAGCCCGGCGACGATCGCCGCGGAGGACGACCCGAGCCCCCGGCCGTGCGGGATCACGTTCGTGCACTGCAGCGCGATCCCGGGCGGCTGGGCGCCCAGCGCCTCGAAGCCGATCCGCATGGCGCGCACCACCAGATGGGACTCGTCCAGCGGTACGGCGCCGCGCCCCTCACCCCGCACCTCGATGCTCAGCCCGCCCTCGGTGATGCGCGCGGCCAGCGAGTCGCGCAGCTCCAGCGCCATCCCCAGGGAGTCGTAGCCGGGCCCGAGGTTGGCCGAGGTGGCCGGGACGGTCAGCCGGACCGTCCCGTCGACGAAGGTGGTCACAGGCCGGCGGCCTTCGCAGCAGCGTCGACGTCCACGTCGATGACGGTGTCCACGATGTCGCCCACGCCCTCGAGCGCGGTCGCGGTGTCCTTGAGCCCGTTGCCGGTCACCGTGATCACCACCGTCTTCCCGGTGTACTCCTCGCCCGCGGCGAGCTCGGCCAGCAGGCCGGCGATCCCGGCGGCGGAGGCGGGCTCGACGAAGACGCCGTCGCGCCGGGCCAGCTCACCCTGGGCGGCGAGGATCTGCGCGTCGGAGACCGCGGCGAACCGACCGCCGGACTCCTGCGCCGCAGCCTCGGCCAGCTTCCAGCTCGCGGGGTTGCCGATCCGGATCGCCGTGGCGACCGTCTCGGGGTCGTCGAAGGGCTCGCCGGTCACCATCGGGGCCGCGCCCTCCGCCTGGAAGCCCCGCATCACCGGGCGCTTGGAGGCGCGGCCGAGGTCGACGTACTGCTCGTAGCCCATCCAGTACGCCGAGATGTTGCCGGCGTTGCCGACGGGCAGCAGGTGGTAGTCGGGGGCGTCGCCGAGGAAGTCGCAGACCTCGAAGGCGGCGCTCTTCTGCCCCTGCAGGCGCACCGGGTTCACCGAGTTGACCAGGGCGACCGGGTAGTCCCACGCCAGCTGCTTGGCCATCGCCAGGCAGTGGTCGAAGTTGCCGCGCACCATGATCACCTGCGAGCCGTGCACGATCGCCTGGGCCATCTTGCCCGCGGCGATCTTGCCCTCCGGGATCAACACGAGCGGGCGGAGGCCGGCCTTCGCGGCGTAGGCCGCCATGGAGGCGCTGGTGTTGCCGGTCGACGCGCACACGACCGCCTTCGCGCCCTCGTGCCGGGCCACCGAGATCGCGGCCGTCATGCCCCGGTCCTTGAAGGAGCCGGTCGGGTTGCCGCCCTCCACCTTCAGGTGCACCTGGGCGCCGGTCAGCCCGGAGAGCCACTCCGAGTGCACCAGCGGGGTGCCGCCCTCGCGCAGGGTCACCGGCTCCAGCCCGTCGGGCATCAGGTCCAGCAGGTCGCCGTACTCCTCCAGGACGCCGCGCCAGCCGCTCACTCCTCGCCACCTTCCACGCGCATCACCGAGGTCACCTCGCGCACCGTGTCCATGGTGCGCAGCTCCTCCACCGTCGCCGCGAGCGCCGCATCGGAGGCGGCGTGCGAGACGACAACCAGCTGGGCCTCCTCGTCGCGGCCCTCCTGTCGCACGGTCTGGATCGAGACGTCGTGCCGGGCGAAGGCCTGCGCGACCGCGGCGAGCACGCCCGCGCGGTCGTCGACGTCGATCGCGACGTGGTAGCGGGTGCGGGTCTCGCCCATCGGCAGCACGGCCCGGTCGGCATAGGCGGACTCGCCCGCCCCGCGGGTCTCCGAGAGCCGGTTGCGGGCCACCGTGACGAGGTCGCCCATGACCGCGGATGCGGTGGGCGAGCCACCGGCGCCGGGGCCGTAGAACATCAGCTGCCCGGCAGCGTCGGTCTCGACGAAGACGGCGTTGAAGGCACCGCGCACGCTGGCCAGCGGGTGGGAGCGCGGGATCATCGCCGGGTGCACCCGCACCGAGACGGCCTCGGTGCCGTCCGGGTCGGTGCGCAGCTCGGCGATCGAGAGCAGCTTGACGACGCAGCCCATGTCCTTGGCCGACTGCACGTCGGCGGCGGTGACGTCGGCGATGCCCTCGCGGTGCACGTCGGCGGCCGTCACCCGGGAGTGGAAGGCGAGGCTGGCCAGGATGGCGCACTTGGCGGCGGCGTCGAAGCCCTCGACGTCGGCGGTGGGATCGGCCTCGGCGTAGCCGAGCTCCTGTGCCTCCGCCAGTGTCTCGTCGTAGCCGGCGCCCTGGCTGTCCATCTTGTCCAGGATGTAGTTGGTGGTGCCGTTGACGATGCCCAGCACCCGCGTGACCCGATCGCCGGCCAGCGACTCGCGCAGAGGGCGCAGGATCGGGATCGCGCCGGCGACGGCGGCCTCGTAGTCCAGGTCCCGCCCCGCCTTCGCCGCGGCCTCGAACAGGGTCGGGCCGTCCTCGGCGAGCAGCGCCTTGTTGGCGGTCACCACCGAGGCGCCGCCCTCGAGCGCGGTCAGGATCAGCGAGCGGGCGGGCTCGATCCCCCCGATCACCTCCACCACGATGTCGACGTCCTCCCGCCCGGCCAGACCGGCGGCGTCGGTGGTGAGGAGGCCGGCGGGCACCTCGACCTCGCGCTGCGCGTCCAGACGGCGTACGGCGACCCCGGCGAGCTCGACCGGCGCACCCACGCGGGCGGCCAGGTCGTCGGACTGCTCGGTCAGCAGCCGCACCACCTGGGAGCCCACCGAGCCGCAGCCCAGCACCGCCACCTTCAGCGGCTTGTCGCCGCCCTCGTCACTCATCCATCGCTCCCACATCGGTCGCCAGCAGGTCGTCCACAGTCTCTCGCCGGACGATGACGCGCGCATCACCGTCCCGCACCGCGATCACCGGCGGGCGGAGGACGTGGTTGTAGTTCGAGGCCATCGACCGGCAGTAGGCACCGGTGCCCGGCACCGCCAGTAGATCACCGGGCCGCACGTCACCGGGCAGGAACTCGTCGCGCACGACCACGTCCCCGGCCTCGCAGTGCATCCCGACCACGCGGGAGAGCACCGGCGCGGCCTCGGACCGCCGGCCGGCCAGGGTGCAGGAGTAGTCGGAGTCGTAGAGCGCGGTGCGGATGTTGTCGCTCATCCCGCCGTCGACGGAGACGTAGGTGCGGCGGGCTCCGCCGTCCAGCTCCACCTCCTTGACCGTACCGACGGTGTAGACCGTGCACATCGCCGGCCCGACGATCGCCCGACCCGGCTCGATGGACAGCGCCGGCTCCGCCACCCCGAGGGCCCGGCACTCGTGCTCGACGATCTTGCTCATCTCGGCCGCCAGCTGCGCGGGGTCGGCGGGGTCGTCCTGGGTGGTGTAGGCGATTCCGAAGCCGCCCCCGAGGTCCAGCTCGGGCATCGAGACGCCCACCTCGTCGGCGACCTGGGCGTGCAGGGCCAGGACCCGGCGGGCGGCCACCTCGAAGCCGGAGGTGTCGAAGATCTGCGAGCCGATGTGGGAGTGCAGACCGAGCAGCTCCAGGCCGGGGGTCCCGTGGATCCGCCGTACCGCCTCCAGGGCGTCGCCGGAGCTGATCGAGAAGCCGAACTTCTGGTCCTCGTGCGCGGTGGCGATGTACTCGTGCGTGTGCGCCTCGACGCCCGCGGTGACGCGCACCATCACCCCGATCCCACGTCCGGACTCCTCGGCCGGCACCTCCCGGGCGATCTCGGCCAGCCGGTCGATCTCGGCGAAGGAGTCCACGATGATTCGGCCCACTCCGGCGTGCACGGCCCGCCGCAGCGCGGGGTGGGACTTGTTGTTGCCGTGGTAGCCGATCCGGGCCGGGTCCATGCCGCCGCGCAGGGCGACGGTGAGCTCGCCGTCGGAGCACACGTCCAGGCTCAGCCCCTCCTCCACCAGCCACCGGACGACGGTGGTGCACAGGAACGCCTTGCCGGCGTAGAAGACCTGCGCGGGCGCGAAGGCGTCGCGGAAGGCCCGGGCGCGGGCACGGAAGTCGGCCTCGTCCAGCACGAAGGCGGGGGTGTTCACGTTCGCGACCAGGTCGGGCAGGCGTACGCCGCCCACGCTGAGGTCGCCGGTCCCGTCCTTGTCCGCGGTGGTCGACCACAGGTGCGGGACGAGGCGGTTGGCGTCATCGGGCGGGCGCAGCCACGAGGGCCCCCGGAGGGCCCCGTCCGCGTGCGCCCAGCCCGAGGGGTGCGAGGTGGGCATGGGGCGCTACATCCTCTCGGGGGCGGTGACGCCGAGCAGCCCGAGCCCGTTGGCCAGCACGGTCCGGGTCGCGACCACGAGCATCAGCCGCGCCTCGTTGACCGGCCCGGCCGGCTCGTCGCCCTGCGGCAGCATCCGCAGCTCCCGGGTGTCGTACCACTTGTTGAACACCGAGGCGGTGTCCTCCAGGTAGCGGGCGATCCGGTGCGGGTGCCGCAGCTCAGCGGCGGCCGCGACCACGCGGGGGTACTCCGCCAGCGCCCGAAGGAGCTCGCCCTCCCGGGGGTGGCTCAGCAGCTCGGGGTCGAAGTCGTCTGCCGACGGGACCGACATCCCCAGCGCGGTCGCGTTCTCCACCATCCGGCAGGTCCGCGCGTGGGCGTACTGCACGTAGTAGACGGGGTTCTCGTTGGACTGCCGGGTGATCAGGTCGATGTCGAGCACCAGCGGACTGTCGGCCGGGTAGCGGGCCAGGGAGTAGCGCAGGGCGTCCACGCCGATCTCGTCCATCAGCTCCTCGAGCGTGACGATGTTGCCGGCCCGCTTGGAGAGCCGCACCTCCTCCTCGCCGCGCATGATCTTGACCAGCTGGCCGATCAGCACCTCCAGCGTCTGCTCGGGGTCGTCGCCGGCGCAGGCGGCCATCGCCCGCAGCCGGCCGACGTACCCGTGGTGGTCGGCGCCGAGGAGGTAGACGCAGCGGTCGAAGCCGCGCGAGCGCTTGTCGAGGTAGTAGGCGGTGTCGGAGGCGAAGTAGGTGAGCGCGCCGTTGGAGCGGATCAGCACCCGGTCCTTGTCGTCGCCGAAGTCGGTGGTGCGCATCCACACCGCACCGTCCTCCTCGTAGACGTGCCCCTGGGCCTTGAGTCCCTTGAGCGTCTCGGTCACCGACCGGTCGCCGTCCTCGTGCAGGGCCCGCTCGGAGAACCACACGTCGAAGACGGTGTGGAAGCGCTCGAGCTGGGCCTGCTGCTGGGCGAGCTGGACGGCGTACGCCGCCTCGCGGAAGGCCGCGGTCCGCTCCTCGCCCGCCGGCATCTCCTTCAGCTCCGGCTGCTGCGCCACGACCTGCTCGGCCAGGTCGGCGATGTAGGCGCCCTGGTAGCCGTCCTTCGGCACCGGCTCACCGAACGCCCGCGCCTCCACCGAGGCGCCGAAGAGGTCCATCTGGTTGCCGCGGTCGTTGATGTAGAACTCCCGCGCCACCCCTGCGCCCGCGGCCTCGAGCACCCGAGCCATCGCGTCGCCCACGACCGCCCACCGGGTGTGGCCCAGGTGCAGCGGGCCGGTCGGGTTGGCGGAGATGAACTCCACGTTGATGTTCGTCCCGGCGAGGGTGTCGTTGGTGCCGTACGCCGCTCCCGCGGCGACGACGTCGGCGGCCACCTGGCCCTGCGCGGCAGCGGCCACCGTCACGTTGAGGAAGCCGGGGCCGGCCACGTCCACGCCGGCGATCCCGTCGGCCTCCTGCAGCCGCTTGGCGAGCAGCGTGGCGAAGTCGCGGGGCGGCATCCCGGCCTTCTTGCCCAGCTGGAGCGCGATGTTCGTGGCGTAGTCGCCGTGCTCCTTCTGCCGCGGGCGCTCGACCGTCACCGTCTCCGGAACGCCGTCGGCCAGCACGACCTCGTCGGAGGCCACGAGGTCGGCGAGGACGCCGCGGATGGTGCTGGAGAGCTGCTCGGGATTCACCACGCAAGCGTATCCGCGCCCACCGGTTTCGCTCACGCCCGTATCAACCGTTAGGCTTCCCGTCGCGTCGCTGGCGGCGCATGCCTCCGTAGCTCAGGGGATAGAGCACTGGTTTCCGGTACCAGGTGTCGCAGGTTCGAATCCTGCCGGAGGCGCCCTTCGTCACGCCGGATCCGGCGCTCGGTGATCACCCTTCGGTGTGCCCTTGGCTACAAGCCGCGGACATCCGCCCTCCGGCGTGGGCATTTCGACCGGCGTGGGACTAGCCTTGGCGCTGGAACCGCCGAGTCTCACCGTCGAAAGAGGCGACATCCCCGTGCCACAAGCGTCCGGCAACCCCACCTCCACTTCTTCACAGCCCGCCGGCTTCGGCGCCAACGAGTGGCTGGTCGAGGAGATGCACGACCTGTTCAAGAAGGACCCGGCCAGCGTGCCGGAGGAGTGGAAGCAGTACTTCGAGGGTGGGAGCGCCAACGGCGCGCCGGCCTCGGAGAACGGCTCCAGCGGGAAGCAGCCCTCCGGGGGTGGGCCGCGCACCTCGGCGGGGCCCTCCAAGGCGCCGGCCGCGACGCAGAGCAAGCCCGCCGAGCAGAAGCAGGCGGCGCCGAAGCAGGCCGAGGCCAAGAAGACCGAGACCAACAAGGCGGAGAAGCCCGAGGGGTCCCCGGCACCGAAGGCCACCCCCCGCCCGGCGAGCCAGGCCGCCGGGCCCGCGCAGGGGCGTGACAAGCCGGTCGCCAAGGAGTCCCGCCCGGCCGAGCCGGCCGAGGCCAAGGACGAGCCTGACTACACCGTCATGCGGGGCATCGCCGCCGCGGCGGTGAAGAACATGGACAAGTCGCTGGAGGTCCCGACCGCGACCTCGGTGCGCAACGTCCCGGTGAAGCTGCTGTGGGACAACCGCACGGTGATCAACAACCACCTCGCCCGGGCGCGCGGCGGCAAGGTCTCCTTCACCCACATCATCGGCTACGCGCTGGTCAAGGCCCTGGCCTCGATGCCGGAGATGAACAACTCCTTCGAGATGCGCGACGGGAAGCCCACCATGGTCTCCCCCGCGCACATCAACCTCGGCCTGGCGGTGGACCAGAAGAAGAAGGACGGCACCCGCCAGTTGGTGGTCCCCTCGATCAAGGCCACCGAGAACATGGACTTCGCGGCGTTCTGGACGGCGTACGAGGAGATCATCGACCGGGCGCGCGCGGGCAAGCTCACCATGGACGACTACTCCGGTACGACGATCAGCCTGACCAACGTCGGCGGTCTCGGCACCAACCACTCCGTCCCCCGCCTGATGGCCGGGCAGAGCGCGATCATCGGCGTCGGCGCGATGGAGTACCCGCCCGAGTGGCAGGGCGCCTCGGAGGAGGTCATCTCCCGCAACGCGATCAGCAAGGTCATGTCGATGACCTCGACCTACGACCACCGGGTGATCCAGGGTGCGCAGTCCGGCGAGTTCCTTCGCCGCGTGCACCAGCTGCTGATCGGCGAGGACGGCTTCTACGACGAGATCTTCGCCTCCCTGCGGATCCCCTACGAGCCGATCCGCTGGGCACAGGACATCTCGGCGACCCACGACGACGAGATCTCCAAGCAGGCGCGGGTCCAGGAGCTGATCCACGCCTACCGGGTCCGTGGTCACCTGATGGCCGACACCGACCCGCTGGAGTACCGCCAGCGCAGCCACCCCGACCTCGAGGTGGAGTCCCACGGCCTGACCCTGTGGGACCTCGACCGCGAGTTCGCCACCGGCTCCTTCGGCGGCGAGCGGCGCTTCATGAAGATGCGCAACATCCTGGGCATCCTGCGCGACTCCTACTGCCGCACCGTCGGCATCGAGTACATGCACATCATGGACCCCGAGCAGCGGCAGTGGATCCAGGAGCGGGTCGAGCAGCCGCACCAGAAGCCGCCCCGCGAGGAGCAGCTGCGGATCCTGCAGAAGCTCAACCACGCCGAGGCGTTCGAGACCTTCCTGCAGACCAAGTTCGTTGGCCAGAAGCGCTTCTCCCTGGAGGGCGCGGAGACCACCATCCCGCTGATCGACGAGATCTGCGAGGAGGCCGCCGGAGCCGGCCTGGAGGAGGTCACCATCGGCATGGCCCACCGGGGCCGGCTGAACGTGCTCGCGAACATCGTCGGCAAGAAGTACTCCCAGATCTTCCAGGAGTTCGAGGGCAACATCGACCCCCGCACCGTGCAGGGGTCCGGTGATGTGAAGTACCACCTCGGCGCCGAGGGCGAGTTCGTCTCCGAGCACGGCGACTCCATCAAGGTCTCCGTCGCCGCGAACCCCTCGCACCTCGAGGCGGTCGACCCGGTGCTGGAGGGCATCGCCCGCGCGAAGCAGGACGTGCTGGACCGCGGCGCGGAGTACCCCGTCCTCCCGCTGCTGGTGCACGGCGACGCCGCGTTCGCCGGCCAGGGCGTGGTCGCGGAGACGCTCAACCTCTCCCAGCTGCGCGGCTACCGCACCGGCGGCACGATCCACGTGGTCGTCAACAACCAGGTCGGCTTCACCACCGCCCCGGGCAGCTCGCGCTCCTCGCTCTACTCCACCGACGTGGCGCGGATGGTGCAGGCGCCGATCTTCCACGTCAACGGCGACGACCCCGAGGCCTGCATCCGGGTCGCCGGGCTGGCCTTCGCCTATCGGCAGGCGTTCAACAAGGACGTCGTCATCGACCTGGTCTGCTACCGCCGGCGTGGGCACAACGAGGGCGACGACCCGTCGTACACCCAGCCGCTGATGTATGACCTGATCGAGCAGAAGCGCTCGGTGCGCAAGCTCTACACCGAGTCCCTCATCGGCCGCGGCGACATCACCGTCGAGGAGGCCGAGCAGGTCCTCAAGGACTACCAGCAGCAGCTGGAGCGGGTCTTCACCGAGGTGCGGCAGGCCGACCCGGACTCCACCACCTGGCGGACGGTCCCGGACTACCCGGACAAGCCCGCCGGCAAGGCCACCACGGCGATCTCGCGGGAGGCGCTCAAGCGGATCGCCGACGCCTACACGACCCCGCCGGACGGCTTCACCGTGCACCCGAAGGTGATGCCGCAGCTGCAGCGTCGTGCCGCGGCGATCACCGACGGCCCGATCGACTGGGGCACCGGCGAGATCCTCGCCTTCGGCTCGCTGCTGATGGACGGCCGCCCGGTGCGCCTGGCCGGGCAGGACAGCCGCCGCGGCACCTTCGTGCAGCGGTTCGCCACGATCATCGACCGGGTCAACGCCGACGAGTGGACCCCGCTGACCAACCTCACCGAGGACCAGGCGAAGTTCCACATCTACGACTCGCTGCTGAGCGAGTACGCCGCCCTCGGGTTCGAGTACGGCTACTCCGTGGCCCGGCCGGAGGCGCTGACCCTCTGGGAGGCCCAGTTCGGCGACTTCGTCAACGGTGCCCAGACCGTGATCGACGAGTTCATCACCTCCAGCGAGACCAAGTGGCAGCAGCAGTCCGGTGTCGTGCTGCTCCTCCCCCACGGCTACGAGGGCCAGGGGCCGGACCACTCCTCCGCGCGGATCGAGCGGTTCCTCGCGCTGGCGGCCGACGACGCGTTCGTGGTCGCGCAGCCGTCCACCCCGGCGTCGTACTTCCACCTGCTGCGCCAGCACAGCCTCGGCGAGGAGCACCGGCCGCTGGTGGTCTTCACGCCGAAGTCGATGCTCAAGCGCAAGGAGGCCGCCTCCCAGCCGGCGGACTTCACCGAGGGCGAGTTCCAGCCGCTGATCCCGGACCGGGACGCCGACCCGGAGAAGGTCGACACCCTGATCTTCTGCTCGGGCCGCGTCACGTGGGACCTGATGGTCGAGCGGAAGAAGCGCGAGGCCGACAACGTCGCGATCGCTCGGATCGAGCAGCTCTACCCGCGCCCGGTCGAGCAGATCAAGGCGGAGATCGCGCGCTTCCCCAACCTCAAGACGATCCGCTGGGTGCAGGACGAGCCGGAGAACCAGGGCCCGTGGCCGCACTACCTGGTCAACGTCTGGCTGCCCAACGAGATCGACGTCGAGGTGGTCAGCCGGCCGGAGTCCTCCTCCCCGTCCGTGGGCACGGCGAAGCGGCACGCCGAGGAGCAGAAGGACCTCGTCGCCAACGCGTTCGCGCCGGCCCAGCAGTCCCTGGGCTACTGAGCGCCGGATGTACTTCACCGACCGCGGGATCGAGGAGCTGGAGAGGCGCCGGGGTGACGAGGAGGTCACCCTGGCGTGGCTCGCCGACCGGCTGCAGGAGTTCACCGACACCCACCCCGAGTTCGAGAACGCGGTGGAGCGGCTCGCCACGTGGCTGGCCCGGGAGGGCGATCCGGAGGACTGACCCCTCCGTCCGCCACAATGTCGCCATGACGAACCCTGCACCGGTCGACTGCTGGCTCACCGACATGGACGGCGTCCTCGTGCACGAGGAGACCGCCCTGCCGGGTGCCCAGGAGTTCATCTCCGAGCTGCGCGACCGGGAGCTGAAGTTCCTGGTGCTCACCAACAACTCGATCTACACCCCGCGCGACCTGCGGGCCCGCCTGCTGCGCTCGGGCCTCGACGTCCCCGAGGACGCGATCTGGACCTCGGCCCTGGCCACCGCCCAGTTCCTCGACGACCAGCGGCCCGGCGGGTCGGCGTACGTCGTCGGCGAGGCCGGGCTGACCACCGCGCTGCACGACATCGGCTACACCCTCACCGAGGCCGACCCCGACTACGTGGTGCTCGGCGAGACCCGGACCTACTCCTTCGAGGCGATCACCCGGGCGATCCGGCTGATCGAGGCCGGCGCGCGGTTCATCGCCACGAACCCGGACCCGAGCGGGCCGAGCCCGCAGGGCACGCTGCCCGCGACCGGCTCCGTCGCCTCGCTGATCAGTACGGCGACCAACCGGGAGCCCTACTACGTCGGGAAGCCCAACCCGCTGATGATGCGCAGCGCACTCAACCGGGTGGATGCGCACTCGGAGTCCACGGTGATGGTGGGCGACCGGATGGCCACCGACGTCAAGAGCGGCCTCGAGGCGGGGCTGCGCACCATCCTGGTGCTCTCCGGCTCGACATCGGCGGCCGAGGTCGACCACTTCCCGTTCCAGGCGACCCGGGTCCTCGACGGGATCGCCGAGGTGGTCCCACTCGTCGCCGAGCTGGCTCAGCCGGTGGCGTCGACCGACTGAGCGGCCGGCTCCTCCTCGAGGGTCCGGACCTTGCGAGGCAGCCGGCTCACCAGGGCCAGGACGAGCACGCCGACCACGGCCGAGACCGCGAAGGCCCAGTGCATCCCGGACAGGCTCGCCTGTGCGGGCTCGACGCCCGACTCCACCAGCGAGGCGGCGCGGCTGGACATGACCATGACCACGAGCGCCGTACCGAACGCCCCGGCAACCTGCTGGACCGTGCCCAGCAGGGAGCTGCCGTGGCTGTACAGATGCGCCGGGAGCGAGCCCAGGCCCATCGTGAACAGCGGCGTGAACAGCAGGGACAGGCCGAGCATCAGCGCGATGTGCACCGCCAGCACCACCCAGATCGGGGTCGTGGCGTCCACCAGGGCGAGGACGCCGAAGCTGGCCGAGATCACCGCGGCGCCGGGCAGCACGAGCACGCGCCCGCCGACCCGGTCGTACCATCGCCCGACGCGCGGGCCGAGCAGGCCCATCGCCAGCCCGCCCGGCATGACCAGCAGGCCGGCCTCGAGCGGGGTCATGCCCCGCAGGTTCTGCAGGTACAGCTGCAGCAGCACCATCGAGCCGAGCATCCCCAGGAAGGCGAGCGCCATCGCGCTCATCGCCGTGCGGTAGACGGGGATCCGCAGGGTCCGCAGGTCGAGCAGGGGCCGTTCGTCGCGCTGGAGCCGCAGCTGCCGGAGGACGAACAGCGTCACCCCGACGATGCCCACCCCCAGCGTGACCGCCGGGATCAGCGGGTTCTCCACGACGCCGAACTCGCTGAGGCCGTAGACGAGGGCACCGAAGCCGTCCGCGGCCAGCGCCACGCTGAGCCAGTCGACGTGGGCCGGCTGGGGCTCCCCGACGTTCGTCAGCCGGCGCAGGCCGCCGACCATGACGGCGACGGCGACGGGCAGCACGATCAGGAAGATCCAGCGCCAGGACAGCGACTGCAGCACCAGGCCCGAGACCGCGGGGCCCAGCGCGGGCGCCACGGCGATCGCCATGGTCACGTTGCCCATCACCCGGCCGCGATCGGACTCGGGCACGACCTTCATCAAGGTGGTCATCAGCAGCGGCATCATCACCGCCGTGCCGGCCGCCTGCACGATCCGGGCGACGATCAGCACCCAGAACACGGGGGCCAGCGCGGCCAGCAGCGTGCCCGCGGTGAAGACGCTCATCGCCAGCAGGAACGCCTGCCGGGTCGTGACCTGCTGCAGGAACCAGCCGGTGATCGGGATGACGACCGCCATGGTGAGCAGGAACACCGTCGCCAGCCACTGCGCGGCGCTCTCGTCGACGCCGAAGTGCGCCATCAGCCGCGGCATCGCGGTCAGCGTGATGGTCTCGTTGAGGATCGCCACGAACGTGGCCGCGACCAGCCAGCGGAGTACGCCGGTGCTCTGGGTGTCCGTGGGTGTTGCGGTCTCCAGGCGTACGGACACCAGGTCTCCTCTCGGGAGGTCGGGGCTGAGGGCAGGTCCAGGGTCGCGCGGACCCCTACCTTGACGCCAATCCTTTTCGCCCCGGTTTCATTCCCGCGACCGGGTCAGCGCGGACGCAGCACCAACTCGGGGACGGTGGCGTCGGCGGGCAGGTCGAGCGCGTAGAGGATCGCGTCCGCGACGGTCCCCGGCTGGATCCACTCCGAGGCGTCGTACTCCTTGCCCTCCTGGGCGTGCAGGTCCTCCTGCATCGGCGACGCCACGCGCCCCGGGTGGATGCCGGAGACACGGACCCCGCTGTCCTTCTCCTCCTCGCGCAGCGAGTCCGCGAACGCGCGCAGGCCGAACTTGGAGGCGGCGTACGGCGACCACACGGGGCCGGCGCGGTAGCCGGAGCCGGAGTTGACCAGGACCACGGTGCCCTGCGCGGCGCGCAGCGCCGGTAGCGCCAGCCGGGTCAGCTCGGCGACCGCAACCAGGTTGACCGTCAGCTGCCACTGCCAGTCCTCGACCGTCAGCTCCGCGACCCGACCGATCCGTACGACCCCGGCCGAATGGATCACCGAGTCCAGCCGGTCCAGAGCCGTCGGCCAGGCGGCGGCGAGGGACGCCGGGTCGGTCAGGTCCGCCACGATCGTCTCGGCGCCGGGCCAGCGGGCCGCCAGCTCCTCGGCGCGCTCCGGGGAGCGCGCGAGGAGCACCAGCTCGTCGCCGCGGGCGTGCAACCGGTCGACGACCGCCTCGCCGATCCCGGAGCCGGCGCCGGTGATGAGGTGCCTCATCGGGTGAAGACCACCTTCCCGAACAGGTTCCCCTCCTCCATCGCGGCGAAGCCGTCGCGTGCGTCGGTCATCGGGATGACCCGGTCGATCAGCGGCCGCGCGCCGGTGGCGTCGAGCAGGTTGACCAGCGAGGCGAGCTCGGACCGCGTGCCCATGGTGGACCCGACGACCTCCAGCTGGAGGAAGAAGATCCGGGTCAGCTCGGCGTCGTCGAGCTGCGGACCGGAGGTGGTGCCGGAGACGACGATCTTGCCGCCGGGGCGCAGCGAGCGGATCGAGTGGGACCAGGTGGCCTTGCCGACCGTCTCCATCGCGGCGTCCACCTTCACCGGGAGCCGCTCGCCGGACTCGAAGACCTCGTGGGCGCCGATCTCCAGGGCGCGCTGCCGCTTGGTCTCGTCGCGCGAGGTGGCCAGGACCTTCAGGCCCGCGGCGCGCGCCAGGGTGATCAGGGCCGTGGCCACGCCGCCACCGGCGCCCTGCACGAGCACGGTGTCGCCCCCCTTGAGGCCCCCGCGGACGAAGAGCATGCGGTAGGCGGTCAGCCAGGCCGTCGGCAGGCAGGCCGCCTCCTCGAAGGACAGCGACTCCGGCTTGGGCACCACGTTGACTCGCGGCACCGCCACGGTGTCGGCGAAGGTCCCCTGGAAGCGCTCGGAGAGCAGCGAGCGCTTCGGGTCCAGGGTCTCGTCGCCGATCCAGGACGGGTCGGAGACGACGGCGTGCACGACGACCTCGTTGCCCTCGGCGTCGACCCCCGCGGCGTCGCAGCCGAGGATCATCGGGAGGGCCTCCTCCTTGAGGCCGACCCCGCGCAGCGACCAGACGTCGTGGTGGTTGAGGCTGGCCGCCTTCACCTGCACGGTGGTCCAGCCATCGGGCACCTCGGGGTCGGGTCGCTCACCGACCACGAGGCCATTGAGCGGGTTGGTGGCGTCGAAGGACTCGGCATAGACGGCGAACATGCCTGCCACGCTAGCGAAACCCGGTTGTGAGTGGCCTCCCCCCGATGGTGGGGTACCTCACGTGCCTTCCACGCGCCCTGCCGTGATCCGAGCCGCCGACGCCGCGCGCTACCTCGCCACCGACCAGTTCGTCTGGTTCGACGAGGCGCCCGACGTTCCCGTGGAGGAGCTGATCGGCGCCGTCCCGCCCGAGCATCGCTGGGCGGTCGACGTCGGGGATGGGCCCGAGGGGATGTACGCCGGCATCTACGGCGTGCGCCCGATGGAGCTGGGTCTGCCCGGCAGCCGCCTGGCGCCGGTCGCGGGCCTGACCTGGGTGGGCGTCCACCCCGACCACCGCCGGCGGGGGCTGCTGACCGCACTGCTGCGCCACCACCTCGAACAGGCCCACCGGGAGGGCCTGGCCCTCTCCGCCCTGCACGCCAGCGAGCCGGCGATCTACCCCCGGTTCGGGTACGGGCTCGCGGCCCTGGAGCTCCAGGTGGACCTCGGCCGGGGCACCTCCTTCACCGCCCCCGGGCTCGAGGAGCGGGTCTCCGGGACCGCCACGACCACCGTCACCGGGTCCGATCCTGGCGTGGCCTCTCGGGCCCGGGCCCTCGACCTGCGCCTGGCCGCGCAGTCCCCCGGGATCATCGTGGGCAGCGAGGAGTTCTACACCCGAGCCGTCTCCGACCGCCCGCACGAGCTTCGGGACAAGGAGCAGATCCGGCTGATCTTCGCCGTCCGCGCGGGCGAGGACGTCGGGTGCGCCTCGTTCCGCCGTACTCCCAAGTGGGACAACGGGCGCCCCGGCGGCACGGTCACCGTCGGCTACCTGGGCGGCGATCCGGCGGCTCGCCTCGCGCTGCTGCGGCGCCTGGTCGACCTGGACCTGACGAGCACCATCACGCTGTCGCGGGTCTCCCCCGACGACCCGCTCTTCGCCTGGGTCGGCGGCCCACGAGGGGCCGCGGACGTGCGGACCTACGACTCGACCTACGTCCGGCTCGTGGACCTGGCGTCCGCGTGGGCGGCGCGCGGATACGACTCCGACTGCGACATCGTGGTCGACGTGGCGGACCGGCACGCGCCGTGGAACGCCGGGCGGTGGCAGCTCCTGGCCTCCGGCGGGGAGGGTACGGCGGAGCGCACCGACGCCGAGCCGGACCTGAGCCTGGACGTGAACGTGCTGGGCGCCGGCTATCTCGGCCGCTCGATCGCGCCCCTGCTCCGTGCCGGCATCGTGACCGAGCACCGTGGCGGCGCGCTCGGCAGCCTGGCCGAGGCGATGCGCACCGAGCTCGCACCCGAGCCGTCGACGGGCTTCTGAGCCATGGCGTTGCACGAGGACGAGGTGCCCGTCGACCTGACTCTCGCGCGGCGACTGGTCGACGAGCAGTTCCCCCAGTGGGCCGACCTCCCCCTCTCCGCGGCCGGGGACGGCACGGACAACCGGATGTTCCGGCTCGGCGAGGAGCTGGTGGTGCGGCTCCCCCGCCGGCCCGGCACGGCGGCGGACGTCGCTAAGGAGCAGACCTGGATCCCGCGGCTGGGGCCGGTCCTGCCGGTCGACGTGCCCGAGCCGATGGCGCTGGGCGGGCCGGGCGCGGGCTATCCCTTCCCCTGGTCGGTGCTGCGCTGGATCGAGGGCGAGGAGCCGGGGCCCGCCACGGTGCGGGACTGGGCCGCCTTCGGCCGTGACCTGGCGGGCGTGGTGCGCGCCCTGCACGGCGACCTCCGATCCGCGAACCTGCTGGTCCGCGACGGACGGCTGGCGGCCGTCCTCGACTTCGGCGCGCTCTCCCTGGGCCGCCCGGCCGCCGAGCACGCCGCCGTCTGGCACTTCCCGGCCGCGATGGGCTCGGCCTACCGCGAGGCGCTCGGCGTCGACGACGACACCTGGGAGCGGGCCCGCGGATGGGCGCTCGCCGTCTCCCTGCTCGCGATGCCCTACTACTGGTCGAGCTGGCCGGAGTTCGCCCAGGGCGGCGTGGACAAGGTGCGGCGGCTCATCGCCGAGAGCTGAGCGCCGCTCAGATCCGTGCGACCCCGTCGATCCGCGCCGCCTCGGCCACGGCGGCGGCGACGGCCGGCCCGACCCGCGGGTCGAAGGGCGAGGGGACGATCAGGTCCGCCCGGAGCTCGTCCCCGACCAGGCCGGCGATGGCCTCGGCCGCCGCGAGCTTCATCCCCTCGGTGATCGCGGTCGCGCCCGCGTCGAAGGCTCCGCGGAAGATCCCCGGGAACGCGAGCACGTTGTTGATCTGGTTGGGGAAGTCCGAGCGGCCGGTCGCCACCACGCGGCCGTGGCGGTGCGCGACCTCGGGGTGCACCTCGGGGTTGGGGTTGGCCAGCCCGAAGATGATCGCGTCGTCGGCCATCGTGGCCACGACCTCCTCGGGCACCGTGCCCCCGGAGACGCCGATGTAGACGTCGGCACCGTCCAGCGCCTCGGCCAGCGAGCCGGTGCGGCCGAAGTTGTCGGCCGTCCGCTCCGCGAGGCTCCGCTTGACCGGGGTGAGGTCGGTGCGCTGGGAGTTGAGGATCCCCTGTCGGTCGGTGACCGCGATGTCGCGGATGCCCGCCCCGAGCAGGATGTTCGTCACCGCCACTCCGGCAGCGCCCGCCCCGGACACGACCACCCGGGTGGTCTCGGGGGTGCGGCCGGTGATCCGCAGCGCGTTGACCAGTGCGGCGAGCGCGACCACCGCGGTGCCGTGCTGGTCGTCGTGGAAGACGGGGATGTCCAGGTCGGCCTTGAGCCGGTCCTCGATCTCGAAGCACCGGGGCGCGGAGATGTCCTCGAGGTTGATCCCGCCGAAGCTGGGCGCCATCCGGCGCACCGTCTCCACGATCTCCTCGGTGTCCGTGGTGGCCAGGCAGATCGGGACGCCGTCGATGCCGCCGAACTGCTTGAACAGCACGGCCTTGCCCTCCATGACCGGCATGGCGGCCGCGGGCCCGATGTCGCCGAGGCCGAGCACGGCGGTGCCGTCGGTGACGATCGCGACGGTGTTCGGCACCCAGGTGTAGTGACGCGACATCTCCGGGTCGGCGGCGATGGCCTCGCACACCCGCGCCACGCCGGGGGTGTAGGCCTTGGAGAGGTCGTCCTTGTTCTCCAGCGGCGAGGTCGCCACGGTCTCGAGCTTGCCGCCGAGGTGCAGGTCGAAGACGGGGTCACCCGCGAACGGGTGGGAGTCGGAAGTCATCGCACGCGCCTTTCCTCAGCAGGAGCCACCGAGCATTCGCGATCCTCCCACAGCCACGACACGCGGCCGGGGCCAGACCCGGGCGAGCACCACGGCGACCAGGTCGGCGTCGGCGATCACGCCGCGGTGCCGGGAGTCCACGCCCGCGTCCGGGTCCTCGCTGAGCAGCCACCAGCCGGGGGCACCGCTGCGCGTCGTACGGCGCTCCACTGCACGCTTGACCACCACGGCGCCGTCGGGGAACCGCGCGACGACCAGACGACCGACGCTCGGGCGGGCCCGGTAGGAGACCAGGAGCCGGTCCCCCGGGCGCAGGAGCGGCCGCATCGAATCCCCCCGAACCCGGGCGAATCCCCACGGCAGGGTCCACCGTGCGGGACGGCCCGAGGGGTGGTGCCACCGCAGAGTCACGCGGAGTAGTGTCGCAAGCCGAAGCCGTTCCACACGACTTGAGAGGACATCATGTTCGCGTTCCCCCGCACCATCGACGTCTCCGCCCACTGCGACCTGCCGTGCGGCGTCTACGACCCCGCCCAGGCCCGCATCGAGGCCGAGTCGGTCAAGGCGATCATCCAGAAGGCCAACGACTCCGACGACCCGGACTTCCGGACCCGGGCGATCCTGATCAAGGAGCAGCGCTCGGAGCTGGTCAAGCATCACCTGTGGGTGCTGTGGACCGACTACTTCAAGCCCCCGCACTTCGAGAAGTACCCGCAGCTCAACACGCTGGTCAACGAGGCCACCAAGCTCGCGGGCGCGACCGGCACCAAGGGCGAGATGAGCGTCGAGAAGGCCGACGAGCTGCTCGCCAAGATCGACGAGATCGCCGAGATCTTCTGGGAGACCAAGAAGGCCTGAGGTTCCAGCGGGCTTCGGCCGGCGTGCTCGAGGATCAGCCCTCGGGCGCGTCGGCCAAGGCCTGGACGCTGGCGGGGTGGAACAGGCCCGCCAGCACGACCACCGAGGCCACCACCAGGACCACCGAGACGGCCCACGTCTCGGGCCCCCAGAACGACCAGGCCAGGCCCAGCTGGATCAGCTGGGCCAGCACGACCGGGCTGCGCGCCCACGAGTCCAGGCGCACCAGCCGCCAGCCGCACAGCAGCAGGCCGAGGCCGTAGAGCAGGAAGAACAGCGACGTGGTCGCGCCCATCGCCATCCGGTCGGCGTCGGTGCGGGCGATCTCCAGTACGGCGTACCCGACGAACAGCAGCCCCTGCAGCCCGGCCACGGAGGCGGCGACCACCAGCGGCGGCGGTGCCGCGAGACGGGGTCGATCGGAGCTGGTGGGGGTCACGCCGCAGAGGGTATCCGGGCGGTCCGTGCGGTAGGTCTGTGACCTAGGTGACCCGGTAACCCCTTGTGCAAGCGTGCACTTCTTGCCACGCTTGTCGTTGCGCGAGTTGATTCCGCGCCGACCGGTGTGCCCGCGATCCGGGAACCCGGCCCCCCTCAGCGTCGAAAGAAGGAAACCCCAGCCATGGATTGGCGCAGCCGTTCCGCGTGCCTCGATGAGGACCCGGAGCTGTTCTTCCCGATCGGCAACACCGGTCCGGCCATCCTCCAGATCGAGGAGGCCAAGCAGGTGTGCCGACGCTGCGAGGTGCGCGAACAGTGCCTGCAGTGGGCCCTCGAGGCCGGGCAGGACCACGGTGTCTGGGGAGGCCTCAGCGAGGACGAGCGTCGCGCGCTCAAGCGCCGCAACGCCCGCTCGCGCGTGCGCACCAACGTCTGAGACCGCTAGCGATCAGCGCCGGGAACCGGAAGGTCCACCGTCGCGACCGTGCCGTCGTGGCTGACCAGGCCCAGTGAGCCGCCCAGCTCCGACTCCACCAGCGTGCGCACGATCGACAGCCCCAGGCTGGTCGAGGCGTCCAGGTCGAAGCCCGGCGGCAGGCCCCTGCCGTCGTCGCTGACTCTCAGCCGCAGCCGGCCGCCCCGCCGGGTCGGCGTCATCGTCACCTCGCCGCCCACGCCCTCGGGCCAGGCGTGCTCCACCGCGTTCTGCAGGAGCTCGGTGAGGACCATGGCCAGCGGCGTGGCCGCCTCGGCAGACAGCGACCCGAAGCTGCCCTCGCGGCGGACCCGGATCTCCCGTCCCAGCGCGCCGACATCGGCGACCATCCGGCCGAGCCGGTCGGCGATGTCGTCGAAGTCGACCATCCCCTCGCCCACGGTGCTGAGCGTCTCGTGCACGATGGCGATCGAGCCGACCCGGCGCTCGGCCTCCTCCAGGGCGGTGCGCGCCGTCGGCTGATCCACTCGGCGCGCCTGCAGGCGGAGCAGCGCGGCGACGGTCTGCAGGTTGTTCTTCACCCGGTGGTGGATCTCCCGGATCGTGGCGTCCTTGGTGACCAGCTCGCGGTCGCGACGCCGGAGGTCGGTGACGTCGCGGACCAGCACGAGGGCGCCGATGTGCTCGCCTCGCGGGCTGAGCGGGATGGAGCGGGCGCTGAGCACCACCTCGTCGGTGCCCACCTCGGTGTCCCGGAAGGCGCGTCCGCCGAGGACGGCGCTCAGCGTCTCCTCGTCCGGACGGTGACGCGGTGGCACCAGCTCGCGCGTCACCTCGGCGAGCACCGAGCCGGCCAGGTCGCCGACGACCCCGAGACGGCGGTAGGCCGACAGCCCGTTGGGGCTGGCGTAGGTCACACGGCCGGCCGCGTCCACCCGCAGGAACCCGTCGCCGACGCGCGGCGAGTCCGCGTGGTCGCCGCGCTGGCCAGCCACGGGGAAGCGGCCCGACGCGATCATCGCGGTGAGGTCCGCCGCGGTCTGCAGGTAGGACAGCTCCAGCCGGCTCGGCGTTCGGATCCCCAGCAGGTTGGTGTTCCGGGCGACGACGGCGACCACGCGCCCGGCGTGGTGCACCGGGATGGTCTCGACCCGGACGGGCACGTCGTCGCGCCACTCCGGGTCCCCCTCCCGGACCAGCCGGCCCTGCTCGAACGCGCGGTCCAGCGGTGGGCGGCGGCCCACGGGCACGAACGTCCCGACGACGTCGTCCACCAGCGCCGTCGGGCCGGTGGTCGGCCGCATCTGCGCCCCGGCCCAGAACCCCCGCCCCTCCTGGTCCGGCAGCCACAGCACGAGGTCGGCGAAGGACAGGTCGGCGATGATCTGCCAGTCGGCGAGCAGCAGGTGCAACCAGCCCACGTCCCCCTCGGAGAGGTCGGTGTGGGCTCGGACGAGCTCGGCCAGGGAGGGCACGAGAGCAGCCTAGTGAGCCCCCGCACCCCTACGATGTCGCCCATGGACGCGGCGTACTGGCGAGCAGTCGCCGACGACGGCTTCCGGCTCCCCCACGACCGCCCGTTGGACCAGCTCACTGTCGAGCTGGTGGAGATGCTCGGCTCGCCGGACCCGCAGGTCAGGGACGGCCTGGCCTACCCGACGCTCGGGACCTGGGTGGAGCGCGGGGTCTACGACGACCTGCTGCCCGGGCTCGGCGACGGGATGGCCAGCGGTCTGATGGTGGGCATCGGGGACGTCGCCTCCGACGGCGTCTTCCGGCGCAGCTTCTCCGCGCTGGTGCTGGCCGAGTGCCTGCAACGCGACCAGACGGTCGACCGGCTCGTCGGCGAGCAGGTGCTGGAGTGGGGCGACCGGCTGATCGGCTGGCTGCTGCGGGAGCGCGACGTCCGGGGCTACGTCCCCGGCAAGGGGTGGGCCCACGCGGTGGCCCACGGCGCCGACGCGATCGGCGTCCTCGCCGGGTCCCGGCACCTCGAGGCGCCGGAGCTCACCGCGCTGCTCGACGTGATCGCCGACCGGGTGCTGCTGCCGACCCCGCCGCTGACGCACGGCGATCCGGACCGCCTGGCCGGGGCGGCGCTCGCCGTCCTCGACCGGGACCTGGTGCCACTCGACGTGGTCGAGCGCTGGGTCGGGCGGGTCGGCGCCGCGGCGGATTCCTATGCGGGCAGCAAGCAGGACGACCCCTTCAGCACCACCTTCAACCCCCAACAGCTCCTGCGCGCCCTCAGCCTCCAGCTGCAGCTGCGCACCCCCGCGCCCCCACACCGCGCCGACCTGCTGCTCACCGTCGCCGACGCGCTCCGCTCGACCAACGCGCCGTTCGTGTCCTGATCCCGGCCCGACCGGCTTGTAGTGTCCGGCCATGACCTCCGAGAACGCCGAGACCGCCGGGCACGCCGGGGACCTGTCCGTGGCGATCGCCCGCTCCCACGGCGTGGAGACCATCTTCACCCTGTCGGGCGCGCACGTCTTCCCGTTGTACGACGGCGCCGTGCGCGCCGAGCCCCCGATGAGGCTGCTGGACGTCCGGCACGAGCAGACCGCCGCGTTCGCGGCCGAGGCGACCGGCAAACTCACCCGGACCCCCGGCTTCGCGGTCCTCACCGCCGGCCCCGGCGTGACGAACGCCGTCTCCGCGGTGGCCCAGGCGCGGTTCGCGGGGTCGCCGATGGTTCTCCTGGGCGGCCGCTCCCCTCAGGGCCGGTGGGGAACGGGCGCCCTGCAGGAGCTGGACCAGCCGCCGATCTTCGCGCCGGTCTCCAAACTGGCCCGCACGCTGATGACGCCGGCCGACGTCGGCCCGGGGATCGACGAGGCGTTCACGGTGGCGGGCAGCTCGCACCGGGGACCGGCCTTCGTCGACGTCCCCATGGACACCCTGTTCGACCAGGCGCCCGGTGCCGCGCCCGCGCCCTCCTCGCCGGCACCACACAGCCCCGACCCCGACGCGCTGGGCCGGATCGCCACGCTGCTCGCGCAGGCCCGGCACCCCGTGCTCGTGCTCGGCACCGACGTGTGGGCCGACCGAGCCGAGGAGGCCGCCCTCCGCTTCGTCGACGAGACCGGCATCCCGGCGATCACCAACGGCATGGGGCGCGGCATCGTCCCGGCCGGCCACCCGCTGCTGGTCAGCCGGGCTCGAGGCGCCGCCTTCAACGGCGCCGACCTGGTGGTCGTCGTCGGCACCCCGTTGGACTTCCGCCTCGGCTACGGCTCGTTCGGCGGCAAGGACGGCGCCACGCCGGCCGAGGTGGTCCACATCGCCGACGCCCCGGACCAGGTCTCGACCCACGCCGAGCTGGCCGCCTCGGCGTCGGGCGACCTCACCGAGGTGTTCGACGGTCTCCTGGCCGCCCTGGAGCGCGGCCCCCGACCCGACTGGGCCGGGTGGGCGAGCGAGCTGCAGGACACCGTGCGCGCGACGGTGGCCACGGACCGCGAGTTGCTCGCCTCCGATGCCGAGCCGATCCATCCCGCCCGGATCTACGGCGAGCTGGCGACCCGGCTGGCCGACGACGCGGTGGTCATCGGCGACGGCGGCGACTTCGTCTCCTTCGCCGGGAAGTACGTCGAGCCTCGGCGGCCCGGCGGCTGGCTGGACCCGGGCCCCTACGGCTGCCTCGGCGCCGGCCTGGGCGCGGCGATCGCGGCCCGGCTGGCCCGTCCGTCGGCGCAGGTCGTGCTGCTGCTCGGCGACGGCGCCGCGGGCTTCTCGCTGATGGACGTCGACACCCTGGTCCGCCACGGCCTGCCGGTCGTGATGGTGATGGGCAACAACTCCGCCTGGGCCCTGGAGAAGGGGCCGATGCAGATGCTCTACGGCTACGACGTGATCGCGGACCTCGGCCAGCGCACGCCGTACGAGGACGTCGTCCGGGCGCTCGGCGGGGCCGGCGAGCAGGTCACCGACCCGCGGCAGATCGGCCCCGCCCTCGACCGGGCCTTCGCCGCGGGCGTGCCCTACCTGGTCAACGTCATCACCGACGTCGAGGCGGCCTACCCGCGGCAGAGCATGGGCGTCTGACCGGCGTCGGCTAGCGTGCTGGGATGAGCGACACGGCAGACCTCTCGGCCACCCTCCGGTTCACGGTGGGCGACGACGACACCGCCGAGGCGCTGGGCTCGGGCTCGCTGCCGGTGCTCGGCACCCCGCGCCTGCTGGCCTGGTGCGAGGCGACCACGGTCGCCGCGCTCGACCCGACCCTGCCCGCGGGGTCGACCTCGGTCGGCACCCGGGTCCAGCTGGAGCACAGCGCCGCCTCGCCGGTCGGGGCGAGCGTGGAGGTGACGGCCTCGGTCGCCTACGTCGACGGTCGGCTGCACCGCTTCACCGTAGGTGCCTCGCAGGACGGGAGGCTCGTGGGCACGGCCGAGATCACCCGGGTCGTGGTCGACGCCGAGCGGTTCCTGAGCAGGCTCTGACCCCGGACACACGAAAGCCCCCGCACGTGGCGGGGGCTTCGACGCGCAGCGTCAGCTGTTGGGGCGCTTGCCGTGGTTCGCGCTGTTCTTGCGACGCGCGCGGCGCTTGCGGCCGGTCTTGCCCATGGTGTTCCTCCTCGGCTGTCCGCGTCGCGCAGGGAGCGCGTCCGCGGGGGTCGTGGGCTCATGATCCCAGATCCAGGTCCGGGGGCGAAATTCGGCTCAGTCCGCCGAGGGGGCCTCGGTCTCGGACCAGGTCACCTGGACCTTGCTGATCGCGAGCCGGATCCGGTCGCGCAGCTCCGGCGGCGCGGACTCGGCGCACGAGCGGGCCACCAGAGCCTTGACGGCCTTCTGGACGTCGTACCGCTCCAGGCACGGGCCGCACTCCTGCAGGTGGCGACGCACCACCACCACGTCGTCGTCGTCGAGCTCGTTGTCGATCAGGTAGACGATCTGCTCGACGAAGTCCACACACTCGTGCGGCTGCTCCAGGCTGCTCATGCCTGCACCCCCGGGTCCTCCGAGGCGCCCGAGCGCACGGCTGCGTAGTCGTTGAGCATGTCGCGGAGCTGGCGGCGGCCGCGGTGCAGCCGGGACATCACGGTCCCGATCGGCGTCCCCATGATCTCCGCGATCTCCTTGTAGGCGAAGCCCTCGACGTCGGCGAGGTAGACCGCGAGCCGGAACTCCTCCGGGAGCCGCTGCAGCGCGTCCTTGACCTGCGAGTCGGGCAGGTGCTCCAGGGCCTCGGTCTCCGCGGACTTCAGGCCGGTGGAGCTGTGGGACTCGGCGCGGTGGAGCTGCCAGTCCTCGACGTCCTCGCCCATCGACTGCTGCGGCTGGCGCTGCTTCTTGCGATAGGTGTTGATGAACGTGTTGGTGAGGATGCGGTAGAGCCAGGCCTTGAGGTTGGTGCCGGGCTTGAACTGGTGGAAGGAGCCGTACGCCTTGGCGAAGGTCTCCTGGACCAGGTCCTCGGCGTCCGCAGGGTTGCGGGTCATCCGCATCGCCGCGGAGTAGAGCTGATCCAGGAACGGCATCGCGTCCCGCTCGAAGCGGGCCGCGCGCTGCTCGGGCGTCTCGGACTCGACGTCCACCACCTCGTCGTTCACGGCGGCGCCGAGCGCGTCAGTGGGCGATTCAGTCATCGCGTCCCACCCTATCGACACACTGGGGGCGGGGCGATCCATGAGGGCAAGCACGACAGCGACAACACCCGTAGGTGGTCACTTGTTCCCGACCACCTCGCGCACCGTCCACTCCAGGACGGCCTCCACCAAGATGCCGAGAGCCTCCTCCTGCGTCACCCCCGCCGTCTTGGCGACCTTCATCCCGTGGTCGGCGCCGGGTACGACGGCCAGGTCGGTCCCGGGCGGGAACTCCTCGGGACGCCCCATCGCGTCGCGCTCGCCCTGCACGACCAGGGTCGGCAGTCGGGCACCGAGCAGCTCGTCGACCCGGCTCCTCTCCGGGCGGCCCGGAGGGTGGAGGGGGAAGGAGACGGCCAGGCATCCGCTGGCGCCGAGGCCGCGGGCACAGCGGGCCGCCGAACGGGCACCCGCGGAGCGCCCTCCCACCACGAGCGGGACGCGCATCCGCATGGCCGAGGCCGCGGCGATCAGACCCTCGTCCAGGGTGGCCGGCGGGGTCGCGACCTTGCGTCCCGCGACCTTCCAGGGCTGCTCGAACAGCACGACCGACACGCCCTGCCGGGGGAGGCGCTGCGCCAGCGCCTGCAGGTCGGCGGTCTCCACGCCGTTCCCGGCGCCGTGGCTCAGCAGCAGGCTCGCCACCGGGTGCGACGCCTGGTGGGTGATCAGCCGGCCTGGTCCGTGGGGCGTGGCCACCGTGCGCTCTCGACTCACGGGAGCATCCTGCCAGCCGTCGGTGTCGCCATCAGTCGATCGGCAGCGGTTCGACCAGCTCGGGCCCGTTGTTGCGCACGTTGCTGACCAGCGTGGACACCGGGTAGGCCTCCAGCCGGCCGGGCGCGGCCGGCTCCAGGAGGCCGAGGAGGTCGGGGCCGGCGGTCACGGTCGGGTCCAGCCAGTCCTGCCACCGCTCCCGGGGGACCATCAGCGGCATCCGGTCGTGGATCCGGCCGAGGTCGTCCTCGGCGTCGGTGGTGATGATCGTGCAGCTCCAGCGGAACCGCGCGGGGTCGTCGTCGGCACGGTCGGGGTCGCGCCAGATCTCGTAGAGACCGGCCATCGCCAGCACGCCCCCGTCGGTCGGGCGGATGAAGAACGGCTGCTTGCGGGGCTTGCCCTTCGCGGTGAGCTCGTCGGTGGCGTACCACTCGTAGTAGCCGTCGGCGGGCAGCAGGCAGCGCCGCGACGCGAAGGCCTTGCGGTAGGCCGGCTTCTCCGCGACCGTCTCCATCCGGGCGTTGATCATCCGGTTGCCGATGGAGGGGTCCTTGGCCCAGGACGGCACCAGGCCCCAGGTCAGCACGCGCAGCTGTCGCTCGACCGGCCGGTCGTCCTTCGGAGGGCGCTCGAGGACGGCGTACACCTCCTTGGTCGGCGCGACGTTGAAGTCGGGCGCCAACGGCGCGGCCACCGGCGACTCGACGACCTCGAACTCCTCGATCAGGTCCTCGGGCCGGCGACTCGAGGCGTAGCGACCACACATGGGGTCAGCCTACGGCCGCGGCGTCAGCTGCGGGCGAGCTCGTCGACGAGGGCGGTGGTCGCCTCGTCGGTCACCGGGAGGCCTTCGATCCACACGCGTACGCCGCCCTCGTCGACCCCGGCCAGGGTGCGCACCAGCGCCACGCGACGCCCGAGACGCTGGTCGCGCGCCGCGATCACGACGATCCTGCGCAGACCGAGGCGCCCGATCGTCTCCTCCCCCGCGAAGACGGTGCGGGCCACCTTGCCCAGGGCCGCCATCCGCATCGAGCGCGCCCAGGTGTCCTCCGAGTCCGGGCGCAGCAGCGCGCCGGACTCTTGGAGCTCCACCACCACCAGCGCGAAGGCCTCGCGCATCGGCGGCGCGCCCGTCAGCTGGCCCTGCCGGTGCAGCTCGGAGAGCCGGGCACGGACGTGCGCCAGGGTGGCCAGCCCGGTGAGGGGCTCCTGGCAGGAGACCTGGTGCAGGAAGCCCAGCGTCGCCTCGCTCCAGGCGACCGAGAGCGCACGCAGCTCCTCGAAGCCGGGGTCGCCCCCGGTGACGGCCGCGGTGGTCAGCCGCAGCCCCTCGATGGACTCGTCCAGGGATGCGCCGTCCTGGGCCAACTGGTGGCCCAGGACCGCGCATGCCTCGACCGATCCGCGTCCGGAGACCAAGGCCTCTCCTACTGCCTGGAATCGCGGCGGAATCCCCATGCGTGCCCGCGCGGACAGCTCCCCCCTGGACTCAGGGCGCGGGGGCGTCGGTCGAGAGCGGGTTGCGAAGAAACCCACGGCGGCACCCCTCTCATCGATCGGTCGAACACCACTGGGACGGGCCACCGGGCGGCGCATGACGCGATCGACTTGAAACTTTCGGCTATGTCCCGGCCCAGACGCTCTATATTGGGTGCTGGCGCGACCCGCGCGCTGCGTCATGTGTCCCCGACCCGATCGTCACCCTTGCCGATGAGCAACACGCTGGCCCCGACCGACGCACCTGCCGACGCCGAGTTGATCTCGGCGGTCCGCGGGGGCGACGTCGACGCCTACGGCCAGCTCTTCGCCCGCCATGTCGACGCCGCACGACGGCTGGCCCGGCAGATCGCGCCGGCCAGCGACGTCGACGACCTGGTCTCCGACGGCTTCGCGAAGGTGCTGACGGTGCTGCAGCGGGGCGGAGGGCCCGACGTCGCCTTCCGCGCCTACCTGCTCACCGCCGTACGCCGCCTCCACGTGGACCGGATCCGGGCGACGCAGCGGCTGCACTCCACCGACGACCTGGAGAAGTTCGACCCCGGGATCCCGTTCGAGGACACCGCGGTGTCGGGGTTCGAGAACGCGGCCGCCGCCCGGGCCTTCGCCTCGCTCCCGGAGCGGTGGCAGCTGGTGCTGTGGCACACCGAGGTCGAGGGGCAGAAGCCCGCCGACATCGCGCCCCTGCTCGGGATGAGCGCCAACTCCGTCTCGGCCCTCGCCTACCGCGCCCGCGAGGGGCTGCGCCAGGCGTTCTTGAACCAGCACGCCCAGGAGCTGGAGGAAGACACCTGCCGCTGGGTGCACCAGCACCTGGGTGCCTACGTCCGGGGTGGGACCGCGCGGCGCGACGGCGTCAAGATCGAGCAGCACCTCGACGAGTGCCGCAAGTGCATGGCGATCTACCTCGAGCTCACCGAGGTCAACTCCAACCTGGCCGGCATCATCGCCCCGTTGCTGCTGGGCGCAAGCGGCCTCTCCTACGCCGCCGTGGCCGGCGGCGCCTCGAAGTCCGGGTTGCTGCTGTTCGTCGACCGGCTGCGCGACGGCGCCCTCTCGCAGGGGGCCGCGGTCACGACCGCAGCCGGTGTGACCGCCGCGGCGGCCGCGGTGGTCATCGGCGCCGCCGTACTGGCCCGCGACTCCGGCCCGGCGCCGGCGACGACCGCGGTCGGGCCCTCCAGTTCCGCGTCCTCCGGGGCCGCGGCGAGGCCCGAGACGAATCGGTCGCCCGCACCGGTGCGCGAGCGCATCGTGGTCGCTCCGCCCCAGCGTGTGCTCCCGCCGGCCGATGCCGAGGAGGTCGCTGCCGAGCCGGTTGACCTCGCGCCGCCCGCCGCGGAAGCACCGTCGCCGGATGAGCCCGGCCCGGCCGGCGACGACGTGGTCGACAGCCCGGATCCGGTCACCGAGCCGCCCGGCAGCGGGACCCCCGGCACCCAGGAGCCGCCCGGCAGCGAGGACCCGGGCACCGAGGAGCCGCCCGGCGGCGAGGACCCGGGCACCGAGGAGCCGCCCGGCGAGCCGACCACGGCCGACGTCGGGATCGACCCGGCGTCGATCAGCGTGACGCCCAACGGGGCGAACTACGACGTCACCGGGTCCGTCACCGGGTTCGAGGATGCGGGCGCCCGGGTGCGCATCTGGCTGCTGGGGTTGGAGTTCATCAGCGCCCAGGGCCATGACTGCCTGCCCGAGACAAGCGGAGCCTATCTCTGCGACCTCCCCGGCTCGGACTTCAACCTGAAGCTCCGGCTGCTCTCGGGGGTCGCCCTCGGGACCGTGGCGATCGAGGCGGTCCCCCCTGACGACACCGTCGACGACCAGCCGGTCAACAACTGGGCCGTCGTCCCGGTCGGGACATCTCCGGTCAGCCTGGAGCGCCCAGCCGACTCGGAGTCGACCGCCACTCCGACGAGGACGGACTCCGCGCCCGCGCAGCCCGCCGAGCCCACGTCGCCGGCGGTGACGCCCGCCCCCACGTCGGACGACACAGCCGACGACACCGGCGAGGCCACGACGCCTGCACCCTCGACGACGCCTGCACCCTCGGCGACGCCCGAGCCCGGGCCGAGCGTGGAGCCCTCCGCGACGTCCCAGCCGGCCCCCGCACCGTCCGAGGCTCCGGCGACCGAGCCGTCCGGGAGCACCGACGAGGCGCCGTCGGAGACGACCGGCACGACCGCACCGTGAGCCGTCGGTAGGCTCCTGCGCGTGACCGCCGACCCCTGGCCAGCCCCTCGCGTCCGCGAGCCGATCGACACCGCCGTCAGCCTCCCGGGCAGCAAGTCGCAGACCAACCGCGCCCTGCTGTTGGCCGCGATCGCCGACGGACCCTCGACCCTGATGCGTCCCCTCCACTCCCGCGACACCACGCTGATGGTCGCAGGGCTACGGGGGCTGGGCGTCGGCGTACGGGCCGACGGTGAGGACTGGGAGATCACCCCGGGTCCACTGCGCGGTGACGCCACCGTCGACTGCGGACTGGCGGGCACCGTGATGCGCTTCGTTCCGCCGGTCGCCGCACTGGCGACCGGTCCCGTGCACTTCGACGGCGACCCCCACATGCGCAACCGACCCGTCGGCCAGGTGCTCGACGCGCTGCGCGAGCTCGGCGCGGACGTGGCCGGCGAGGCCCTTCCGTTCACCATCCACGGCACCGGCCGGATGCGCGGCGGCCGGGTGGTCATCGACGCGAGTGCCTCCTCCCAGTTCGTCTCGGCGCTGCTGCTGGCCGGCGCGCGCTACGACCAGGGGGTCGACGTACGTCACGACGGCAAGCCGGTGCCGTCCCTGCGGCACATCGAGATGACCGTGGCGATGCTGCGCGAGCACGGCGTGCACGTGGAGGACGCCGACGCGAACCGGTGGTACGTCGCTCCCGGGCCGATCGCCCCCGTGGACCGGGTCATCGAGCCAGATCTCTCCAACGCCGCGCCGTTCCTCGCCCTGGCGGCCGTGACCGGTGGGCGGGTGCTGGTGCGGGACTGGCCGCGGAGCACCACGCAGGCCGGCGACGCGCTGCGGGAGATCCTCGCGGCCATGGGCTGCAGCGTGGAGCTGTCCGACGACGGGCTCCGAGTGCAGGGGCCCGAGCGGCTCCAGGGGCTCGACGTGGACCTGCACGACGTCGGTGAGCTCACCCCCGTCGTCGCGGCCCTGGCCGCGCTCGCCGAGAGCCCCTCGCAGCTGCGCGGCGTCGCGCACATCCGGCACCACGAGACCGACCGGCTGGCGGCGCTGGCGCGCGAGCTCGGCGGCCTGGGCGCGGACGTCACCGAGACCGACGACGGGCTGAGCCTGCGGCCGGCGCGGCTGCACGGCGGCCTGTTCCACACCTACGCCGACCACCGCATGGCGCACGCCGGCGTCGTGGTCGGCGCCGCCGTGGACGACGTGGCGGTGGAGAACGTGGACACCACGGCGAAGACCTTCCCGGACTTCGCCGGCTTCTGGGCAGACCTGGTGGGCGTGAGCGCGTGAGCCCGCGCTACACCGAGCACGACCAGGAGCACTACGAGCGCCCGCGGCGCCGTACCCGCCCCCGCACGAAGGACCGGCCGTCCTACGACGACGCCGAGGAGGCCGTCGTCGTCACCGTGGATCGCGGCCGCTTCACCCTCGACCTGGACGGGCGGCGGGTGATGGCGATGAAGTCGCGTCCCCTCGGCCGCAAGGGCGTCGTGGTCGGCGACCGGGTGCGCGTGGTCGGCGACACCTCCGGCGACGACGGCACGCTGGCGCGGATCGTCGAGGTGGTCGACCGCAGCACCGTCCTCCGGCGTACGGCGGACGACGACGACCCCGTCGAGCGGATCATCGTGGCCAACGCCGACCAGCTGGTCGTCGTGACGGCGCTCGCCGACCCCGAGCCGCGCCCCCGGCTGATCGACCGCGCCCTGGTGGCGGCCTACGTGTCGGGGATGGAGCCGATCCTGGTGCTCACCAAGGCCGACCTGGCCTCGCCGGACGACCTGCTGGCCACCTACCGCTCGCTGGGCGTGCCCTGGCTGGTGACCGGGCGCGACCCCGAGACGGGCGAACCCCGCGAGGAGGACGTGGCGGCGCTGCGCGACCGGCTCCGCGGGCATGTCTCGGTGCTCCTGGGCCACAGCGGCGTGGGCAAGTCGACGCTGGTCAACGCGCTGGTCCCCGACGCCGGTCGCGACACCGGCAGCGTCAACGCCGTCACCGGCCGAGGGCGGCACACCTCGACCAACGCGGTGATGATCCCGCTCCCGGACGACGACGGCGCGATCGTGGACACCCCGGGCATCCGCTCCTTCGGCCTGGCCCACGTGCAGCCGGAGGACCTGATCGAGACCTTCCCCGACCTGGAGGCGATGACCGCGGAGTGTCCGCGCGGCTGCACGCACACCGCGGAAGAGCCCGAGTGCGGCCTCGATGCGGCCGTGGCCCGGGGCGACGCCGACCCGGAGCGGGTGGACTCCTTCCGCCGGCTGCTCGCGGCCCGCTACGACAGCACGTCCTGGTGAGCGCGGCGGCGCGCGTCCCCTAACCTGTCCTGCATGCCCATCTCCAGCAGCCGCGCGCCGGACTACACCGACGACCTGCGTCTCGCGCACCTGCTGGCCGACGACGCCGACTCGCTGACCTCCGGCCGCTTCAAGGCCCTGGACCTGCACGTGATGAGCAAGCCGGACCTCTCCCCCGTCACCGATGCGGACACCGACGTGGAGGACGCGATCCGGCGCACCCTGTCCCGGGTCCGCTCGCGCGACGCGGTGACCGGCGAGGAGGCCGGGACGACCGGCCACTCCCAGCGCCGGTGGGTGGTCGACCCGATCGACGGCACGAAGAACTTCGTCCGCGGTGTGCCGGTCTGGGCCACCCTGATCGGCCTGGTGGTGGACGACGAGGTCGTCGTGGGCGTGGTCTCCGCGCCCCAGCTCCAGCGCCGCTGGTGGGCGTCGAAGGGCCACGGCGCCTGGACCGGCCGCTCGCTGCTCAAGGCCACCCAGTGCCAGGTCTCCGACGTACGCCGCCTCGAGGACGCCTCGCTGTCCTACTCCTCCCTGTCCGGGTGGGAGGAGCGCGGCCGGCTGGACGACTTCCTCGCGCTGACCCGGAGGTGCTGGCGTACTCGCGCCTACGGCGACTTCTGGTCCTACATGCTGCTGGCCGAGGGTGCCGTCGACCTGGCCGCCGAGCCCGAGCTGGCCCTGCACGACATGGCGGCCCTGGACGTGATCGTGCGCGAGGCGGGCGGCCGGTTCACCTCCCTGGCCGGTGCCGAGGGGCCGTACGGCGGGAACGCGCTGGCGTCGAACGGGCACCTGCACGAGGCGGCGCTGGCGTTCCTCGGCGGCTCCGAGGCCCGCGAGGACGACCCGGACGACCCGCCGCGCGCCCCCGGCTCGGTCCACGACCTGAGCGCGCGTCGTCGTCCCCTTCCGGGCGAGGACGCTCCTCGCTAGGCTGACCAGTCCCCCGACGAGGAGGTTGGCATGCGCATCCAGGACGTCATCTCGGGCAAGTCGAGCCAGGACGTGGTCACGGTCAGCCCGGACGCCACCGTGCGGGACCTGCTCGGGCTGTTGGCCGAGCACAACATCGGGGCACTGGTGGTGTCCTCCGACGGGTCCGAGGTCACCGGCATCGTGTCCGAGCGCGACATCGTGCGCCGGCTCCGCGACGGCGACATCCTCGAGGAGCGGGTCTCCACGATCATGACCACCTCGGTGCACACCGCCGACCCGGAGTCCCAGCTCGACGACCTGATGGCCCTCATGACCGAGCACCGCATCCGCCACGTGCCGGTCGTCTCCGGCGGTTCGCTGACCGGCATCATCTCCATCGGCGACGTGGTCAAGCACCGGATCTCCCAGCTGGAGTTCGAGCGCGACCAGCTGGACTCCTACGTCCACCAGCAGTGAGCCGCGCGAGCGCCGACCGCTAGCGTGTGCCGGGACAACCGCATGTCGTGAGGAAAGGGACAGCGCATGGACAAGCCCGAGGTCGACCCGCACGTCGGCGACGCCCCCGAGGAGCTGGTGATCGAGGACCTGGAGGTCGGTGACGGCGAGGAGGCCGGGGCCGGCTCGACCGTCTCGGTGCACTACGTCGGCGTCGCCCACTCCACCGGCGAGGAGTTCGACGCGTCCTACAACCGCGGCACCCCGCTGCAGTTCCGGCTCGGCGTCGGCCAGGTCATCGAGGGCTGGGACACCGGCGTGCAGGGGATGAAGGTCGGCGGCCGCCGCCGGCTGGTGATCCCCCCGCAGCTGGGGTACGGCGACCGTGGCGCGGGCGGCGTGATCAAGCCCGGCGAGACGCTGATCTTCGTGGTGGACCTGCTCGACGTGAAGTGAGGCCGCTACCAGGGGACGTCGACGTCGTCGGCGTCCCCTGACGCCACCCGGGCCTGCTCCTCGCCCAGTGCCACCACGTCGCCGACGACCAGCTGCCGCCCGCGACGGGTCTCGGTCTCCCCGTTGACCGACACGGCACCGAACGCGACGGCGTCCTTGGCGTCCGCGCCGGTGTCCACCAGCCCCGCGAGCTTGAGGAACTGGCCCAGCCGGATCGAGTCGTCCCGGATCGGGACGTCCTGCGGCGCTCGCTTGGCGGCCATCAGTGCACCACCTGCGAGATCGCGTGGATGACGACGCCGACGATGCCGCCGACGATGGTGCCGTTGATCCGGATGAACTGCAGGTCGCGTCCCACGTGCAGCTCGATCCGGCGCGCGGCCTCCTTGCCGTCCCACCGCTCGATGGTGTGGGTGATCACGGTGGTGAGCTCGGCGCCGTAGCGCTCCACGGCGAAGACGGCGATGTCGGCCGCGGTCGCGTCCAGGCGCTCCCGCAGCGCCGCGTCGGTGCGGAGCCGGTCGCCGAAGGCGGTCAGCTCCCGCTCCAGGCGCGCGCGTACGGCGCCCCGGGGGTCGCGCAGCGACCCGAGCAGTGCGCGGCGCAGCGAGTTCCAGACCGACACCGCGGAGTCGATGACGGCCGGGTGGTCCAGCACCCGCTCCTTGAGCCGCTCGGCCCGTTCCTGGGTGGCGGGGTCGAACTGCAGGTCGTGGGCCAGCTGCCCGAGCATCGAGTCCAGCGCCTCGCGGGCGTGGTGCTGCGGGTCGTCCCGGATGTCCTCCACCCAGCGGATCGCCTCGACGTGGATCCGGGTCGTGACGGCGTCGTTGAGCCGCGGCGGAGCCCACCAGGGAGCTCGCTCGGAGAGGATCTCGACGAAGGTCTCGGGGTTGGCCACCAGCCAGCGGTGCATCTCGTCCAGCGCCAGGTCGACCAGCCCGTGGTGCACGCCGTCGCGCACCGCCTCGCCCAGCAGGCCCCCCAGCAGCGGCGCGATCGGCTCCTCCCGGAACCGCGGCACCAGGGCCTCGGTCACCAGGTCCCGCACATGCTCGTCGCGGACCTTCCCCAGGCCGATCGTCGCCACCTCGGAGGCCTCGTCGACCACGCGTCGTACGTTCGCCGGATCGCTCAGCCACTCCCCGACCCGCAGCGGGATCGTCGCGGCGGCGACGCGGTCGCGGATGATCTGCTCCTGCAGGAAGTTCTCGCCGACGAACTCCTCCAGCCCGCGACCGAGCTCGTCCTTGCGCTTCGGCACCAGCGCGGTGTGCGGGATGGGCAGGCCGAGCGGGTGCTTGAAGAGCGCGGTGACGGCGAACCAGTCGGCCATCGCGCCGACCATGGAGGCCTCCGCGCCGGCGTTGACGTAGCCGAGGAATCCTGGCGAGGAGGAGTACTCGATCGTGGCGACGTAGACGATCGCCGCGAGCACGAGCAGGCCGACCGCGACCGTGCGCATCCGCCGCAGGCCGGAGCGGCGGGCCGCGTCGGCCTCGGGGTCAGGAGTGATCAGCGAGATCGGCTGCTGCGTGGTGGTCGTCATCGGGGCCATTGTTTCCTACCCCGCCCCGCGACGGCGGGCCGGTCACCGCGTGGCCGTCCAGCAGGAGTGTCGGCGTGAGCCCCGGGACCACCCCGACACCCACCTCGGCACCCACCGGGTGACGCACCGCGTGCGGCTGCCACGACCGCACCCGGGCCCCGGACGGGAGCTGGACGGTGTGCAGCAGGAACGCGCCGTGATACTCCACCGCCACCACGGTCCCGACCGTCCCCGTCGTCTCGTCCGGGTGCGTGAGCGCCACCTCGTGGGGCCGCAGCACGACCTCCACCGCGTCAGCGCTGCCCCAGCCGGGGACCGTGGACACGACGCCGATCTCGCAGGTGAGCAGGGCCCGGTCCACCAGGGCGGGAAGGAAGTCGGCGTCGCCCATGAACGAGGCGACCTCCCGGCTCGCCGGCCGCTCGAACACCGCCTGCGGTGTGTCCGCCTGCTCGACCCGCCCGGCGCGCATCACGACCACCCGGTCGCCCACGGCCAGCGCCTCGGTCTGGTCGTGGGTGACCAGCACCGCCGTCACCCCCGCCTCCCTCAGGATCCCGACGAGGTCGCCCCGCACCTGAGCCCGCAGGTTCTCGTCCAGCGAGGAGAACGGCTCGTCCAGGAGTACGACGGCCGGCCGGGGCGCGAGGGCGCGCGCGAGGGCCACCCGCTGCTGCTCGCCGCCGGAGAGCTCGTGGGGGTACCGCCCGGCCAGGTGCTCCAGCCGCACCAGCGAGAGCACCTCCCGCACCCGCTCCTCGCGACGGGCCCTCGGCTCGTCCGCGAGGCCGAAGCCGACGTTGCGGGCGACGTCCAGGTGCGGGAAGAGGGCGTTGTCCTGGAAGACCAGGCCTACCCGTCGCCGCTCCGGCGGGACGAACCTGCCGGCCTCGGCCATCGTCTCCCCCGCGACCTCGACCGCACCGCCGTCGGGGCGCTCGAGGCCGGCGATCAGCCGGAGCAGGGTGGACTTGCCGCAGCCGGAGGGACCGATGACGGTGACGATCTCCGCCGGCGCGATGTCCAGGTCGACCTCGCGGGCCGCGACGGCCTCGCCGTAGGCCTTCCGCACGCCGACGAGGCGCACTGCTGGGGTCGTCACCAGGTCACCCCTCCCCCCGCCGGGCGCGGTCCTCGGCCCGGACCTGACGGAACAGCAGGGCCACCGGCACCGTGGCCAGCCCGACGATGACCAGGGCGGGCAGCGCGGCCAGCCGCCACAGGTTCTCGCTCGCCAGCTCGTAGACCCACACGGACACGGTAGTGAACCCGAAGGGCCGCAGCATCAGCACCAGCGGCAGCTCCTTCACCGCGTCCACGGCGACCAGCACGAGCGCGACCGCCAGTCCCGGCCGGACCAGCGGCAGGTGTACCCGGGTCAGGACCTGGCGGGGCGAGCAGCCCAGCACCATCGCCGACTGGGTCACCGAGGCGGGCAGCTTGGCGAACGAGGCGTCGACGGCCTGGTAGGCGGGACCGACGAACCGGACCGCGTAGGCGTAGAGGATCGCCGGGATCGAGCCGGTGGCCAACAGGCCGGTGCCCCCGGAGACGCCCAGCGCGCGCAGGCCGGAGTCGAGCTGGGTGAGGAGCAGCAGCACGCCGATGCCGACGACCGCCCCCGGGACGGCGTACCCGAAGGTGGTGACCTGCGCCCCCGTCCGCACCAGGCTGCCGCCACCCATGCGCTGGGCATGGCTGACCACCACAGCGAAGGCGACGCAGGCCAGCGCCGCGAGCAGCGCCACCATCAGCGAGTTGATCAGGTACTCCCCGAAGCGCGGGTCCACCGAGGCCCATCCCTCCCGTCGCAGGGTGGAGACGGCCCACCAGGCCAGCTGCAGGAGGGGTACGACGACCCCGACCGCGAGCGCCGCGACACAGGCGAGGGTCGCGAGCACGCCCTTGAGCCCGCGCAGCGGCTCCCGGACCAGGCCGTTCCCGCGGCCGTGCTGGGTGAACCGCGCCCGGCCCCGCAGCAGCCGCTCCGCGGCCAACACCGCGACCGCGAACATGAGCACCAGCGCGGAGAGCTGCACGGCGGTGGCGAAGTCGTAGTTGGTGCGCCAGACGGTGTAGACGCCCAGCGAGACGGTGCGGACACCGAAGTACTGGACCGTCGCGAAGTCGGTCAGCACCTCCATCATGACCAGCGCCAGCCCCGCCGCCAGCGACGGCCGCGCGAGCGGCAGCAGCACCCGGCGCAGCGCGCGCCGACGCCCGGCGCCGAGCACGCGCGCCGCGTCGTAGGTGCCCGCGGCCTGCTCGGTGAAGGCCGCCCGCGCCATCAGGTAGACGTAGGGGTACAGCGACAGGCTCATCACCACGATGCAGCCGCCCAGGCCGCGCACGGAGACCTCGAACCACGGGAGGATGTCGCGCAGCCAGACCTGAACGTCCCCGGCAGCGTCGAAGGTGGAGAGGAAGACGAAGCCGAGGATGTAGGCCGGCATCGCCAGCGGCAGCACCAGCAGCCAGACCCACACGTCGCGGCCGGGGAAGGTGTGCGCGGTGACCAGCCAGGCGAGGCCTGTCCCGAGGACGAGGGTCCCCAGGGCGACGCCGCCCATGAGGAGCACCGTGGTGACCACCATCCGGACCAGGCCGGCGGGCCAGTCCGGCACACCGGCCCTGGTCGCCTCGACGACGACCGTCACGACCGGCGCCGCGACCGCGGCCGCCAACACGAGCACCGCCGCGGACCACAGCGGCCGCCCGGGGCCGCGGGAGCGGCGCGCGGGGCGGACGGTGGCGGCGGGCGCGACCCCGCTCGCGACGGCCTCGGTCACTTCCAGCCGGCGTCCGTGAGCAGGTCGGCGGCGTCGGAGTTCAGCGAGCCGTAGGCCTCGGCGTTGATCGGCATCTCGGTGAAGTCGCCGAACTGCGCCGCCTCCTCGTCGGGCTGCACCTCGGGGTTCACCGGGAACTCATGGTTCCCCGCGATCATCGCCTCCTGACCGTCGGTGGCCAGCCACTCCAGCAGCCGCTGCGCCTGCCGCGGGTTGTCCGAGGTCTTCACCACGCCGGCGCCGGAGAGGTTCACGTGCGTGCCGGCCCCCTCCTGCGAGGCCCAGTAGAGGTCGACGTTGAGGTCCCGGTCGGCCAGCTCCCGGGCGAGGTAGTAGTGGTTGACGACCGCGACGTCGCACGTGCCCGCGTCGACCGCCTCGATGAGCAGCACGTCGTTGGACATGATCTCGACGTCGTTGGCCACCCAGCTCTCCACGATCTCCCGGGCCCGGTCCTCGCCGTACAGGTCCATGAGAGACGCGACCAGGGAGACCTGGTAGGCCTCGCTGGTGTCCCGCATGCAGATCCGGCCGCGCCACTTGGGGTCCCCCAGGCCGGCGTAGGTGTCCTTGGCGTCGAACTCCGAGGGGTCCACCGCGTCGGGGTTGTAGATGACGGTGCGGGCCCGCTTGGCCAGGCCGTACCACGTGCCGTCGGCCGCGCGGTCGGCCTCGGGGACCGCCTCGTCCAGCACGCGGCTGTTCAGCGGCTTGAGCACGCCCTCCTGATCGGCGTTCCACAGGTTCCCGGCGTCGACGGTCATGTAGACGTCCGCCGGACTGTTGGCGCCCTCGGCCTTGATCCGCTCCAGGAGCGCGGCGTTCTCGTCGAAGATGAACTCCACGGAGATCCCGGTCTCGTCGGTGAACTCCTTGAAGACCTCCTCCGAGCCGTACTTCCGCGCGGAGTAGACCTGCAGGTCGGCATCGCCGCCGATCACCCCGCAGCTGCTGAGCATCAGGGCGCCGACAAGGGCACCGGAGAGGGCGAGGGCGGAGCGCGTGCGCGCACGGGACGAGGCAGGCATGGGGGTAAGGCTAGCCTCACCTATCCCCCATGCGGCATCGGCGTGCGCGGATCAGTTGACCGTGCGGTCCCGGTCCTCCCAGTAGGGCTGGCGCAGCTTGAACTTCTGCAGCTTCCCGGTCGCGGTGCGAGCGAGCTCGTCGCGGAACTCGACGCTGGTGGGCGCCTTGTAGCCCGCCGCCTTCTCCTTGCACCAGGCGATCAGCTCCTCCTCGGTGGCCTGCTTGCCCTCGGCCAGCACGACGAGAGCCTTGATCGTCTCGCCCCACTTCTCACTGGGGACGCCGATCACCGCGACCTCCGCCACCGCCGGGTGGGAGAAGAGGACGTCCTCGACCTCGATCGAGGAGACGTTCTCCCCGCCGGTGATGATCACGTCCTTCTTCCGGTCGCTGATCGTGAGGTAGCCGTCGTCGCCGATCGTGCCGCCGTCCCCGGTGTGGAACCAGCCGTCGGCCAGGGTCCGCTCGGTCTCCTCCGGCTGCTCCCAGTAGCCCTCCAGCACCACGTTGGAGCGGGCCAGCACCTCGCCCTTCTCGTCGGTGGAGAGCCGGACGCCCAGCGCGGGCGCACCGGCGCGGACCAGCTTCGCGGCCAGCTCCTCGGGCTCGAGGTCGTCCCACTCCTGCCGTCCCCGGTTGATGGTGAGCAGCGGCGAGGTCTCGGTGAGGCCGTAGATCTGGATGAACTCCCAGCCGAGCTCCTCCTGCACGCGGGCGATGGTCGCGGTGGGCGGCGGGGCTCCCGCGACGATGATGCGCACCCGGTCCCGTCCGGGGATCTCCCCCTCCCAGGAGGGCAGCGCATCGAGTACGGCGGCCACCACGGCCGGCGCCGCGCAGAGCACGGTGACGCCGTACTCCTCGATCCGGCGGAGGATCTCGGTGCCGTCGACCTTGCGCAGCACCACCTGGGGGATCCCCAGCCCGGTCGTGGCGAACGGCATCCCCCAGCCGTTGGCATGGAACATCGGCAGCGTGTGCAGGTAGACGTCGCGGTCGGTGAGGCCGGCGTGCATCGCGAAGGTGGTGGCGTTGACCCACAGATTGCGGTGGGTCAGCTGCACGCCCTTGGGCCGGGCCGTGGTGCCCGAGGTGTAGTTGATCGTCGCGGTGGCGTTCTCGTCCGGCTCCCACTCCCGCGGCTCGACGCCCTCGTCGGCGAAGAGGTCGGCATCGTCCCCGAGGGTGAACCGGTGCTCGCAGTCCACGTCCTTGAGCGCCTCGTCCAGCTCGGGGTCGACGTAGAGGACACGCGCGCCCGAGTGGGCGACGATGTAGGACACCTCGTCGGGGCGAAGGCGGAAGTTGACGGGGACCAGCACCCGCCCGGAGCCGCAGACGCCGAACATCGCGATCAGCAGGCGGGCGCTGTTGTGCGAGACCATCGCCACGCGGTCGCCCGGCTCCAGGCCGAGCTCGTCCAGCCGGGCGGCCATCCGGCGGCCCAGCGCCCGGGCCTCGCCATAGGTCAGGCTCCCCAGGTCGTCGGCGGGCTGCTGAGGCTCGTCGACGATGCCGGTGCGCTCGCCGTACACCGCATCGGCACGATCGATGAAGTCGTTGACACTGAAGGGGACGATCATGGAGGGCCTCCTGAGACAGTCACTGGCTGGATGCCAGCATGGCCCCTGTCAACAATTTCCACCACGATCTCGACGTTGTTGACCGAATTCGCCAGGCATGAGTCACAATACGCTCTATGGACTCTCGTCTCGCTGAGCTGCTCTCGACCGTCGACCCGGGTGAACTCGGGTCGCGCATCCGTGCGGCGCGCATCGCGCGCGACCTGACACAGAGCGAGCTGGCGAGCGATCTGATGTCCGTGGGCTACGTCTCGCGGATCGAGTCCGGGCACCGCCGACCCAAGCCCTCGGTGCTGGAGGCCATCGCCGAGCGCGTCGGAGTCAGCATCGACCAGTTGCTGGGGGTGGCCAGCAGCAGCACCGTCGAGCAGGTGCGGCTCCAGCTCGACTACGCCGAGCTCGCCCTGGAGACCGGCTCGGTGTCGCAGGCCCGGGAGCACGCCGAGCAGGCGCGCGGACTCGCCGAGTCTGCACGAGAGATTGCCCTGGCAGTCCGAGCTCGCTTCCTGCACGCCCGGGCGCTGGAGAACGAGCGAGACTACGACCAGGCGATCATCGAGCTCGAGGACCTGCTGGAGACGACGACGGACCGGGTGCTGCGGATCAGGGTCGGCATCGCGCTCAGTCGCTGCTACCGCGAGTCCGGCGACCTGAGCCAGGCGATCGACAGCGCCCAGCGGATCCTGGACGAGACCGCCGAGGCCGGCCTCGCCGAATGCGACGAGGCCGTCCAGCTGACGGTGACCATGGCGGCCGCCTACTTCGAGCGCGGCGACATCGGCCAGGCGGTGCGAGTGTGCCACCGCGCGATCGCCACCGCAGAGAAGTTGGACTCCCCGAGCGCCCGCGCCGCCGCGTACTGGAACGCCAGCATGATCGAGGACAAGCGCGGGGACATCACCGCGGCCGTCGACCTGGCCAGGCGTGCACTGGCATTGCTCGACGAGCGATCCGACGCGCGCAACCTCGCCGTGCTTCGGACCCAGTTGGGCTCGATGCAGCTGCTGTTGGAGCCGAACGACACCAGCGCGGCCAGGGAGAGCCTGGTGAAGGCGGCCGACGAGATGGCCTGGAGCGGTGCGAGCGCGGTCGACCGCGCTCGCGTCACGCTGGCCCTTGCAGAGGCAAACCTGCTCGACGGCGAGATGACCCAGGCTCAGGAGCTGTGTCGAACGGCGTACGACGAGACGCTCGACGCTGCACCGAACGTGGCCGCCCAGGCGTCGAGCCTGCTCGGTCAGACACTGGCGGCCGAGGGCCGCACTCAGGAAGCGATCGCTGCCCTGCAGCAGGCCGCCCTCCTGCTCACCGGCATCGGGGCGGACCGGTTCACCGGCCAGCAGTGGTTCGAGCTGGCCGACGCCCTGGAGCAGATGGGGGAGCAGGATTCGGCGCTACAGGCCTACCGCAGTGCCGCCGCAGCCTCGGGCCTGCGCGCCGGCTCCTACTCCCGTGTCGCGGTCAAGCAGCGTCAGCAGCACCAGCCGTTGCCGGTCCGGTAGCTGATCTGCGGGGCAGCGGCGTTCGCCGGCACACCGAGCGCAGCGACAGCAACCAGGACGATCGAGGCAACAGCGGACTTCGTGAACTTGCGCATGATGGTTCTTCCTTCGGAAATCGGTAGGTGGGTGTCAAAGGGGGGTTGGGTGCGACGCCGTGAGCGTCAGCAGCACCAGCCGTTGCCCGTCCGGTAGCTGATCTGCGGGGCCGCGGCGTTCGCCGGCACACCGAGCGCAGCGACAGCAACCAGGACGATCGAGGCAACAGCGGACTTCGTGAACTTGCGCATGATGGTTCTTCCTTCGGTTTCTTGTTGGGGTGTGTGGCCCTCGCCGGCGGAAAATGGGGGGATCGCCAGGTCTTCACAAGGGCTCACGGCGAATTCTGCACCTTTCCGGCCCAATCCTGTGACAAGTTGCCGAGATTGGCAGTAGGATTCAGTCAACTGAATATGGCAACCCCAGATCCCCCCAGGTCACGCCGGGCCACCCCAGTGCCCCGTGACCTACGAGGCCGGGCGTCCCCCTTGTTCCGGCCTCACGCTCCCCGCGGTGACAACCTCCCCCCGGTTGCGGGGAGCTTGACGTTTCCCACCCCCCCAAGAACGGGAACGTCACTCCTGAAAAGAGAGATGCACGAGGGCCCGGACCATCACGGTCCGGGCCCTCGTCTCATGTGCCCTTCGTCCGGCGGCGCGCCGGTCTCGTCAGCGCTGCGCTGAGCTCGGTCCTCGGCCGGCGAGCAGGCGGAGCAGCCGACCCACCTCGTCGGCCATCGCCGCACGCCCGGGCGCGAGGTACTTCCTGGTGTCGACGACCCGGGGATGCGCGCGCAGATGCTCACGAACGGCACCGGTGAACACCTTGTTCAGATGCGTGGAGACGTTGATCTTGGCCATGCCCCCGTCGGCGGCCCGCACGAGCTCGCGGTCGCTGACCCCGGAGGAGCCGTGCAACACCAGGGGCACGGGGGTGGCCGACGCCAGCCGGGCGATCAGCCGGTGGTCCAGGGCGGCGTCCCGGGTGAGCATCGCGTGCTCGGAGCCCACGGCCACGGCCAGCGCGTCGACGCCGGTGGCGACGACGAACTCGGCGGCCTCGCCGGGATCGGTGCGGACCCCGGGCGCATGTGCGCCCTCCTTGCCCCCGATCTCCCCCAGCTCGGCCTCGACCCACACCCCCGCGGCATGGCAGGCCTGCACCAGCTCGCGGGTCGCCGACACGTTGGCGTCGTAGTCCAGCCGGGCGCCGTCGTACATCACCGAGGTGAACCCCAGCTCGACCGCCTCGTGGACCAGCTCGGGGCACTCGGCGTGGTCCAGGTGCACCGACACCGGCACCTTCGCCGCCTCCGCCATCGCCAGCGTCGCGCGGGCGATCGGCGCCAGGGCGCCGTGGTAGCGCACGCAGTTCTCACTGATCTGCATGATCACGGGCAGGTCGGCGGACTCGGCGCCGCGGACGATCGCCTCGGCGCTCTCCAGCTGGATCACATTGAACGCACCGACCGCGCAGCGGGCGCGCTGCGCGGCGGATACGACGTCACCGGTCGGTGTGAGGGGCATCGATCTCCTTGATTCGTACGGCGTCCGCGGTGCGGTCGCGGGTGGTGGCGTCGACGTCGCCCGCCAGGGGTGCGGCCACCGCACCGGCGGACCAGGCGACGGCCGCGCGCAACCGCGCGGGCCAGTCCATGCCGGTGCGAAGTCCGGCCGCCAGGGCGGCCACGGACGCGTCACCGGCTCCGGTGGGGTTGCCGGGCAGCGGCGCGGGCGGGGTGGCGCGCCAGGAGCCGTCCGGGGTGACGGCGACCAGGCCGTCGGCGCCCGCCGAGACCACCACGGCACCGGCGCCGTGGTCGCGCAGTGTCCGGCCCGCGACGACGGGGTCCTGCTGCCCGGTGGTCGCGACCGCCTCCGGCAGGTTGGGCTTGAGCAGCGCGGCTCCCGCGGCCGCCGCGGCCACCAGCGACGGCCCGGAGGCGTCGACGATGACCGGGACGTCCCCGGCGCGGGTGACGAGCTCGGCGTAGGCGTCCGTCGCGACCCCGGGCGGCAGGCTGCCCGAGCAGACCACGACGTCGGCGCGGCCGACCAGGTCGTCGTACGCAGCCAGGAACGCGGCCCACTCCGCGTCGCTCACCTCCGGGCCCGGCTCGTTGAAGAGGGTGGCGTCGCCGGTGTCCGCGGCGACTACGGCGACGGTACGGCGCGACTCCCCCGCCAGGTAGACCAGGGCCTCCGGCACACCGGCCGTCCGCAGGTCGGCCCGGATCGCGGCGCCGGTGACGCCTCCGGCCAGTCCCGTGGCGAGCACCGGCTCGCCGGCGCCGTGCAGCACGCGGGCGACGTTGACGCCCTTGCCCCCGGCACGGGCCGACGCACTCTCGACCCGGTGGGTGCTGTGCGGGACCAGCGAAGCGACGGGGTAGGTGACGTCCAGCGCCGCGTTGAGCGTGACGGTCAGGATCATCGGCCCGCACCGATGAGCTCGCGCGCCAGGATCCCCGCGCCGATGCAGCCGGCCCGGTCGCCGAGCTCGGCCAGGACCAGGCGCGGCCGGCGCTGGAAGGTCAGCCGCGCGGCCAGGCGCGCCTCGAGCGGGTCCCGCAGCAGGTCGTCTCCGGCCAGGGCTACGCCCCCGCCGAGCACCACGACCTCGGGGGCGAGCAGGGTGATGGTCCAGTCCAGCGCGAGCGCGAGCGCGTCCAGCGCCTCGTCCCACACGGCCACGGCGTCGCGATCGCCGCGACGCACCAGCGCCGCGACCTCGGCGGCCCCGGCGACGGTCCGCGCCGTCCGGTCGCCGAGGCGTCGGGCGAGCGCCGCGCCGGACGCGATCGCCTCCAGGCACCCGCGGCGCCCGCAGGCGCAGGCCTCGTCGTGACCAACGTCGACATGGCCGAGCTCACCGGCCCAGCCACCGGCGGGGTGGACCCGGCCGCCGAGCACCAGGCCGGCGGCGATGCCGGTGCCGATCGGCACGAAGACCAGATCGTCGCAGCCGCGACCGGCGCCGACCTGCCACTCCGCGAGGGCGCCGGCGCGCACGTCGTGCCCGACCGCCACCGGCAGGTCCAGCCGGTCCCGCAGCAGGTCGCCGAACGACACCTCCCGCCAGCCGAGGTTCACCGATCGCACCCCGGTGCCGGTCGCCTCGTCGACGATGCCCGGCAGTGCGACCCCCACGGCCGCCAGCTCGGCGGATGCTGCGAGCTCCGCGACGAGGTCCACGATCACATCGACCACGGCGTCGGCGCCGTACGGCGTCGGGCGGGAGGCCGCGACCGGCTCGAGGCGGGCCCCGCTGAGGATGCCCGCCTTCACCGTCGTCCCGCCGACGTCGACGGCGCCGACCACCGAAGTGCTCACCCCGCGGGGAGGACGACGGAGCGAGCGAGGTGGCGCGGCCGGTCGGGATCCAGGCCGCGAGCCTGGGCCAGGCCGATGGCGAAGCGCTGTGCCACCACCAGCTGCGCCAGGGGGTCAAGGTCGGGATGGTGCACCAGGGTCGCCCCGGTCGCCGCGACGTCCTCGGCCAGGCCGTCCACCGGCTCGCCGAGGCACCAGACCAGCCGGCCGGGCTGGGCGATGGAGATCGGACCGTGCCGATAGTCCATCGCGGGGTAGGACTCCGACCAGAACTGGGCGGCCTCGCGGGCCTTCAGCGCCGCCTCGTGGGCCAGACCCACGGTGGCGCCGCGGCCGAGATAGGTGACCTGGCCCGCGTCGAGGTACGGCGCCACATCGACCGCGAGGGCCCGCTCGCCGGCGCGGGCGACGGGCTCGATGTCCTCCCCCAGGTGGGCCCGGAGGAAGGCCAGGGCGCTGGTCGCGAAGCGGGTCTGCACCACCGACTCCTCGTCGGCGAAGGCGAGCACGATCGTGTCGGCCGAGACCTCCTCCACCGGCATCCCGGCCACCCCGGTCAGGGTGAGGCTCGGGGTGTCGCCTACCCCCTCCAGGAAGCGGAGCACCTCGGTGGTGGTGCCGGAGCGGGTGATCGCCAGGACTCGGTCGTAGGCCCGCCCGGTCGGCGCCTCGGAGGCGGCGAAGGCGTCGGTCTCGCCGTGGCCGCCGGCCTCGCGCAGGGCCGCGTAGGCCATCGCGATGAACCAGGAGGTGCCGCAGCCGACGACCGCCACCCGCTCGCCTGGGCGGGGCAGCCGGTCGGCGGTCTCGGCCGCGACGGCGGCGGCCTCCCGCCAGCAGTCCGGCTGACTCAGGATCTCAGCGTCCACGTGGTTGGTCACCGCTGCGCCTTTCTCGACGTGGTGTGATGTGCCCGACGCGCACACCCTAGAATGCATGAACCTGATCATTCAACCCCCAATTCGATCAATAGTGCGCAAGGAAGGACCCAGCATGTCCCGTCACGAGCGCCTGAACGCCATCCTCACGCTGCTCGCGGATCACGGACGCCTGGACGTCGAGGAGGCGGTCGCCCACCTCCAGGTCTCCGCGGCCACGGTGCGCCGGGACTTCGACCACCTGGCCCGGCAGCAGCTGCTGACCCGCACCCACGGCGGGGCGGCCGCCGTGTCCGGCTCCTACGACCTGCCGCTGGGCTACAAGATCGCCCGACAGGCGAACGAGAAGCGCCGGATCGCCCTCGCCGCCGCCGGCCTGGTGCGCGCCGGGTCGACGATCGCCTTCAACGGCGGGACGACCACCACCGAGGTCGCGCGCACGGTCGCCAGCCTGCCCGAGTTCGCCGAGGAGGGGGCGATCACCGTGGTGACCAACGCGCTCAACGTCGCCATGGAGCTGGTCGTGCGCCCCCAGGTGAAGATCGTGGTCGTCGGCGGGGTCGCGCGGCCGCAGTCCTATGAGCTGATCGGTCCGCTCGGCGACGCCGTCCTGGACCAGATCCACCTGCACACCGCGTTCATCGGGGTGGACGCCGTCGACCCCGAGTACGGCGCGACCGCGCACCACGAGGGCGAGGCGAGCGTCAACCGCAAGCTCGCCTCGCGGGCCGAGCGCGTGGTCGTGGTCGCGGATGCGACCAAGGTCGGCCGCGCCGCCTTCGCCCAGATCTGCCCGCCGGAGGAGATCGACATCCTGGTCACCGACGCCGACCCCGGCGCGGAGGTCCGCGCGGCCTTCGCCGAGCGCGGGGTCGAGGTCCTCGTCGCCGACGGCGCCTGACCTGCGCCTGGCACGAACACCGTTGGATTCCGTGGAGAAATGCCGCGGAAGGCCTTGACGCGTGTTCCGGAGCACGCCCAGAATGACTGGACTTGCTCGCTTATCCGCTCAATCGCTCACAAATGAGCACCCCGGAGGCCCTGTCATGAGGAACACCGCCACCCGACGCGTCCGCCAGCGGCTGGTCGCCATCACCACCGTCGCGCTGGCCGGCACCGCGCTCGCCGCCTGCGGCTCGGGCTCGGAAGACTCCCAGGGAGCCGGGTCCACCGACCCCTCGGCGCCGATCGAGTACTGGCACCGGCTCCCCGACGTCAAGGGCGCGACCACCGTCGACGAGCTCGTCGCCGACTACAACAAGCAGTCCGACGGCGCGAAGGTCACCGCCACCACGATGCAGGGCGCCGCGGTCGACTCCTACCCCAAGATCGCCACCGCCGTGCAGAGCGGCAGCGCGCCCTGCCTGGCCCAGGTCGGATCGGAGCGGATGCCCGACCTGCTCTCCACCGGTCAGCTGATGGACGTCACCGAGTACGCCCAGAAGTACGAGGACGAGTACCTCCCCTACGCCTGGTCGCGCGCCACGGTCGGCGGGTCGACGTACGGCATCCCCCAGGACACCGCTCCGCTCGCGCTGTTCTATCGCGCCGACGTCTTCAAGCGCCTGGGCATCGAGCCGCCCACGACGTGGGCGGAGTATCGCGCGGCCTCGGAGAAGGTGAAGGCCGACAATCCGAAGGCCCGCCTGGGCAACCTGCCAGCCGACCCCTACTTCCCGATGTCCTGGCCGCCTCCAACGGTGCCGAGTGGTGGAGCCTCGAGGGCGACCGGGGCTGGTCGGTCAACATCGACTCCGAGCAGACCGCCGAGGTCATCGACTTCTGGCAGGGCCTGATCGACGACGACCTGACCGCGCAGACCCCGGACTTCACCCCCGAGCTGAACAAGCAGCTGAACTCCGGCGAGATCGTCTCGCTCATCCAGCCGTCCTGGTACGCCCCGCTGCTGGCCGACTTCACGCCCAAGACCGCCGGCAAGTGGGCCGTGGCCCAGATCCCGTCCTTCGAGGGCGGCGAGCAGCTCGTCGGCCAGAACGGCGGCTCGGTGGTCGCCGTACTCAAGGGCTGCAAGAACCCCGAGGGCGCCGTGGAGTTCGCCCACTGGCTCAACACCCAGACCGAGGAGCTGATGGCGCTCGGCCTCTTCCCGGCGACGGTCGAGGACTCGCTGAAGACGCCGAAGGGCCTGGCCGACTTCTACGGCGGCCAGCCGATCTTCGACGAGTTCCTCAAGGCCAACGAGGCCGCTGCCGTCGACTTCTCCTACGCCCCGGCGATCTTCGACGCCCTGACGGCGCTCGGCGACGGCATGACCACGACCGCCACCCAGGGTGCACCCCTCTCCGACGCGATCGCCGAGGCCCAGGAGACCTCGGTGGCGTCGATGGAGGACGCCGGCATCACCGTCGTCGACTGACTGGACGGGACGAACCGTGGCTGCCACCTCCACCGCCGCCCCGCCGGGTGCGGACCTCGGGGCCCGCACTCGGCGGCGTACGACGCACACCCTCACCGCCTGGCTGTTCCTCGCGCCGTTCGCGGTGGTCTTCACCGTGTCCTTCCTCGGCCCGATCATCGCCTCGGTGTGGAACAGCCTCTTCACCGTGCAGCGCTCGGCCACCGGCCTGGAGCCGGCACGCCGGGTCTTCGCCGGCGTCGACAACTACGCCGAGGTGCTCGGCTCGGAGGTCTTCTGGCAGGGCATCGGCAGGGTGCTGCTGTTCGGCGTCTTCCAGATCCCGCTGATGATCGTCGGCGCGCTCGTGCTCGCGCTGATGATCGACTCGCTCTCCGCACGATTCGTCGCGCTCTCCCGGATCGTCTACTTCCTGCCGTTCGCGATCCCGGGAGTGATCGCGGCGATCGTGTGGGCCTACCTCTACTCGCCGTCGCTGAGCCCGCTCTCGACCGCCCTGGAGGCGGTCGGCCTGGACCGGGGGCTCTTCCTGGAGCAGAACGTGCTGCTGCTCTCGATGGCCAACATCACCACCTGGACCTTCACCGGATACAACATGCTGATCTTCCTGTCCGCCCTCAAGACGGTCCCCTCGGACCTCTACGAGGCCGCCCGGATCGACGGCGCCAGCGCCTGGTCGATCGTCTGGCACATCAAGGTGCCCCTGGTGCGCAACGCCCTGCTGCTGACCGTGCTGCTCTCGATCATCGGCACCATCCAGCTGTTCAGCGAGCCGTTCGTGCTCCGCAAGGTGGCCAACGTGAGCGCCGACTACACGCCGATGATGATGGCCTACAACGCCGCCTGCGGGAACAACGACTTCGGTGCGGCGGGCGCCATCTCGGTGGTGCTCGCGGTCATCGCCGGCCTGCTCGCGTTCGGCTACTCCCGGGTCCAGGCGAGGTTCAGCCGATGAGCCGCTCCCCCGCCCACCCGCGCTCGGTGGCGCCGTCCACGCTCTCCCGAGTGACGGTCAACGCCGGCCTGCTGCTCGCCTGTGCCTACTTCCTGTTCCCGATCTGGTGGCTGGTCGTCGCCTCGACGAAGTCCCGCGGCGACCTCTACACCACGCCGAGCCTGTGGTTCTCCGACGACATCGCGGCGCTGGACAACCTGCGACGGGTGATGGAGTACGACGGCGGCAACTACCTGCGCTGGATCGGCAACTCGCTGCTCTACTCCGGCACCGCGGCGGTGATCGGGGTGCTCGTCTCCATGGCGGCCGGCTATGCCCTGGCGAAGTTCGACTTCGCGGGCAAGTCGCTGGTGATGGTGACCATCCTCGGTGGCCTGCTGCTCCCGTCGGCCCTGCTGACCATCCCGCTCTACTTCTTCTTCGACAGCGTGGGGCTGGTCAACAACCCGCTGGCGGTCATCATCCCCTCCTGCGCCAGCCCGTTCGGGGTGTTCCTCGGCCTGATCTTCGCCGAGACGGTGCCCGACGAGGTGATCGAGGCCGCCCGGATCGACGGCGCCGGCGAGTTCCGGATCTTCTTCACCATCGTGCTGCGGATGCTGGCTCCGGGGATGGTGACGATCGCGCTGTTCCTCTTCGTCGGCACGTGGAACAACTTCCTGCTCCCCCTGGTGATGCTGCGGGACAAGGAGCTGCTGCCCGTGACGCTCGGCCTGCAGACCTGGCAGGGCTACAAGGCCGTCGACCTCACCGACCTGGTGCTGATCGGGTCGCTGGTGGCTGTGCTGCCGGTGATCGTCTTGTTCCTCACCCTGCAGCGGTTCTGGCAGTCCGGCCTGACCGCCGGCGCGGTCAAGGGGTGAGCGGCGGCTCGGGCACGTCGACCACGACTCCCCCGCTGCGCAGGGACGTGGTGGCCGCGAAGCCCGCGGCCACCGCCTCCCGGGCGGCCACCGGCGAGGTGAGGGTCTCCCCACCCTCGCGGGCATAGCGGACGAACTCGGCGATCAGCCGCGGGTCGGCACCGCCGTGGCCGCCGTCGGCGGCGGGGACGGGCACGACCAGGTCGGCGTCCTCGCGGTATCCGCTGCGGCGGGAGTTCCACACCCTGACCACGGCTCCCTCCTGGTCGCCGAAGTTCTCCAGCCGCCCCTGGGTGCCGATCACCGTGTAGTTGCGCCAGTAGTCGGGCGTGAAGTGGCACTGCTGATAGCTGGCCAGGACGCCGTTGTCGAGCACCATCTGCATCATCGAGACGTCCTCCACGTCGACCACGTCGTTCAGCCCGGTGAGGGATGCAGGCGGCCAGTTGGCCTCCGGGTCGAACCAGTCGAGCAGGGTGCGCTCGCCCTGGCCGCCGCGGTCGGTGATCCCGCCGTACACCGCGAGCGCGCCGATCGCATGGGTGCGCCGGGTGTAGCCGCCGGCCAGCCAATGGATGACGTCCAGGTCGTGGGCGCCCTTCTGCAGCAGCAGGCCCGTGGTCCGCCGCCGGTCGGCGTGCCAGTCCTTGAAGTAGTAGTCGCCGCCGTGCCCGACGAAGTGCCGGCACCAGACCGCTCGGACCTCGCCGATGTGGCCCTCGAGGATCAGGCCGCGCATGGTGGTGATGACCGGCATGTGCCGCATGTTGTGACCGACATAGAGCCGGGTGCCGGTCGCGGCCGCGGTCGCGAGCACCCGGTCGCAGCCCTCGGTGGTGATCGCGAGCGGCTTGTCCACGAAGACGGCCACGCCGGCTTGCAGGAAGTCGATCGCCTGCTGCTCGTGCAGGTCGTCCGGGGAGGTGAGGATGACCGCGTCCACCGAGCCGTCGAGCAGGTCGGTGTGTACGGCGACCTGACGGACCTCGCCGTACTCCTCGACCGCAGCGGCCCGACGGGCGGGCAGCGGGTCACAGACCGCCGTGACCCGTGCCGGCAGGTCCTGGCCGGCCAGGTGCCGGGCGATCCCGCTGCGCAGGCCGAGGCCGACGAGACCGACGCGCAGTGGCGCGCTCATCCGAGGTCCGCCTCGTCGCGCACCTGCACCCGCGAGCTGGTGGTGCCGTCGAGCTCGAGCACCACGACCTCGTTCGCGCCCGACCGAAGCACGGTTCCGGGCAGGAAGAGCGTGCGCTGCGGCCCGCGATCCCAGTAGCGGCCCAGGCAGAAGCCGTTCACCCAGACATATCCCTTGGTGAAGCCGTCGAGGCCGAGGAACGCGTCGGCGGGCTCCTCGACCTCCAGGGTTCCGCGGTGCCAGGCGGCAGCCGCCGCGGGGTCGGCCGCAGGGCCGTCGAAGGCGAGGTCGGGCAATGCGGGGAGAGCGAGGCCGGCCACGGTCCACCCGTGCACGAACTGCCGCTCGTGCCGCACGCCGCCGACCAGGCCCTTGCGCTCGCCGATCCGGGGGCCGTAGTTGACCCGGCCCATCGACTCGACCAGCACCTCCAGGCGCAGTCCGTCGGCCGGGACCTCGACGTCCAGGGTGGGCTCGTCGTCGCGGTGGACCACCGCGGCCAGCCGGCCGTCGAGGAAGACGTGCGCGCGGTCGGCCAGGCCAGGGAGCGTGAGCGGAAGTGCCCGCCGGGGGCCCGGGATGGTGGCGCGGTAGCGGACCAGGCCGTGCTGGAGGCCGAGCTCCTCGAAGGTGGGAGGATGGGGCGAGGTGACGTGCACGGTGGCGATCCGGTCGAAGACGTCGCGCAGCGGCACCGACTCGGTGAGCTCGACCTCGCCGGTCGGAAGTGTCGGGGACGCGGCCACCGCGTCCCGGACCTGCTCGACCTGCGGGAGCTCGCGGTGGCGGGCGATCACCTCGCGGTAGGCCCAGAACTTCGGCGTGACCCGGCCGGCCTCGTCCAGCGGGGCGTCGTAGTCGTAGGAGGTGACTGTCGGCTGGTAGCCGTCATCGTGGTTGGCTCCGGCCCAGCAGCCGAAGTTGGTGCCGCCGTGGGCCATGTAGAAGTTGAGCGAGGCGCCCGCCGACAGCATCCGGTCCAGGACGTCGGCGGCATCGGCCGCGTCCCGCGTGTGATGCGGCTCCCCCCAGTGGTCGAACCAGCCGTTCCAGAACTCCATGCAGAACGGGTCGTCGTCCGGCCGGTGCCGCCGCAGCGTGGCGAAGGACTCCTCGGGGTGGCTGCCGAAGTTGACCGTCGCCAGCGCCCCGACGACGGTGCCGCCGGTCAGCCAGTGGTCGTCGGCCCCGTCGGAGGTGAAGAGCGGTACGTCGATCCCGCGGGCCATCAGTCCGTCGCGCAGATGCCGCAGGTGCTCGCGGTCGCTGCCGTAGGAGCCGTACTCGTTCTCCACCTGCACCATCGTCACCGGACCGCCGCGGGTGCGCTGCCGGGCGGCGATCAGCGGGACGAGCGCGTCGAGCCAGCGGTCCACGGCGTCGACGTACTCCTGGTCCTGGGTGCGCACCGTGATGCCGGGGATCCCGGTGAGCCAGGCCGGCAGGCCGCCGTTCTCCCACTCCGCGCAGATGTAGGGGCCGGGGCGCACGATCGCGTCCAGCCCGAGCTCGGCGACGGTGTCCAGGAAGCGCCCCAGGTCGGCGATGCCGGTGAAGTCGTAGCGTCCGGGCTCCGGCTCGTGCAGGTTCCAGGGGACGTAGGTCTCGATGGCGTCCAGCCCCATGATCGCGAGCCGCTCCAGCCGGTCTCGCCACTGGTCGGGGTGGACGCGGAAGTAGTGGAAGGCACCGGAGATGATCATCGGGTCCAGCCCATCACACGGGAACTCGTTGCTGCAAGATCTTGATTGTTTATGGCGCAAATCATACAGTTTCGATCACTCAGGGCGCGCTGATCGTCTCGCGGCGCCCGACGAACGGAGGAACACCATGGCGGCAGTCAGCTACCGCGGCGCTACGCGGGTCTACCCGGGCGCGGACCGCGCCGCGGTCGACGATCTGGACCTGGAGGTCGGGGACGGCGAGTTCCTGGTGCTGGTCGGCCCCTCGGGCTGCGGCAAGTCCACCAGCCTGCGGATGCTCGCGGGTCTGGAGGACGTGACCAGCGGCAGCATCCACATCGGCGACCGGGACGTCACCGACCTGGCGCCGAAGTCCCGCGACATCGCGATGGTGTTCCAGAACTACGCGCTGTATCCGCACATGAGCGTGGGCGACAACATGGCCTTCGCGCTGCGGATGGCCAAGGTCAGCAAGGAGGAGCGCGACAGCCGGGTGGCCGAGGCCGCTCGGCTGCTCGACCTGACCGACTATCTCGACCGCAAGCCCCGGGCACTCTCCGGCGGTCAGCGCCAGCGGGTCGCGATGGGCCGGGCCATCGTCCGGCAGCCGCAGGTCTTCTGCATGGACGAGCCACTGTCCAACCTGGACGCCAAGCTCCGGGTCAGCACGCGCACCCAGATCGCCTCGCTGCAGCAGCGGCTCGGCATCACCACCGTCTACGTCACCCACGACCAGGTGGAGGCGATGACGATGGGCGATCGGGTGGCCGTGCTCAAGGACGGGGTGCTCCAGCAGTGCGACTCTCCGCTGGAGCTCTACCGCCGGCCGGCGAACCTGTTCGTGGCCGGCTTCATCGGCTCCCCCGCGATGAACCTGCTCGAGGCCGGGGCCGCCGACGGGGCGGTGCGGTTCGCCGGCCTGACCCTCCCCCTGCCGCGCTCGGCGGAGGCGGCGACGACCAGCGACCGGGTCACGATCGGCGTGCGACCGGAGGCCTGGCGGCTGGTCGGCGAGAGCGACGGCGGCCTGGAGGTGGCCGTGTCGGTCGTCGAGGAGCTGGGCTCGGACGCGTTCGTCTACGGCACTGCCCAGGGCGCCGACAGCCCCGTGGTGATCCGGGTCGACCAGCGGCAGGCCGTGACCAAGGGCTCGACCATCCACGTCACCACCGACCTGGAGAGCGTCCACCTCTTCGACACCTCCTCCGGCGCGCGCCTGACCGCTGCCTGAGCGTCGATCCGGCGGACGGTGCGACCGCTCCGACTCAGTCGCGCAGGCAGCGGCGCGCCAGCTTCCGGGCGCTCTCGATCGGACCGGTGCTGCGGGCGACCTTTGACCCAGCGAGTCCGCCGTCGTAGATCACCGTCAGCTCGGCAAGGGTGCCCTCGGGATCGGACACTCCGACCCGCTCCAGTGCCGAGCGCCACACGGAGGCCAGCCACGCGCGGTGCGCTTCGATCACCGCATAGACCGGGTGCTCGTGGTCGGGGAACTCAGTGGCGACGTTGAGATACAGACACCCGCGGAAGTTGTGTCTCGGAGCATTGGCTGCCGCCAGGTCGAAGACGAGCAGGATCTCCTCCGCCGGGTCGCCAACGTCGGCGCGCGCCGCCTCGTAGGCCGCGCGGTCGCGCTCGTCGCAGCGTCGTAGATAGGCCGCGACCAGCCCGTCCTTCGATCCGTAGGTCTGGTACAGGCTCGCGCGGGCCACGCCGGCCGAGCGCAGCACCGCGTCGATGCCGACGGCGCGGATGCCCTGTTGGACGAAGAGCGTGTCGGCGGCATCGAGCAGTCGCTCGGCGGGACGGATCGCGATGTCAGACACATCGAGAAGTCTAACAAAACCTACTAGACTGATCGATCTATTCTTGTTTATGGTCGACCCCGTTCGACGAACCCGACTGCTGGAAGGTGACCCATGACCACTACTCCCGCTCCGCTGCAGATCGACGCAGCCGGCCTCGACCGGCTCTCCTGCAACGCGAAGGAGGATCCGGCCACCGGCAGGAAGGTCCTCAAGGCCCGCACGGTGTCGGAGTCCGGCTTCCGGAACATGACCTACGTCCGCGACCTCGCCCCGATGCTCGTCGGCGAGCCACCCGCGCTCCTCGGCGACGACGCCGCCCCCAACCCGTCCGAGGCGGCCTTGGCCGCGCTCGGCTCCTGCCTCTCGGTCGGCCTGCTCGCGAACGCGACCCACCGGGGCGTCACGCTGACCAGGATCGAGGTCGCCATGGAGGGCGACATCGACATCTCGGCGGTCTGGGGTGTCGGCGACACTCCCGAGGACAAGGTGCTCGGCTTCTCCGACGTCCGGATCACCGTGACACTCGCCGGTGACGCCCCCGACGAGGTGCTGCAGGAGATCCACGACAATGCGCTGCGCTGGTCGCCGGTGGTCAACACCTTCCAGCGTCCGGTCGGGGTGACCTCGACGTTGGCGGTGGACCGATGACTACCACCGCGCAGACGACCCCACCGCCGCCCGAGGCCCAGATGGTCGCCGGGCTGGTGGCCGAGGTCGCCGCCACGGCCGACCACACCGACAGCGCCAACGCCTCGGTGCGCTCCCATCTGGCCCGACTGTCCGAGGCCGGTCTCGCAGCCTTGGGCGCCCCCGCGAACCGGGATGGTCGGCTGCCGGACATGGCGACGGTCATCGCCGACCTGGCCGGAGTCTGCCTCTCCACGTCGTTCTCGTTGTGGGCGCACCGGATGACGCTGGAGTACCTACGACTGTCCGGCACGCCGTGGGCAGACGAGACCGCCACCCGTCTGGCGCAGGGGACCGTCCTGGGCGTGACCGGGATGGCCTCGGCGTTCAAGGAGCTGGCCGGCTGCGGCTCCCTCGACCTGACCGCGACCCCCATCGACGACGGCTGGTCGCTGAGCGGCACGCTGCGCTGGGCCAGCAATCTCCACCCGGACTCGGTCATGGTGACCGCCGCCCGCGCCCCGGACGGCCGCCGCCTCATCGTCGGCGTGCCGCTGGACACCCCCGGCATCGTGATCGGCGAACAGTTCGACCTTCTGGCCATGGGCGGCACGGACTCCTCGTACGTCACTCTCACCGGCGCCCCGATCGCGTCCGATCAGGTGCTGACCGAGGACTTCGAGGAGTTCCTGCGCGCGGCGCGACCGACCTTCCTGGTCCTGCAGACAGCGATGTGCCTGGGCCTGGCCAGGCGCTCCCTGGACGAGGCAGGGGGGTCGCTCGAGGGGGTCAACTCCTCCTTGGCGGCCGACATCGCAGCGACAGGTGAGCGCTGGGACGCCGCCAACGCCACGCTCAGTGCGATCACCGACGCGGTCGGTGGGCCGGTAAGGCCGTACGGCGAAGACCTGCTGCGCCTACGGCTCGACGCCGCGGACGTGGCCGTCGTCGCTGCCGGCCAGGAGGTCCGCACCGCCGGCGGCCGCGGATACGCGCGTCAGACCGACGTCAGCAGGAGATACCGCGAGGCCGCGTTCCTACCGGTCCAGTCGCCCTCCGAGACCCAACTGCGGTGGGAGCTGGCCCGAGCCCGGACCGTTGACTGACTGCCTCCCGCGGCCCAGAGGAACCTCCTGCCCATCCACCGCGACCGACCGAGAGAAGACTGCCGTGGGAACTCCAGCACTCACCCTGACCGATGTCTCCATCCGCCACGCGGACGCCACTGCACCCGTGCTCGAGCACGTCGATCTGCAGATCGATCCTGGCGAGGTGCATGTCCTCTTGGGACCGAGCGGCAGCGGCAAGTCGACGCTGCTTCACGTCATGGCCGGTCTGCTGAGTCCCGAACGCGGGTCCCTGCAGTGGCACGGTCGCCAGTCGGGCGTCCACACTGGCTTCGTCTTCCAGGAGCCACGGCTGCTGCCGTGGCTCGATGTTGCCGACAACGTGGCCCTCGCGGGGCGGTTCCGTCGTCATCGGTCCCGGTTCGACCGGGGCGGGGTGGACGGGCTGCTGAACAGGCTGGGCCTGGGCGACCTGGCGCACAGGCGCGCCCAGCAGCTGAGCGGCGGCGAGCAGCAACGGGTCGCGGTGGCCCGAGCGATCGCCTTGGACCCCGAGCTGCTGCTCCTGGACGAGCCGGGCAGCGCCCTGGATCCGGCGACCCGCCAGGACGTACAGGACTGGCTGCGTGAGATCACCTCGGCCGATGCCCTCAGCACGGTGCTGGTCACCCACGACGTCGACGAGGCGCTCTACCTCGGCCACCGGATCACCATGCTGGGCGCCGGACGGATCGTGCGGAGCGCCCCCAACGAGCGAGCGACCCGACGCGCCGACGTGGCCAACCACCCGGATCGCTCGACGTGGCTGAGCCTCTACCGAGGCGGCCACTCTCCTCGCCCCGAGGCGATCGCCTCGTGACCAGGATGACCCGACGGGGCGTGCTCAGGGCTGCCGGCCTCACCGCGGTCGGCCTCGGCGGCGCTGCCGGCGTGGCCGACCTCGCCGCCGGCATCACCGCGTCGGGTGCGGCGGCGCGACTTCAGGTCGGGTATCTGCCGATCACCGACGCCACCCCGTTGTTGATGGCGCACGCACGCGGGTCGTTCGACGCACCCGAGCTCGCCGCTCCCCCACCGGTGCTGTTCCGTAGTTGGGCGTCCCTGGGCGAGGCGCTGATCAGCGGCAAGGTCGATCTGGTCCACCTGCTGATGCCGGCCGCGCTGCAGCTGCGATACGACCTCGGCGCCGATGTGAAGGTCCTGGGTTGGAACCACACCAACGGGTCGGCCATGACGGTGGCCCCGAGCATCGACTCGGTGGAGCAGCTGGCGGGACGGGCCTTCGCGATCCCGCACTGGTGGTCGGTGCACAACGTCGTACTCCAGGCCGTCCTGCGGGAGGCCGGCCTGACTCCGGTCGTACGAGAGGCCCCCTCAGCACAGGACGGAACGGTGCAGTTGGTGGTCATGAGCCCTGCCGACCTGATCCCCGCGCTGAAGAACGGCGTGATCGGCGGGTACGTCGTTGCCGACCCGTTCAACGCCGCCGCCGAGGCTCAGGGGGTGGGGCGCATCCTCCGCTTCCTCGGCGACGTCTGGCGCGACCATGCCTGCTGCGCGCTGGTCACCCGCGGCGACGTCATCCGCAGGGACCCCGAGGCGGTTCAGGCGATGGTCGACGGGATCGTCGTCCAGCAGCTCTGGTCGCGGCAACATCGGGTCCAGGCCGCCGGTCTGCTCTCCGGGCGTGGGTATCTCCCTCAGCCCCTGCCCGCGATCGAGGCCTCATTGACCTACGACGAGGCGGCGGCCGCGAAGACGCTGGTCACGAACCCTGCATTCGAGGGTCAACGGCTCGACTTCGCTCCGTGGCCGTACCGCTCCTACACCGAGGAGCTCGTGACCCGGATGCGCGAGACCACGGTCGACGGTGACCGTCGCTTCCTCGACCGACTCGGCGAGACACCACACAGCGACCTCGTGGACGACACCTTCGTCGCGAGGTCGTTGCAGCGCAACGGCGGCTTCGCTGCGTTCGACCTGCCCGGACCGTCCCGAACAGAACAGGTGGTCCCCGCATGACCCAGCGGACCCTCGCGCCCAGCCCGTACAGCAGCCCTCCGGCGCGCGTGCGTGCACGCTACCGCTCAGGGGGAAGCCTGGTGGCGCGGGCGCTCCCCGGAGTGGTGAGCGTCGTGGTGGCGACCTTCTTGTGGTGGCTTGCCACCGAGGTCTCCGACAACCCGTTGATCGCCCAGTTCGGCCCGCAGTACGCACTGCCCGCGATCGGAGAGTTGTGGCGCCAGGGCGTGCTGGTCGACGACATCCTCGTCTCCACCTCGCGTCTGCTCGTGGGGTTGCTCGTCGCCGTCGTGGTCGGCGTACCGTTCGGCGTGTTGCTCGGCACCTCGACGCTCGCTGATCGGGCCGCACGTCCGGTGGTCTCGTTCCTGCGGATGATCTCGCCGTTGGCCTGGGCCCCCATCGCGGTCGCCCTCTTCGGCATCGGCAGCCGGCCCGTGCACTTCCTGGTCGCCGCGGCCGCGGTGTGGCCGATCGTGATCAACTCGGCCCATGGCGTACGCACCGTGGATCAGAAGTGGAGGACGATGGCGATCTCGCTCGGCGCGAGCCGCACGGAGGTGCTGCGCCACATCGTGCTACCTGCGGCCAGCGGTTCCTTCCTCACCGGCCTGCGACTGGCGCTCGGGGTCGCATGGATCGTGCTCGTCCCGGCGGAGATGCTCGGGGTGACCTCGGGCCTGGGGTACCAGATCCTCAACTCCCGCGACCAACTCGCCTACGACCAGGTCGTCGGCGTCATCGTGGTGATCGGGATCCTCGGCTTCACGCTCGACTGGCTCGCGCAACGTCTGTTGACGCCGTCGCGACGGGACCGCTGACCAGCCTCGCCGCGAGCACGTGCTTGCACGGGCCCCTGCTGCCCTGGTGCTTGGCGAACCACGGGCAGGTGCACCGGTCGTGGCCGAGGCGCAGCGCGTGCATCGCGAACTTCGTGTCATACCCATGTACAGCGACCAGCTCTGGACGATTGGTGTGCGCGCCGGATTCGCCGAGCATCGGGGACCTCTGGCTCTGCAGGTAGCCGAGGAACCGGGCCGCTGCCAGTTTGGAGACGAAGCGGTGCGCATTGTCGACCAACTCGGCTCCGACCTGGTTCCTGAACACCACTTCCTCATCCGGCACGAACAGCGCGAGCAGGACCGTCGGGTTCCCAGCCAGCGCGAGGCGGCACCACTTGCGCGCCGAGTAGATGACCACGTCGAGGTCACCTGCCCCGGACCGATTCGCCAGTCCGCCGGCCTCGTCCCAGACGGTGTGGCGCTGGTACTGCTCGAACTCGACTTCACCCTCGCCGTCGATACCGCGAGGAACCCGTGCGAGGCCGGTGACGAACTCAGGCGGCTCGAGGCAGATCCCCATCTCATCGCGGTCGTCCTGACCGCTGACGGCGGTGCCGTGCACCCCCGAGCCGACCTGGACCCGCAGGATCATGCCCGCCTCGGCGATCGCCCGCGCTTGCTCCGAGGCATGCGGGTGCGCAAACCCAGCCGGCAGCGACCTATCGCCGGAGACAACCCTCGCCTGAACCATGCAGTGAACCGTATCCGCGCACTATCGCCCCCGGCGACGGCTTTCCGCCGTGGCACCCGGGCAGGGTCCATGCCCATAGCGCCACACCACCGCAGGGCAGAACTGCGAAATGCGAGAAGGCCCGACCTGATGGTCGGGCCTTCTGCTTGGTAGCGGGGGCAGGATTTGAACCTGCGACCTCTGGACCTCCAGCGCGTGTACGTTCCGCCGCTGGCTCTTTTGACCTCACTTGCCGATGTGTGCTCTGACCTGCGCAGACGCGCACAACCCGGCGTGCCGACTCCAGATCCTCTTGACGGCTTCTGCTCGGATCAGACGACTTGCGCTGGCGTTTTCGGGACATAAGCGCGGCGTGACTCGAATCGCAGTCGGCCCGGAGGATGAGCCCCGATTCGTGCCTGTTCGTGCTAACTAAGATCGGCGGCATGCGGGATCTCCGAGCACCGGCCGGCACAAGCGGCGCGCGCTACGCGCTGGCCGTAGTTGAGTCCACGGGCGTGGTGTACGAGGGGCCCGACCTGAGCGTGGCGTCCTGACACAGCGACGGCTACCGCGTGATCCTTCAGAAGGCCTGCGAAAGCACGACTGAAGGAGACATCACGATGACCGTCGACCCCAACTCTATTGACCTGCCCCGTTCATGGCCGAGCACCTGCAGCGCGCCGAGCCCGACCTGCTCCGATCGATGCTGTCGACGTTCGTGCAGGCGTTCTTGTCCGCCGAGGCCGACGCGATCTGCGGCGCCCCGTATGGCGAACGCAGCCCGGAACGGACCAACTCCCGACGGCTACCGGACCCGCGACTTCGACACCCGCACCGGCACGATAGAGGTCGCTATCCCCAAGCTGCGCGAGGGCTCGTACTTCCCGGACTGGCTCCTCGAGCGACGCCAGCGAGCCGAGCGGGCCCTGACCACCGTGGTCGCGACCTGCTACCTGTTGGGTGTCTCGACGCGGCGGATGGAGAAGCTCGTCGAGACCCTCGGCATCACCCGACTGTCGAAGTCGCAAGTCAGCGTGATGGCCAAGGAGCTCGACGCGCACGTCGAGGACTTCCGCACCCGACCACTCGACGCCGGCGTGGACCCGGACACGTTGGAGGATCGCATCCGTGAAGGCGTCGGCGAAGTGAGCAACCCGATGGCAGTGGGCAAACACCGAGGGCGTTGACGTCGGGTCCGAGGAGCGGCGTTGAGACTACAGTCGCCCGGATGGGATGGATGATCAGTGCGGCCGGCCTACTCGTTGTCTTGGTGGCGCTGTGGGACATCTTCCACACTCTGTGGCACCCGGGCGGATTCGGCCGGATCGCTCGGTGGGTGTTCCAGCTCGTGTGGTGGGCCACCAAGCACGTGTTGCCCAGCCACACCCGGCGCCTCGCCGGGCCGATCGGAATCCTCGGAACCGTGGCGTTGTGGACCGGTCTGGTGGTGATCGGCTGGACTCTGGTCTACCTGCCCCACATGTCGGACGGCTTCTACTTCGGGTCAGCACTCAGACCCGAGCAGTCTTCCGATGCCCTGACCGCCCTGTACCTGTCGTTGGTCACCGTGGCCACGCTCGGCTTCGGTGACGTCACCCCGGCCGACCCCGTCCTGCGCCTGCTGGCACCGTTCGAGGCGCTTCTCGGGTTCGTCCTCCTGACCGCCGCCATCTCCTGGATCCTGCAGGTCTACCCCGCCCTGGGCAGGCGGAGGTCTGTTGCGAAGCGGTTGAGCCTTCTGCAGTCGAGTCATGCGACTGCCGTGGTGGCCGGTGGGGAACCATGCGTCGCTAGCCGCATGCTGGACGCCGTGACCGACGGCACGATCCAGGCCGAGACGGACCTCATGCAGTACGCCGAGTCCTACTACTTCATCGAGGAAGAGGAAGAGCTGTCGCTGGCTGCGACCCTCCCCCACGCACTGGAGCTGGCGGAGGCCGGAAGGACGTCGTCCTCGCGCGAGGTGCAACTCGCAGCCGACATGCTCACAGCGGCCGTCGAGAGCCTCGCCCTGCTGCTGGACCGTGCCTACCTCAAGACCGGGTCCGCGACACCGGAGGTGCTCGCGTCCTACGGCGCCGACCACGGATTCGAGCCCCACGCATAATGACGAAGGCGCGGGGCAGGGCGCTGCCATGACCCTCGACGTGCTGCTCATCGCGACCGGCGCGCTCGGCGTGCTGGTGGCTGCGCTGTCTGCACGAATCAGGCGTCTGCCCGTATCCGAGCCGCTACTTGCGCTGGTGGTCGGCGTGCTCGTCGGGCCCGAGGTGCTCCGCGCTTTGCCTTTTCCACCGATCACCACCGAGCATGCGAGCGTTCACGACGCGACACGGATCCTGCTGGTGATCTCGGTGATGGGGGTCGCGCTGCGCTATCCGTTCGGTTCGGTCCGTGCACAGCTCCGGCCGGTCTCGATCCTGCTGTTAATGGCCATGCCGGCCATGGCGTTGATCTCCACAGGTCTGACCGCCGGGATCCTCGGGGTCACGCTGGGCGCTGCGCTGCTGCTCGGGACAGCGATCTGCCCTACCGACCCGGTCCTCGCCTCCAGCGTGGTCACCGGCAAGCCCGCAGAGGAGGACCTACCGGCCCGTGACCGGCAGATCCTCTCGCTGGAGTCAGGCGCCAACGACGGTCTGGCCCTGCTGTTCGTGCTGGCCGCGGTCGCGTTTGCTGGACCGATGAGCGCTGGACGGGCAGCTGCGGACGCTCTCTGGCAGGTGCTGGGCGCTGTCGCTCTCGGTGTGCTGGCTGGCTGGCTCGGGGGTCGCGCACTGCGGGCTGGGGAGGCGCACGGTGCGACAGCCCACGGCCCGATGCTGCTCTTCACGGTCTTGCTCGCCCTGCTCGTTCTGGGACTGTCCGGGGTGCTCCATCTCGACGGCGTGCTCGCAGCGTTCGTCGCGGGGCTCGCCTTCAACTTGACCAGCACTGGCGCAGAGCGGACGGCGGAGGTCGAGATTGACGAGGCGGCCAATCGGTTCGCAGTCCTGCCGATGTTCGTTCTGCTGGGTGCCACCCTCCCCTGGACCGTCTGGGGCGAGCTCGGGTGGACGGCGATCGCACTCGCTCTCGCCGTGCTCCTGCTTCGTCGACTTCCCGTGCTGCTCCTGCTCAAACGACCGCTGAACCTGGGCTGGCCCGACGCGCTGTACCTGGGGTGGTTCGGGCCGGTCGGTGTCTCGGCCGTGTTCTACCTGACTCTCGAGGCGGAAGAGCTCGGTCTCCCTGAGACTGTCATGGGCGCCGGGATCATGGTGGTGGTCGTGAGCACCGTGGCCCATGGCGTTACCTCCTCGGCCGGCCGGCTGCTCTACCGACGCCTCACGGGCGAGACCCCGACCGGACAGCCAGTGCTCGAGGGTTGATCCGCCGCCACGTGGCCGGCCGTTCCCCACCTGGGGATACCCGTCAGATCGAGAAGACACTCCAGAGGACGCCTGCGCCTATGCCGAGCACGAGGCTGAGAGCCGAGGTCACCACCGCCGTCGTCGCCGACCAAGCACGAGGAACGAACGCTCCTGGCAGGGTCCGCGCGGGGGGTTCCCCTCGGCCGTAGACGGGTGCGATCCACCGAAGGTAGTAGAAGAGACTGACCACGGTGTTGACGAACACCAGCACGGCCAGCCAGGCAAGCCCGCCGTCCCAGGCGGCGGCGGTGGTGGTGAGCTTGCCGGCGAAGACGACGGTCGGCGGGGTGCCGACGAGGCCGAGCAGCGCCACCACGAGGGATGCGCCAAGCCACGGCCGGGCTCGGCCCATGCCGCGGTAGGAGTCGAGGTCGCGCCGGTCGGGGAAGGCGGTCGTCACTGCGAATGCCGCGAGGTTGGTGACGGTGTAGCCGGCAAGGTAGAGCAGCAGGGCGGGCAGGGCCAGGTCGCTGCGCCCGGCGACCGCGACCGGCACGAGCAGGTAGCCGACCTGGCTGACCGTGGACCAGCCGAGCAGGCGCCGGGGGTCGCTCTGCCAGTAGGCGGCGAAGTTGCCGAGCGTCATGCTGGCGACCGCGAGGACGGCGACCAGCAGCGGCCAGGCGAGGGTGTCGGGGAGCATGGCGATGAGTCGGTAGGCGGCGACCATCGCGCCGATCTTGGGCACGGTGGTGAGGAAGGCCGCGACCGCCCCGCCCGCACCCTCGGCGGCATCGGGGACCCAGAAGTGCCCCGGGACGCCGCCGGCCTTGAACATCAAGCCACCCAGCACCGCCACGACGCTCGCCGCGACCACGCCCTGCGGCGCCTCAGCAAGTCGGTCGGTGAGGTCGGCGTACGACGTGGTCGCGGAGACTCCGTACAGCAGCGTGACCCCGAGCAGCAGGAGGATGCCGAACAGGGCACCCAGCAGGTAGGTCTTCATGGCCGCCTCGGCTCCGCGGGGCGTGCGCGCGATGCCGATCAGGCCGTAGAGCGGGATGCTCGCGAGCAGGAACCCGACCACTACGACGAGCAGGTCGTCGGCGCCGGCGAGGACGAGCGTGCCGGTGGTCGAGAACAGGAAGAGTGCGTAGGTCTCGCTCTCCCGTGGCGAGCCGGCGATCTCGTCGGAGGCCAGCGCGAGGACGATCAGCGTGCCGACGGCGGCGACGATCCGCGCCACTCCGGTGGCGGTGTCGACGGTGAAGGTGCCCTCCATCGCCGGCTGGGCCGGGCCGGGGAGGTCGACCGCGGCCAGGATGGCGGCGGCGACCAGCGCGACCGCGGCGATGACGCGGGTGACCCACTGGCGGGTCCGCGGGAGGAAGGACCCGCTGACCAGGACCGTGAGCCCGCCGAGGAACACCACGATCTCCGGCAGCAGCAGGAGTGGCCGCATGGCCATCTCGGAGCCCACGGGCCTACCTTCCGACGAGCTCGACGGCGACCTCGGCCGCGGGCTCGATCACGGCGAGCAGTGGTCGGGGGAACACTCCGATGAGCAGGGAGAGCACCAGCAGCGGGCCGACCGACCAGACCTCGGCGGCGCGCAGGTCGGTGAATCCGACCGAGCGGCCGCGGGTCTCGCCGGTGAAGATCCGCTGCAGCGCGCGGAGGAACAGCGCCGCGGTGAGGAGGATGCCCACGAGCGCGATGGCCGTGACTGGGGCGGCGGCGATGCTGCCGGTGAAGATCTGGAACTCCGCGATGAAGCCGGACAGCCCGGGAAGGCCCAGAGAGGCGAATGCGCCTACGGCGAAGAACGCGGCGAACCGCGGCGCGGGTCCGGCCAGGCCGCCGTAGGAGTCCATGTCATAGGTCGCTGCCCGGTCCTGGAGAACCCCGGCGAGGAGGAACAGCGCACCGGTGATCAGGCCGTGGCTGACCATCTGCGTGACGCCACCGGTGACCGCGACGGACCGGGCCTGCGCGGTGTCGTCGGCGACGAGCCCTGCGGCGCCGACGGCGAGGACGATGTAGCCCATGTGGTTCACCGACGTGTAGGCGACCATCCGCTTGAAGTTCGTCTGGGCCAGGGCCACCAGGGCGCCGTACACGACAGACACGATGCCGACGACGATGATCACCCACGCCCAGTCCCGCCACGCCTCGGGCAGCATCGGCATCGCGATCCGCACGAACCCGTAGGTGCCCATCTTCAGCAGCACGCCCGCCAGGACCGCCGAGCCGATCGCCGGCGCGTCCGTGTGGGCCGGCGGCAGCCAGGTGTGGAACGGCACGGTCGGGGTCTTCACCGCCAGTCCGATCAGGATCGCGGCCAGCACCAGCCCACCGGCCAGCGACGACCCGGCGAACGGGGTCTGCTCGGCCAGCTCGACCATGTCGAAGGTGTGCGGGTCGGCGGCGATGTAGAGGCCGATGAAACCGACGAGCAGAGCCAGGGAGCCCAGAAACGTGTAGAGGAAGAACTTCATCGCCGACCGGGCGGCGTTGCCATGCCCCCAGCCGGCGATCACGAAGTACATGCCGACGATCGAGAGGTCGAAGAAGACGAAGAAGAGGATCAGGTCGGCGGCGACGAACAGGCCCATGCTGACGCTCTGCAGGAAGAGGAACAGCGCAGCCTGGAGACGCGGCCGGTCGGTCTCGCGCAGCGCAAAGATCGCGCAGGCGAGGAAGATCACCGCGGTCATCGCGATCAGCGGCAGGGACAACCCGTCGACGCCGAGGTGGTAGCTGCTGTTCACGCCGGGGATCCACTCGGCCTGCTCCTCAAAGGCGAGTCGTCCGGCCGTGGGCGTCTCGTAGCGCAGCCACGCCGCGACCACGAGGGCGAGGTCGGCGGCTGCGACCGCGACCCATGCCCACCGTGCGGCCGTGTCGCCGAGCCGCGGAAGCGCGAGCAGGGCCAGAGCGGCAGCCAGGGGCAGGAAGACGATCAGACTGAGCACGTTCACCTCACCGTGACAAGGAGCAGGACGCCGATCGCGAGCACCGCGACGGCCTGGATGTAGTACTGGTGCAGCTGGCCGGTCTGCGGACGACGTGCGAGGCGGCCGAGGCGGCGCAGCTGCGCAGCGAGCCCTTCGACCGCCCCATCGAACCACCGGTCGTCGTCCCGTGCCGCGCGAGCCGCGGTCCACAGCGACGCCCGGGACGTTGTCTCGACCGCACCGTCCAGCACCCGGTCCTCGAAGGTCGCTGCCCGACGCGCCAGACCGAGCGCGGCCGCGGCGGACCCGGCCACGCCCCGGTCCAGGACGCGGTCGTCGAAGCGCGCCAGCGCCTCTGCCAACGCGAGGGTCGGGCGTACGACGAGGGCCTGTGTCGCGCGCCCGAGACCCAGCCAGGCCAGGGCCCATCCCGGTTCCGGCACCGGACGCCACCACACGAGCGCCAGCACCCCCAGTGCGATCACGACCGACGCGGCCATCTCCGCCCATGTCGGGTGGAGCGGCTCCTCGCCGAGAGCGCGGGCGACCGTGTCGCCGAACGGCGGCAGCGCGAGCACTCCGAGGACCACTGCGCCGAGCGCGAGGGCGACCAGCGGCATCTGCTCCAGCATGCCGACGTGGCGGGTGCCCGGCTCCTCCTCGTCGAGATGCGCCTCGACCTCGGCGTGGTTTTGTTCGGACAGCTGTCGCCACAGGATCACCAAGATCTTGCCGGCGTACGCCGCCGACAGCGCGGCCGCGGCGAGGCCGACGGCGTAGAGCCACGGCGACTCCTCCAGCGCCGCGGCGAGGACCACGTCCTTGGTCGCCCACAGCGCCAGCGGGGCGACGCCCGCGAGGGACAGCGCACCTGCAGTGGCAGCCCAGCCGACCAGCCGCCACCTCCGAGCCACGCCACGCAGGCCGGCGAGCTGCTTGGTGCCGAGCGCGGTGAGCCAGGCCCCGGCGGCGAGGAAGAGCAGCGCCTTGGTCGAGGCGTGTGCCACGAGGTGTGCCGCTCCCCCGCTCACCGAGGCCAGCCCGGCGCCCATCACCACGAACCCGAGCTGGGCGGACGTGGAGGCGGCAAGCAGTTGTTTGAGGTCCTGCTGCGCCACGGCGACGGCGCCGAGCAGCAGCGCGGTGAGTGCGCCCACCCAGGCAGCAGCCGGCGCGGCCCAGCCCGTCGAGGCCAGCAGCGGCTCGGTGCGCAGCAGCAGGTAGCCACCCATGGCGACCATGGCCGCGGAGTGCAACAGTGCACTGACCGGGCTCGGACCCTCCATCGCGCGCGACAGCCAGAACGAGAACGGCAGCTGGGCCGCCTTGCCGAGGGCTGCGACCAGGACACCCGCCGCGACGACGTGGCGCCACCCCTCGCTGGCTGCGGGCAGGTCGCCCAGTGACAGGCCGGCTCCACCGGCGAGCGCTGCTCCGGCCGCGACGTACAGCCCAACGTCCGCCGTGCGCGTGGTCACGAACGCCGTGGTGCCGGCGGACACCCGGTGGTCGTCGCGCCACCAGAACCCGATCAGCGCGAAGGACGTCGCGCCCATCACCTCCCAGGCGAACAGCAGCGCGGGCAGCGTCTCAGCAGTCGCCGTCAGGAGCGCGGCGGAGGCGAAGAGCAGCATGAGCCCGTGGAACCGGGCCTGTGACTCCCGGATCTCGCCGGCCGAGAACACCAGCACGAGCAGGCTCACGACCGCCACGGTCGGTGCGACCAGCGCCGACAGCGCATCCACCCCGAGGGCGAAATCGCTGCCGGCCATGAACGGGACCGACACCCTTGGCCGTTCGAGGGCGACCACCACCGACAGTGCGGCTGTGGTGAAGGCCGTGGCCAGCGACACGGCGGCCGCCGCCCGCTTGAGGCGGGAGAGGGCGAGCCCGCCGCCCACCACGGCGGGCAGGAGCACGAGCAGCCAGAGTGCGGTCTCGGACATGGACATGGTCACCCCGACAGGTCCGTGGCCATGTCGGTCATGTCGGCACCACGCTCACGATGCAGCAGCGTGGCGACCGCGAACCCCATCGCCATCTCCACTGTCATCGCGGCGATGATCACCATGAGGAGGACCTGCCCGGTCGGGTCGGGAGCGAGGAACCACCAGACGCCGGCAGCGGCGAGGATGACAGCGTTGATCATGAGCTCCAGGCCCATCATCACCATCACCACGACCTGCTGGGAGATCGCGCCGTACAGCCCGACGCTGAAGATCGCCGCGGCGATGAGCAGGGTCGCCTCCAAGGTCATCTGCCGACACCTCCGGGCTGGGGGTCGTCCGCGGGGCGCTGCTTCAGGTCATCGCCGAACCGGTCGTAGCGGGTGCGGTGCGCCGCGAGCACGACGCCGGCCACGATGGTGGCGACCATGACCGGGCTGATCACGGCCATCACCAGCATCTTCGGGCCCATCAACGATTCCCCCAGCGCCATGGTGACGTCCGACGGTGGACTGCCCCGGCGAGCGGGCCAGTCGACCATCAGGATGCCCGTCGCGAGCACCAGGAACGTGGTCACGGCGACGGCGATAGCGGTCTTGTTGCTGTGCACCATGCTCATCGGCATCAGCGCGGGGTTCATCCCCATGAACATGACCATGTAGACGGCCATGATCGCCATCTCCATGACCATCATCAGGATCGTCACCACGCCGACGTAGTTCTGCTGCAGGAAGAGCACCTGCAGCCCGACCGCTACGAAGGACAGGGCGAGGGCGTACGTCGCTCGAGCCATCGAGTCGACGTAGAAGACCGCGGCGCCGCCGAGCACCGCGACGAGCCCGATCCCCCAGAAGGCGATGTCACTGAGCACGTTCACGACCTCCAGACGGCGATGACGGCGACGACCAGGTCCTGCAGCAGCACGGCCGGGAGCAGCAGCATCCAGCCCACCTCCATGAACTTGTCCGGCCGGAAGGCCGGCAGCCGCCGCCGCAGCCAGACCAGGACCGCGAGCAGGGCAACGGTCTTCACCAGCACCCAGGCCCATCCCGGCAGCAGCGGACCGGCGCCGCCGCCGAGGAACATCGGGACCGCGAACGCCGCGCCGGCGGCCAGCAGCGCGTATCGCCCCGCCTCGAACACCAGCCGGTCCACGCCCGACAGTTCCGCCCGTGCGCCGCCGGAGACGTCCGTCCCGATCGCCGGGGCGAAAGGCCCCCACACAGAGAAGGCCGCCACCCCGAGCAGGTAGACGAGGAACGCCACCGGCATCCAGACAGCGAACCAGAGGCCCTCCTGGGCCGCCGCGACCGCGCGCACGTTCAGGGTCTCCGCGGCGATCGCCGGAGCGACCAGGGCGAACATCAACGGAAGCTCGTAGCCCAGTCCGTGCGCCAGGAACCGGTAGCCGCCGACCAGCGAGTGTGCCGAGTTCGCACCCCACCCGGTCAGCCACACCAGCGCCCAGACCATCACGTCCATGGCGTTGAACCACATGACGCCCACGTCGAGGTCGAAGATTGTCCACTCCCCCAACGGCACGACCGTCACCATCAGCGCCGCCACTACCAGCAGCCCGGCACCCCCGAGGCGCCACAGCAGGCGGTCGGCTTCGACGGTGGTACGACGTCGCTGCCGCATCAGCCGGGCCGCTTCACCGAACGGCCGGACCGGCCCGCCCATCGTCCCGCCCGGCTTGCCCCCCGCACGCGCGGCGAGGGCACCGTCCAGCATGGCAGCGGTTACGGCCAGCGCGCCCAGAATCCCCAACGCGGCAATCGCCCAGCCGGGCGCCACGGTGGTGATCGGCGAGTCCGTCATCGGCGTCGGGTCAGCCATGGGACACCTCGTGCTCCGCCTGTCCGGCGAGCAGCTCGTGGATGTCGAGGCTGGCGAGGACCAGCCGTGCCGTGGCGAGATCCAGACCCGTGACCAGATGTGCCAGGTGGTCGGTCGAGAGTGTCCGGCCGGCGTCGTTTGGCCGAGTGCCGGTGTCACCGGCGGCGGTCGCGGCAACACCGGCGACCGCCCGGTCCAGCATGCCGATCAGCCGGTCGTAGGTGTCACCGACCGCGTCGGCCGGCAACCCCCGGGCGTGGGCGTCCTCGTCGCTCAGCCGCCTGACGCCTCGAAGCGACCAGCGCAACGTCCTCGAACGACGGACCCTCCGGCGCAGACGCTCGACTTCCGACCCCGCCGCTCCGTCCCCGGGCTCCAGGGCGGTGTCGCGGATCCTTCGGGCCTCCGCCGCAGCGTCGTCCCACCCCGCCAACGCCAGCAGCGAGGCGATGTTGTCGATGCCGCGGGCCGGCCCGACAACTTCGTCATCCTGGCGGGCACGCCCGTCGACGAGCTCGGCCTGTGCCTCGACAATGACATCGCCCTGAAGCGAGCAGCGCAACACCAGACCGGCCGGCCAGTACCGCAGCACAGGCCCGAGACGCACCTGCAAGACGTCCATCTCGAGCCCATCTCGGTCCTCGCCGCCCTCCGCGAGAGGGATGCCTCCCGGTGACATCTCCATGTCGCCGTGGTCCATGCCTTCGTGGGCGCGGTGGTCCATGCCTTCGTGGGCGCCGTGGTCCATGCCCTCGTGGGCGCCGTGGTCCATGCCCTCGTGGGCGCCGTGGTCCATGCCCTCGTGGGCGCCGTGGTCCATGCCCTCATGGCTGCCGTGGTCCATGCCCTCGTGGGCGCCGTGGTCCATGCCCTCATGGCTGCCGTGGTCCATGCCCTCGTGGCCCTCGTGGCCCTCGTGGTCCATGCCTTCGTGGCCGCCGGCTGAACCGTGGTCCGTGTCTCCATGGCCACCATGACTCTCGGCTCGAGATCCGGTCTGCTCGGCGAGGAGTTCGGAGGCGGTGGGTCGCTGCTGCGCGTCACGGCGGTGGCGGTCGGTGTCGAGCAGGCCGGTGTGTGCTTCGTCCAGTCGAGCACCCACCTCGTCGCCCGCGTGCACGTGAACGCGCACCCGAGGTCCCGGCATCTGGTGCCAGATGCCCTCGATCGCCTCCGCGAGCCCCGGCCCGGGTTCGCCGCACACGACGAGCACGTCGGCGTCCGCGGGTGAGATGGCGAGGCGCCATCCACGGGCGGCCACGTTGCGCTCCGCCGCCATTCGCGTGCGCCACCAGCCCGGCACCTCGACGACCAGAGCGTGAGCGTGCCGGGAAGCGCTCCGTGCGATCGCGTCACTCAGACCCAACGCAGTGCCCCCTCCCGCCATGCCCAGAGCACGGCGACGAACAAAGCAGCCAAGAAGAGGAACATCTCGACGACCGCGGTCACGCCGACCTGTGCGACGACGACCGCCCAGGGATACATGAACAGCATCTCGACGTCGAAGGCGAGGAAGAGCAGCGTCGCGAGGTACCAGCGCACGTGGTACCGCGACAGTGCGTGCTGCTCGGGGGCCCAGCCCGACTCGAACGGAAGCACGATTAGCGAGTCCGGCGCTACGGCGGTGAGCCTGTGCAGCGCGTACAGCCCGAGCACGAGTACCCCGACCGCGCTCGCCATCACGACAACCCCTGCGTACATGACTCTCCTCTCGCGTTCAGATCGTCGCCACTGGCTGGCTATGGACGGGGATCCGTGCTCAGGGGCTTGCCTCGAAGTCCGGGACGGGGCGCTGCTTGGCCTCTTCCTCGATGGTGGCGGCACCGTTCTTCTCGATGTCCTCGATCAGCCACTTCATCTCGGCGATCTCGATGCGCTGAGCCTTGATGATCTCGTCGGCCAGCTTGCGCACACGCACGTCTTCGATCTCGGACCGCTCGCTGGTGAGGATCGCGATCGAGTGGTGCGGGATCATGCCCTTCATGTAGGACTCGTCCTGCACGAAGGTCTGCGACCGGGACAGCCACAACGCGGAGCCCCCCACGACAAGCGCGGCCACGATGATGGCGACGTTGACCTTGACGTTCTTGTACATCATTCCCCACATGAAGCCGAGCATGATGATCGCCATCGCCGACCCCATGAGGATCGCCATGTAGACCCTCTCCTCGCTGAACGTCATGTGCGACCAGGTGAACGCGTTGGTGTAGGTGAACAGGAACATCGTCACCGTCGACGTGGTGATCATGGCCGCGAAGATGAGGTACATCTTGCGCTCGTGCCTCATGTGCTGCTCGTGCTCGGAGGACTGGTTCTTCTCGGACTTCGTGGTCATGCTGGGACTCCTCTCATCGGGGATACTTATCCATATAGCCGGTTGTGACACCGGAGCTTGTCGTCGGTGATCCGGCGCAATGGTTCCGGCTGCGCCTATCGGTCGCTGTCGCCTCGGAGCTGACGGAGACGGTCCTGGTACTCCTCGTCGGTGAGCTCGCCCCGGGCGTAGCGCTCGTCGAGGATCTCTTGCGCTCGAGTTCTCCCGGTCCCCGGTCCAGGCGGTGGCGCGCTGCCACTGCTGCGGTTCGTGCCTCCGCCGCTGCCGCGAACCAGCAGCACAACGACGAGGACGATGACCAGGATCATGATCGGCCAGATGAACCACATCCAGCCCATGCCCCCTCCGTTGCCATACATGTGTCTCACCTCTCTTTCCGATTCCTGGAGCCCGAGGGCTCCGCTGTGTTGGCAGGCGGCCCGCTCTGGGCGGCGACCGCCGCGAGGTCAACTGGCCAGGACGGTGCCCATCATTCCCCGGTCCTCGTGGTCAAGGATGTGACAGTGGTAGACGGTCCGACCGCCGAAGTCCTCGAACGCGACCCGGACCTTGACCTGGCTGCGGGCGGGAACGTTCACGACGTCGAGCCAGACCGGCTCAGACAGCTCGCGGCCGTCGACCTCCAGCAGCTGCATCGGCCACACGTGCAGATGGAAGGGATGATCCATCGGGCTGTCATTGCCGATGGTCCACTCCTCCACCGTGCCCATCCCCACCTGCTGGTCGATCCGGTCGGCGTCGAACTCCTCACCGTCGAAGGTGAAGCTCATCGGACCCTCGCCGCCGCCCATCATCCCGCCCATGCCCATCTGGAAGGTAATCGACCGACGACCATCGACGTCAGCGTCACGCAGGTCGCGGACAGTCGGGCCAGGCGGAATCCCACCCGCGGCTCGGTTGCCGCCCGCGGAGACGCTCAAGCGGGCGAGGTTCACCGCACCGCCACTCCCTGGCATCGGGCCCCCGCCCATCATCTGGCCCATCATGCCGCCGCGGTCGACCGGCATCGCGGTGAGCTCGCTGACTCCCTCGGACAGGTCGACCACCAGGTCGAGCCGGTTACCGGGCGCGAGCACGACGTCCTCCAACGCCGTGTCCCGGGGCAGCCGACCCACGTCGCGGCCAACAACCCGGGCGCGCTGTTCTGGCAGTCTCAGCGCGAGGTAGCGGGCGGTGCAGGCATTGATGATCCGCCACCGTTCACGCTCCCCCGAGCGGCCCTTGAGGTCCGGCTTGGCGGCACCGTTGACCAGGACGAGCTCACCCTCTCGGCCCATCATCTGCTCCATGGTGGACGGGCTGACCAGTGAGCCACCGGAGTCCAGGTTGATGTCGGAGACGACCATGACCCGTTCCCGGTCGACGGGGATCTCCTCGTCGTCCTCCACGATGATGGCGCCGTAGAGTCCGCCGAACACCTGGTCCGCGACCGTGCCGTGGTGGTGCGGGTGGTACCAGTACACGCCTGGTGGGTGGTTGTCGGGCAACCGATACTCGTACCGATGCGCCCGGTCCGGTTCGACAGCGACGAACACGTTGTCGCCGTTGCCTTCGGGTGAGACGTGCAGCCCGTGCACGTGCAGGTTCGTGACCCGATCGAGCCGGTTCACCAGCTCCACCTGCAACGTGTCGCCCGGTCGCAGCCGCAACGTCGGACCCGGCACGCCACCGTTGTAGCCCAGGGTCGTCGGTTCGCGTCCGGCGACCTCGTGCTTGCCCAGCGCAGCCTCAAGCCGTACCTCCAGCAGACCCCCGGTGCTCTGGAGGACGTCGGGCTCGGTGAACCGCTCCCCGGCGACGGGGTCCAGGACCGAGGTGGACAGCTCGCGCCACAGGCCCGTGCCACCGACGACGGCGCCCACCAGGCCGGCACCGCCCATAGTCAGAGCCGCGCGTCGACTGATCGGTTTCATGGCCTCTCCTCCCCCAGGACGCGCGACCGGTGCTGGTACTCCTCCGTGCTCAGCTCACCTGCCGCGTACCGCTCCTCAAGGATCTGTCGCGCACCACCCGTCCCGCCCGACCGGCCAGGCCGCCCCGAACCGCCTTCGAGGCCTCCGACAAGCACGCGCACCGCCGTCACCACAAGTAGCACGACGCCGAGGACCAGCAGCACTCCGTAGAACAACGCGGTCATGGCTGATCGACCTCGGACCACGTGGCACCAGTATCGGTGGACACGAGGACGCCGCCCTCCGTGGCGGCATACCACCGCGACTCGGTGGCGGTCAGCGCGTAAGGCACGTCCGGGAGTGATCCCACCTCCCGCCAGGAGTCCCCGCCGTCGTCGCTGCGGTAGACCGAGCCCTCGGGTCCTGCCCCGACCAGCAGGTCCTCGCTGTCCCAGTCCAGGAGCACCAAGCGCGGTGCCGACTCCACACGCTCGGGGGACCCGGAGACCTGGAGCCGGACGAGCGAGCCGCTGCCATCGGTCAGCAGCACACGGTCAGGGTTACCTGGATGCGCGGCCACGTCGATGGCGGGCAACCGGCCTAGGTCGCGCCACCGCCTGCCATCATCGGTGAACATGAGGCCCCCGCTCTGGGAGTCGACCCCGTACACGCGGTCCCCGGCCGCCTCGAGCGCATGGAAATCCGCCTCCCCTTCCAGCGAAAGCGATCTCCACGTCCGACCGGTGTCCGTGGACTCGGAGAGTCCGAAGTGCGCGGGTCCGCCGGCGCCTGGCTCGGGGTGACCACTCATCAGGAAGCGGTCCGGGCCGGCGATGGTGAACGACATCGCGTCGAAACGCTCCTCCCCCACACGCTCGAACCCGTCGGCGCCGAGGGCGAACACCCCGTGATGACTCGCGACGAAGAGCCTGTCATCCGCCGGGTTGACGTCGAGAGAGTGGATATGGCCGAACTCCTCCCCGGCCGCAGCGGCGTCCGAGGTGGTCGGGTTCTCCGCAGAGCTGCAGCCGGCGAGCAAGGCCGCGGCCATGGAGAGGCCGACCACCAGAGGGAGACCAGAGGACAGACTCAGCGATTTGCGCGCCGCGCACATGCGAATACTCCAAAGGGATCGAATGACAGGGCAGGACAGAGGCACCGGACCCATGCGGGTGGTGCGCCGGTGTGCCTGATCAGATCCGGAGTACGGTCAGCTGTCGTTCGAACGGCGGTGGCAGCCCCGCCACGTCGAGCGCGGCGACGACCCACGGCACTAGACGCGGCAGACGCCATCCTCCGCCTCGTGCCGCGGTGGCGAAGATCCACAAGCCCAGCGCCAGACCGGGCGTGAGCACCATCAGGCACAGCGCGAGCAGCCCCCCGTCATCCGCGGGTGGGGCTTCGTCCCCGGCAACGACGCCGTGGGACGCGACCACGCCCACGGTGGTGTCGGTGGTCATCATCATGGCCGGGGCGGCGTGGTGCCCCACGTGCTCAGCGGAGTCCGGCCCGGACGCCAGCCCGTGCATGCCGACGATTCCTAGCGCGACTGCGCACAGGAGCACAACCCGCGGAAGCCGCGTCTTCACGGCTCCCGGCAAGGTGCGGTCGGCAAGAGTCATCGCCTCCTGAGTTTAGGCACTGGCACACCCGGCCGCCAGCCAGGCACCAGTGGTCCTGCCGCTGTGAGGGCAGGCAGCGCCGCCGGATCCGAGGAGCGATCACGTGCCATCGGCACTCGTCAAGAAGGAAGACCGCTTGTGACGTCGGCTGCGAACGCTTCACAACGACCCCGAGTTCCAACGAGCCGTGTCCGCAGCGCGACAACGTCGCGCGTCATAGTCCAGGACGGCCCTTTTACAGGTCGACGACATCGAGCTCATATGCCCGATTCGCTCTGGCCCGAACTCATCAACCCCATCCTCGCCGCCGTCCTCCTCGGCGCCCGAAACCAGACACAGCCGAAGGCCACCGCAGCCGATTGGCGACGCCGGCCGCACCGCGATGATCACCAAGGTCGCCGACCACCCAGGCTGAATCCAGGTGGCGAACCCGGCACCGGACCCCGCTGGAGAGGGGTTTTCGGGTCACAAAGCGCGACACAAGCCAGAATGGCTCAAATGACAAGCTGCCCGTGTCCTGCGTTTCCGCAGGCCACGGGCCACTTTTCAGTAGCGGGGGCAGGATTTGAACCTGCGACCTCTGGGCATCCGGCGCGAGCGGACGCGACCTCGAAGGAGTTTGCTCGCGTATGAGCATTCGCGCGCTGACCGCGCGGATGCTGGAAACGACGGTGAAGCAAGGCCCGCCCTTCTTGCTGTGGTGTGATCCGACGTGGCGGCCCTTGCTCCGGTTTTCGGGGCCTAAACGCGACACGACTCGAATCTCGAGCTGCGGGAATCTAGGTCTCACTTTGGCGGCCGCGACAATGGGTTGGTTGCTTCAACGGGCCTACATCCTGAGCGAGTCTCCCGCCTACTGGCAGGGCTCCGGCGGCTTCAGACCCAAGATCACGCGTAGCTTGTATGACAGTGTTACGATTTTTGTCATACAGCGCTACGAACGGAGTCTCCATGGCAGTCCTGAACATCCGAGTCGACGACCGGGTCCGCGACCAACTGAAGGAGCTGGCCGACGACCACGGCGTGACCACTAGCGAGTACGTCCGCGACCTGCTGATGGAGGCAGTCGTGCCAGTCTTCGAGCGCGAGGTGGAGCACGGCGATGAGCCACCCGCCGAGAGCATGCGCACCGTCGACCGGCAGGTGCTCTCCCTGCTGCACCGGATCCTGGGCCGAGTGCTGCCGGAGGACGCGAACGACGTCGACGGCGACCTGGAGTATCAGCTGATGCGGGCGAAGATTCTCGAGGAGGGCTACACGGGCGAGTACTGGTACGAGACCGCCGGCTTCAGGACGGAACTGTCGAAGCGCGACTGCAGCCGCGTGTCGGACATCCTGCAGATGTACCGCATCCTCACGTACAGCATCAGCGACCTCGAGAAGGACGGGACATCCGTCCCCGAGGAGCTAGCCCACCAGCTCGAGTTCCGGGGCTTTGACCACAACGACGCGCTCGAGGGGCACATGGCGAGCTACGTCGAGTTCCTCATGCGCGACGGTGAGCGCTGGACCGAGCTGCAGCCCCAGCTCGAGCGGAACGACGGCGGGAACTCGCACATGCCCATGCTCGACACCTACCTTCGGATGCTCTCCGAGTTTCGCCGCATCATGGACAGCCGCAAGCGGGGAGTCCGCCGCCTCGATTACCTCTTGTCACTCGAGGAGTTGGAGCGGATCGCGGACGCGCGCGTCCACCCGTCCCGCCGGACCCCGAAGAGCTAACCGACCGGAGGGGGTGCCTGGGGCCAGGAGGCCTCAGCCTGCCCTGCGGCTCACGCTCCCGTTGCCTCCTCCGCTCCGAACCCCACGGCGTCGTCTCGCATGCCCTTCAGGACCTCGAAGTTGCGCAGCACGATGTCAGGGTCGTACGTGTGGGTCATCTGCAGCCGGGACATCCGATCGAGCACCTCCTCGTCGGTCAGGTGGTCCAGCCAGGCCGCGATCTGCTCGGCGCTCGGGGAGCCGTCCATCTGGCCGAGCGTGTCGACCATGTCAATCCGCGCCGATGCCGCGCCCAACCGCTGCTTGTGTCGGTCAGCTGCTGACGTGGTCGACCCCGTCGAGATCGCGCGGCGCTCGTCGACGTGCCCGACTGCGATCTCGTAGCGCGTCGGCAGCTCGGGCCTGGGCGGCTCCATGCCGGTGATAAGGCGCGGCACTGCCTGGGTGCGGACCCAATGAGAGATCTCCTCTAGTTCCTGCATGACCACCGGCCACCGGTCCGTGCCGGGCCGGTTAATGCCGATCGTCGGAAAGAGCGTGACCGGCACCCGCGTGCCGAACGGGGTCTCCGCGATGACGTCCCCCACCCGAAGCGGCACCTCGGGCCGCGGCGGGAGGCTGCGGATCGAGCGCGGCATCTGGTCCTCCTTGTACATGGCGGCGAGGCGGACCGCCGTGACCGCCGGAGTCCGGTGCTTCGCATGGTTGGTGTGGAGCGCTAGGCGAGCCAACGGGTGGTTCTCGGCGTCCTTCCGGTTGAAAGGCTGCAGCCCTTCGATCCGCTTCATCAGCTCGCTGCCAGGATGCAGCGAGGCAGGGCCGTTCTTCACGCGACCCTTCGCCCAGGACTCGAAGTCCTTGACCGTGCGGGACGCCGGAATCTCGACTACGCGCGCGGTCTTGTCGTCCAGTGTCCCGTCGCGGAACTCGACTTCCGCGAATAGAGCGTGCTCTAGCGCCGATCGGAGCGCGACCAGAGCATCGGCGACGAGCAGCGGGACCTTCCGCGGCATCGGAGCCACGTGTGTAACGACGGTCCGCGTGTTGGGGAAGGCGAGCTGCTCCTCGAGCTTGAAGGTTCCATCGGGCCGCGTCTGGTAGGCGAAGAGCACGTCAGCGACCTGGCCGACCAACTCATCCGCATGCGACAGGGTCGCGGCCACACCGAGGTGGTGATCGGGCAGCCAGTGGTGCATCGAGTCCTTCACGACCGGATCCTATGCGGCGTGCGCACGTGGCGGCGAGGTCGCCGGAGAGCCCTTGAGGTGGCTGACTCGACCTTGCCCGTCACGTCCTCCGATTGATCCGTTCGTTACTGCCAGACGCGTCGGACACCGGCACCGACATCGGTTGACCACAGACGTTGGGCGCGTCATTCCGCCGGCCCCGAGGGGGAGTCTCTAGCAGCTCAGTAAGGTCGCAGCGCTGTCTAGGACGCTCGATTGATCGCGGCTTTCGAAGTTGATCCTCCGTCGACCAGGCGGAATGCGGCCGCCATCCATGCGACTGGGACCTCCCAGAAGAGCGGCGACTCGTGCGCAGCCGGCTCTCAACCGGTGACCCCCATCGGCCCGCGCACCGCGCACCCGTACACCCGAACTAACCAGACCCCTTGAAAGCGGATTCAGGATCGGCCTCGACGAATGGGAGCAGCCCGCCATTCTCGTCCACGCAGTCCAAGATGTCGCGGTGCGGGATGTCGTCCGTTGCGTAGCCGTACCGCCGGGTGAGCAGGTCGCGCATCGCGTCCTCGCCGGCTACCTCGGTGCGACCGACGAGACCCCAGGTTCGAGCGATGGTGGAAGTCTGGACGGTGAGGTTGAAGGCGATCTCGGCGTCGTTGAACCACTCCAGCGGCACAACTGGTGAGTCCTCGGTTTCCGGCTCACGGGCGAGCTCGAGTGCCGCCGTCGGGTCCCCAATTCCGGGAAGCATCCCTGCATCTTGCAGACGCCAGTTCCACTTCATGTTGGCCAGGGTCGCGAGGATCTGCCAGTCGAGCCAGCCCTCTCCTTGCAGACGCCTGATGGTTGCGCGGATGCGCTCATCGGCAAGCAGGCGGGGATAGGTGTACCGCAGCAGGTCGTAGACGGACTCGTACCGGCTGCGGACGGCAGCAAGAGATTTCTCGTGGTCGTAGCGGCTCCCCGGCTCGGTCGAGGGACCCAACGCCGGGTGCGCGGTCGGAGCGTAGGAACTTGAGGACGTGGGTCGAGTGGAAGCTGCGCAGCGGTCGAAGTGCTCGGGCTTCAACAGGTCGGCGGCATCCTGGTACGAGCGGCCGACGACGACCTTGTGGGGCAGGCCAGCCTCGTACATCGGCTCCATGGTCGCCTTGAAGTCGTCGATCGACCCCGCGTGGACAATTTGGATGAGCTGGAAACAGAAGCTCGCGAGCGATGCGGCGTTAGCGTCCTGGTCCTCGACGTGTGAGGAGATCGTGACGTGGGCCCGCAGCTCGGGCTCGTCGTCATCCACGTCGAAGTCGTCAACCTCGTGACCGGCGTCGTTGACTACGTCGACGTCGATGTAGACGGTGCTGTTGATGAGGACGGGGTGCTGGCGGGCGATGTCGGCGACGAAGACCTGGAAGGCGGCGCAGAGACCTTCGGCGGTAAGCACGGTGGTCTTGTCGTTGGTGAAACTGAAGATCCACCTGACTCCGAGCGCGTGAAAGTCGATCACGCGCTCCGGGCCGAGGTCGGCGAAGACCGGTCCGGCGAGCTGTTTGGCCGCCTCGTCCTGGAACTCCTCCTCGGTCATCGTGTACCCGGCGCCGGCCTCGGTGACCATTTCGTCGATCATCTCGTACCAGTCGGTGCGCCAGTGAGCTTCTTTGATGACGCCCTCTAGTTCTGGCCAGTACTTCCGGACGGCGCTGACGCCGAGACTCTGGGTGACGCGCTGGGCGTGGAGGTCGGGGTACTTCTCGAAGTCGAACGGGTTGGGAAGGTATTGACCACGTGCAAGAAGCGCTACTTCGGTGAGGCCAGCGGCGTCGGCCCAGTTTCCTGCGTGTTGCGCGTAGCGGGCCGCCTCGAGGAGCGCCTTCGGGAGGTGCTCCTTGTCGTCGTTGTCGCCGGCGACCAGGGCGATGGACGCGGCGGAGAGTGCGTACATCTTGGCGGCATAGGTCAGTCCCAGGTCTTCGTAGATCTTGGCGATGTAGCGCATCGTGAGCAGGGCGCCGTAGAGCGTGTCGCCGTTGAACCAGTTGATCTTGGCTTGGTGGAGCTCTGCGAGGGCCTCGAGCGGTTTGCCGGCCTTCATCAGGGCGGTGCTGCGGTCCCGGAACCGCTCTGCAAGCGCTGACTCGCCCTGGACGCGGGTAGCTGCTTCGTCAAGGCCATCGCGCACCCTTGCGTACTTTGGATGGTCGACGAGGGCCGGTGCGAAGAGGTCGAAGACGGTCGCGAGCGACGACGCTGAGTAGGCGCGCGCCTCCGGGAGCAGGTCGATCAAACGGTCGAAGTAGGTCATGGCACTGTCGAAGTCGACCGCGCCGGGAGAAAGGCTGGTGATGTCGACGTCGAAGTTCTCCATCTTGACCCCGATCGTTGGGGTGATGTCGATCTTGGCCGGCTTGCCGGTTTTGGCGTCGACGTCCCGCCAGTCCGGGATCAGGTAGCTGTACGCGAGCGTGCCGGTCAACGTGGCGGCCCGGATGGGATGAGTGACGGGGTTGGTGTCGTCGAGGAGCGCGATGGCGTGGTCGCGAAGCCCCTGAAGTGCTTCGCCGATCTCGTTCGCAGGCGCTTCTGCGCGGCCTGTGCTCCACATGACGCCCCAGTAGCTGACGAGTGTGACGGCGTCGTCGATGACGTTTTGCTGGTCACTGTTGCGCGCGTAGGCGATGGCTCGCCTGATGAGCGGCTCGAGCCCGGCGGATTCCCCCATGCCACGCCAGCGGGCGACCGCCATCTCGTAGCAGGCACGGAACACGAGCTCGCTGTCGTCGCCGTCATCTTTGTGGTTCAGGAAGGCGCCCATGAAGTCGAGCCACTCTGGGAGGTCGCCGTTCGTTGCGGCGTCCCATGTGGCGTGGCGGATTCCGTGGGTGACTTCGCCTTGAGTGGCCGGAGTCAGCGCTGCTGGGCCTTTGTTGGCTCGAAGGTTCTCGAGCAGCTCGAAATACCATTCTGGGGCCGATTCTTCTTCGTCGAGCGGCGGAATCATGGCTGATGGCAGGTCGAGATACTGCTGGGCGACCCAGACCAAGTCGGGCTCGGCGAGGAGGGTGGAGATGGCTCTCCCGGAGAAGATGTCCAGAGTGATGCCGTAGTCGTCCCTGGCGGTCTTCTTCAAGTCGTGGATGGCGGCAGCTGGGATGGAGTGGACGCTGAAGAACGCGATGTATTCGACCGGGTCGGCGTCTTCGGCGCAGATGCCGGCGAGGTCGGCGAGGACCTTGGACTTCAAGGGTGGCTGCTGGACGGTGCAGGCGATGACTGTCGGCTTGGTAGATGCGGAGGCGGAGAACCCGGCCGAGTGCGGCAACTCTTCAGGGATGCGGGTTGTGTACGACTCGGCGTCGCGTTGCTGATCCCCTCCGGCGCTGACCGGCCCGTTGGCGATCAGGATGTTCGACGAGATGCGCTTGCGGGCGATGCGGGTGGCGATCTCCTCGAACTCGTGGTGCTCGTTTCGCGAGGCCATCTCGGTGAGCTTGTAGTCGATGAACGCCTCGACTTCGGGAATCGGTTCCGCCACATGACAAGTCTGACGGGTCGTTCCGACATCTTCGAGGTACGCCGCGCCCCGGGCGGCGCACGCATCACTCGGACACTCGACGGCACTCCTGGATTCAAAGCCGCGGGGGATCTCATGACACATCAGGGCGGCACTCGCTAGACCACGCAGCCATCGCCAAAGGCCTGGGCGCCGGCGTCCCGCCCCGCCACGCGCACGTCTTCGCCCGAGACGCTGACCCCCACCAGCGACCGAGCACTGTGACCAAGCGCGTGGAGTTCTCGATCGACACGGCGGCCACTTCCTCACCGAGAACGTTGCAGGCGTGTGACTCGCCATCATCCGGCCGCACTCCTGCTTTACAGATAACCACCGGAAGAGGCAGTATTCTGTTATGGCGATTAGGGGCGACTTCCTGACGACCCAAGAGGTATCCGACCTCTTGGGCGTCGAGGCGCGCCAGGTCCGCGTCCTCGCCGAGACGGGAGCCATCACCCGCGTCGCCCGCGGCATCTTCGACCGCACATCCGTAGAGCGCTACCGCGCCGAGCGCGGCTCCGGCCGGACCCGGACCTGGGCAGAGCACACCGCCTGGGGAGCTATCGCAATGCTCTCGGGCGCGGCCCCATTGGGCCTCGGCGATGTCCAGACGTACCGGCTCCGCGCTGCTTTGCGCGAGATCACCAACCCGACCGAACTAGCCATCCGGTTGCGCGACCGCGCGACCGTCACTACCTGGTCCGGCCACCGCTCCGTCATCGACCGCGTCCGCGAGGAGCTCGTCGTCCCCGGCCGCCAGCGGCTCGGGCTCGTCGAGGACGACACCACCGTCGACGGCTACATCCATGCAGACCGGATCGCGGACCTTGTGCGCCGCTGGCGGCTGGGCGAGGACACCACCGGGTTCATCACCCTCCGCTACACCTACATGGACATCGACTACATCAAATACCTGGCAGCCTTCAACAGGACGCTCGCCGCCGTCGACGCCGCCACCTCCCTCGACCCGCGGGAACGCGGCGTGGCAGAGCAGGTCCTGGTCCGCCGGTTGGAGCTGTTCCGCGAGAATGTCAGAGCGTAAGCATTCGGGCATCGAGCGCCCCATCATAGACATCGCCGCCGCCCCTGGCGGCTGGCCCGACCCGTGGCCGAATGTCGCCGAGATCGCCGCGGTGCTGCCAACCGACAAGTGGACCCTGGTCGGCGGCCTGATGACCCAGTTGCATTCCATCCACCGCGGCTTGGGCATCGTACGCCCGACCAACGATGTCGACATCGTGCTGCACATCGAGACCTCCCGCGGCGTCGCCTCCGAGACCGCGACCGCGCTCCGCTCCCTCGGCTACGACCTGCGTTCGGCCGTCGATCCGCGCGACAACACCGCACACCGCTTCTACCGCGGCACCAGCAAGATCGACCTGGTCGCCAACCGTCCCGACGAGGAGCCGGAGGAGATAGTCGACGTCTTGATCTCCGACCACCACGCTCCGAAGGTCACCGAGCGGCTCGCCGGACGCGACATGGTCCGCATCGAGGGCGGCACGCAGGCGCTGCGACGCACTATTAACGCGCGTCTGGAGATCGAGCCCGGAGCCACCACGACAGTCTCGGTGCCTGGCGCATTCGGTGCACTCATCTTGAAGGCCGCTGCCTACAAGACCGACTCACGCGACCTCGATCGCCACCTGCGCGACGCGGTGGCCCTGCTCGCCTGCATCGACGACCCGTTCGCCGAGCGGGAGGGCTTCACCGGCTCCGACCGATCCCGGCTCCAGACGCTGCGCGCCCGGCTCACACCCGACGACATCTCCTGGACTGTACTGACCGGCCAGCCCCGAATCGACGCCGAGACGGCCCTGGAAATCCTCACCGACGAGGACTGACCCCAGACCTAGCGGACGCAGGTATCTCAGGCGACCATGCCGCGCTATAGACGGCCATGCCGCTGACGAATCCGCCCGACCATGCCTCTGACGACGATGCGCCTGCGGCCGCCGGATCTGTCGCGATGGGCGCGTTCCGCAAGTGAAGTTGGTCGGGCCAACTCTCGGCCGGACGGAAGTCACCCCGGAGAGTCCCCGGGACAACCCTTGAACACCTTGGCGCAGGGGTTTCTGGGTCACAAACCGCGACACAAGCCGGAATGGCTCAAAATGGCAAGTGGCCCCTGATCTGCGTTTCTGCAGGTCAGGGACCACTTCCTTGTAGCGGGGGCAGGATTTGAACCTGCGATCTCTGGGCCTGCAGCGGGTGAGCTCGGTCAGTCGGGCCCTTTTTTGGCGGTTCTTGACGCCGTGTGCCCTGGCCTGCGCAAACACCCGGGAAGGTACCGTCAGCCCGGCTGATCCTTCTGCTCCCTCTTGTTGCGATAGGGCTGCCTGTGCTGACGTTTACGGGACATAAATGCGGCACGACTCAAATCGATATCGAGTCCCCCAGAAGAGCCGACCTCGCAGCGCAGGAGACCGTCCCGGGATCAAGCTATTGAGTTTGCCGCCGCAGGATCCCTGCCCCCTCCGCGCCGACGGGAACGAGGGTTACCGGCTCTTCCCAGATGAGGGTGTAGCGAGCGCTGGCGCGGCGGTCCCGGGATAGACGTCGAGGTCTCCCGAGGATGAAGGCTCCTACACGCTCAACCCGGAAGACCTCGACGTGCCCGACGCTACCGTCGGCGAGCGCCCAGACGCGTTCGCCCGCCCCGATCTATCCACCTTCTGCCGACTCGACGAGCTCGGTCTCGTCGTCATCGGCCAGCGTCTCGAGCCCGGTCGCGCGGTCCTTGCATGCCGAGTCCGCGAACCCGACCAGTGGTGCCGCCGATGTGGTTGCGAAGGATCCCCACGCGACACCGTGACCCGACAGCTGGCCCACGAGCCGCTCGGTTGGCGACCGACCATCCTCGAGGTCATCGTGCGCCGCTACCGATGCACCGGCTGCGGTCACGTCTGGCGCCAAGACACCAGCTTGGCGGCTGAGCCTCGAGCGAAGTTGTCGCGTCGCGCTCTGAGGTGGGCACTCGAATCGATCGTGGTCGCCCACCTGACTGTCGCCCGGGTCGCCGAGGGCCTCGGGGTCGCGTGGGACACCGCGAACGATGCCGTTCTCGCTGAAGGCAAGCGGGTCCTGATCGACAACCCCACCCGGTTCGACGGCGTAACCGTCGTCGGCGTCGATGAGCACGTGTGGCGCCACACCAGGAAGGGCGACAAGTACGTGAGCGTGATCATCGACCTCACCCCGATCCGCGACAAGACCGGTCCGGCACGGCTACTCGACATGGTCGAGGGACGCTCCAAGCAGGCGTTCAAGACCTGGCTCGCCGCCCGCCCCGAGGCCTGGCGCGACGGCATCGAGGTGGTCGCGATGGACGGGTTCGCAGGCTTCAAGACAGCCACCACCGAGGAGCTGCCCGCCGCGGTCGCGGTGATGGATCCCTTCCACGTGGTGCGCTTGGCCGGTGAGGCGCTCGACCGGTGTCGACGTCGGGTCCAGCAGGCCATCCACGGTCACCGCGGGCACAAGGGCGACCCGCTGTACTCCGCGCGGCGGACGCTGCACACCGGCGCCGGGCTGCTCACCGACAAGCAGACCACCCGGCTCGCCGCGCTCTTCGCCGCCGACGAGCACGTTGAGGTCGAGGCGACCTGGGGGATCTACCAACGCATGATCGCCGCCTACCGCGAGGAGGACCGGCGCCGTGGTCGCGAGATGATGGTGAAGCTGATCGACTCAGTCAGCCACGGCGTCCCGGCCGCGCTGGTCGAGGTCACCACCCTCGGTCGGACGCTGAACAAGCGTGCCGACGACGTGCTGGCCTACTTCGACCGACCCGGGACCAGCAACGGGCCGACAGAGGCGATCAACGGCCGGCTCGAACACCTCCGCGGCTCCGCACTCGGATTCCGCAACCTCACCAACTACATCGCCAGATCGCTGCTGGAGACCGGCGGGTTCAGGCCGCGACTACACCCTCAATTGGGATGAGCCGGGTTACCCGCTCGGTCATCCGGCGATCCGGGCGGTCCCTGCCGAAACGCGGACGGTCGGACAGCGCAGCAGAGGACGGTCTCAGTGAGTGGCCAGCTGTCCGGTGAGTCGTTCGTGGCGGTCGGCGCTGGAGGAATTGAGGCCGATGATGGTGACGGTCTTGGCCTTGCGGGCGTACTTGGTGGTGATGGCGTCGAGTGAGGCGACGGTGGAGGCGTCCCAGATGTGAGAGTCGGTGAGGTCGATGACGACGTGGTCGGGGTCCTCGGCGTACTCGAACTGGGTGTATAGGTCATTGGAGGAGGCGAAGAACAGCTCGCCGGTGACGCGGTAAACGGCCGTGGCGTTCCCCTCGCGGTCCTCGACGAGCTCGCGGCGGGTCTCGGTGAGGTGGGCAACGCGGCGGGCGAACAGGGTCATGGCAACCAGGACGCCCACGACGACGCCGATGGCGAGGTTGTGCGTGGCGACGGTGACCGCGACGGTGGCGACCATGACGGTGGTCTCCGACTTCGGCATCCGGCGCAGGGTGGCGGGCTGGATCGAGTGCCAGTCGAAGGTGCCGACCGAGACCATGATCATCACCGCGACCAGCGCGGCCATCGGGATGATGGCGACGACGTCGCCGAAGCCAACGACCAGGATGAGCAGGAAGACGCCGGCCAGGAAGGTCGAGATGCGGGTGCGGGCCCCGGAGGCCTTCACGTTGATCATGGTCTGGCCGATCATGGCGCAGCCGCCCATGCCGCCGAAGAACCCGGTGATGATGTTCGCGGCGCCCTGGCCCCACGACTCGCGGGTCTTGTCGGAGTGAGTGTCGGTGATGTCGTCGACGAGCTTGGCGGTCATCAGCGACTCCAGCAGCCCGACCAGCGCCATCGCCACGGCGTAGGGGGCGATGATCTGGAGTGTGTCGAGGTTGAACGGCACATCGGGAAAGAACAGGCTCGGCAGCGAGCTGGGGAGCTCGCCCTCGTCGCCGACGTCGGGGACGGTGATGGCTGCCAGGACGGTGAACCCGGTGAGCGCGACGATGGCGACCAGCGGAGCCGGGATCACCTTAGTGACCCGCGGGAGGCCGACCATCACCGCGATGCCGATGGCAATCATCGGGTAGACCAGCCAGGGCACGTCGACCAGGTAGGGCACCTGGGCCATGAAGATGAGGATGGCCAGGGCGTTGACGAACCCGACCATGACCGAGCGCGGGATGAACCGCATGAGCTTGCCGAAGCCGCCGAGGCCGAGCGCGACCTGGATGAGGCCACCGAGCAGGACGGTGGCGATCAGGTAGTCCAGACCGTGCTCGCGCATGACGGGAGCGATGACCAATGCGATGGCGCCGGTGGCGGCCGAGATCATCGCCGGGCGCCCACCGAGGAACGAGATGACGACGGCCATGGTGAAGGACGCGAACAGCCCGACCTGCGGGTCGACGCCGGCGATGATGGAGAACGAGATCGCCTCGGGGATGAGCGCGAGCGCGACGACGAGGCCGGCGAGGACCTCGGTGCGCAGCAGCTTTGGCGAGCGCAGCGCGGTCCTGACGCTGTTGTCGGGTACGGACTGCGCAACGGCGGGCGCGGATGTGGTCAAGGCAAGGTGCTCCGATCGAGCTGGAAGGGCGGCGGTCGTCGGCCGTGGTGCGTCGCACCTGCTGTGAGTGCGAGACCATGGGCCGGGTGCTGGCGTCATCGCCAGCGGAAGTCTGGACGCAACTCCACCTTTACGGAAGGGTAGAGTTGAAGTTGACGCGACGTGAGGGTGGTCACGGTGACCAGCAAGGTGGATTTGTCAGACGCGGGGCGCGACGAGGCCGGGCTTCGGTCGTCGGCCGTCATGCACATCGGTGAGGTCGCTGCCCGGACCGAGCTGTCGCTGCGCAGCCTCCGGCACTGGGAGGAGGTGGGCCTGCTCGCACCCTCGGGTCGCACCGAGGGCGGGTTCCGGCTCTATACCGAGGACGACGTCGAGAAGATCTTGGTCATCCGCCGCATGAAGCCGCTCGGCTTCACCCTGGACGAGATGAAGGCCGTCCTCGACGACATCGAGGCCCTGCGAGACCCCGCCACCTCGGACACCGCCCAGGTCGAGGCACGAGACCGTCTGGCCTCGGTCCAGGCAGAAGCGGCTGACCGACGCCACAAGCTGGTCCGACAGCTTGAGATGGCAGACGAGTTCATCGGCCTCCTCACCCGGGAGACCACGACCCGCCGGTAGCCCGCCCTCGGGCGGAGAGCAGTGCCAGGCCAGCCAGGACGCGGCGAGCCGACGAGCAAGCTCACCCTTGATGTCGTCGTCCAGCGCGCTCCCCGTCGTCGCCGTCAGTCGTTGATGGCCTCGGACCGCTGCCCGTCGTCCAGTTGTTGAAGGACGACACGAGCGGTGTCGCGTGCGGTTCGGCCGGCGCCGATGAGGGTGGCGGATGCTGCGCCGGTCCAGTCGCCGTACCCGACCAGGTGCAGTCGGGGCTCGTCGGTCGCCTGCGTTCCGGCTGGTCCGCCCGTGCGCGGGTGCCCGTCTGCGGTGCTGAGATGGAGCGGGCTCAGGTGTCGCAGAGCCGGTCGGAAGCCAGTGCACCAGATGATGACGTCTGAGTCGCGCCCAGTGTCGTCGGCCCACACCATGCCGGTGGCGTCGAGCCTGTTGAACATGGGCAGCGCCTCGAGGGCCCCGCGCTTGCGTGCGTCGCGGACGCTCGGCACCATCACGATGTCACCGAGCCCGCCGACGCCGGGGTGGTCGCCACCCTCGTGCTGCGCTTGGACGCGCCGAGTGGCCGTGGTGAACAGGACCCGGCCGTCGACATCGTCGGGCAGGAACCGCGGCGGCCGGGCCGTCACCCAGATCGCGTCGGTGACCGTCGAGACCTCCGCGAGGATCTGGGCGGCGGAGTTGCCGCCCCCGACCACGACGACACGCTGCCCTGCGAAGTCCTCGGGCCGCCGGTACTGCGAGGCGTGCAGCTGGCGGCCCGCGAAGCTCTGCGCGCCGGGGTAGGCCGGCCAGAAAGGCTGAGTCCAGGTGCCGGTCGCCGACACGACGACCCTGGCGGTGAGGTCGCCATGGCTGGTGCGCACCAGCAACGGCTCGCACTCATGGGGGTCGAAGGTCGATCTCTCGACGGACAGCACTCGCCGCGGGCGCTCGACGGCGAGCTCGTATCGCTGCTCGTAGCGGGTGAGGTAGTCGACGACGTGGTCGCGGGGCGGGAACCCGTGGGATGCGTCGTCCCACGGCGGCATCATCCAGCCGGGCAACGAGGAGTACGTCGAGGGTGAGAACAGCCGCAGCCCGTCCCACATCTGCGGCCAGGCCCCACCCGGTTGGTCGGCGGCATCGAGGATGACGAAGTCCTCGCCAGGTACCAGTCCGGCCCGGCGCAGGTAGAAGCCGACCGCCAGCCCGGCCTGCCCGCCGCCGATGATCGCGACCGCGACCTCTCGGACGTCCCCGTCGCCGGAGCCAGCTCGGTCGGCGGGCACCCCCGTGCTCAGTTGATCTCGCTGCGGCGCTCGAGCAGCACGGTGTCGCGCCAGACGCCGTCGAGCTGGGCGATGCGGGTACGCACGGCGAGGGTGCGGTACCCGGCGGAGTGGTGCAGGGCGATGCTGGCGCGGTTCTCGGGGAAGATCGAGGTCTGCAGCGTCCAGAGCCCGGCACCGTCGGCCCCCGTGACCTGGGTGTACAGGAGCGCCTTGCCGACGCCCCGGCCGCGGGCGGCGGCCGCGACGTAGACCGAGCTCTCCCCGACGCCGGCGTAGCAGTCACGCGCCGAGACCGGGGTGACGGCGGTCCATCCGACGACCTCGCCGTTCAACTCGGCGACCCAGGCCAGGTCGGGCAGCCAGCGGTCGCGTAATTGCTGCGCGGTGGGCAGGGCCGTCTCGAAGGTGGCGTTGCGGGTCGCGAGACCCTCGTCGTAGATGGCAAGGACGGCCGACATGTCGGCGTCGGTCACCAGGCGGGTGGTGACGTCGGCCGGCAGGTCCTCCGGGCAGCACGGCGGCGAGGAGAGCGTGCCCATGATGACGTCAGCGGCGTGCGGGAGGCCAGTGCAGCAGGCGGCGTTGACCGAGACCATGCTGGCGGTGCCGACCTTGTCAACGACCACGAAGCCGACCTTCTTCAGCAGCTCCACGTGGTGTGAGCAGGTGGACTGGCTGACTCCGAGTGCCGCGGCGAGGTCGCCGATGCGCATCGCGCCAGCCGGTGACGTCGAGACCGTGTGGAGGAGCCGCACCCGCGTCGGGTCCGCCAGAACAGCGAACCACTCGGCGTAGCCCTCAGCCTCGGCCTTGCCCAATCCGGGCGTCTCGCGTCGCTCACCCGCGTCCAGCAGCGGCAGCGAGGGCCCGCCCGGCAAAGACCCGGTCGGCTGCGCCGCGGCGTCCTCGGGGGCTGCCTGCGTGTCGGTGACCGATGACGACGTCATGCACCCAGACTACCTTGCTTCCATCGACCCACGTCGATACAGTCACTCACATCGAGTTCCATCGACTGTTGTCGATGAAGCGCCCAAGAGCTGAGGAGTGAGTCATGCAGCACCCCGTGGTCATCATCGGCGCCGGCCCCATCGGGCTGGCCGCCGCCGCCAACGCCGCCGAGCGCGGGATGGGCTTCGTTGTCCTCGAGGCCGGGCCCCGCGCGGCCGCCGCGGTCGGCGAGTGGTCGCACGTTCGCCTGTTCTCCTCGTGGTCCGAGCTTGTCGACCCCGCCGCACGCCGCCTGCTGGACGCGTCCGGGACCTGGACTGCCCCGGACGACGCCGCCTACCCCACCGGGGGCGAATGGCGGGACGGCTACCTGCAGCCGCTCGCCGATCTCCTGGCCGGCACCACCGGCGGGCAGGTCCGCTATGACTCGCGGGTCGTTGGTGTCGCTCGCGCTGGCCGGGACCTGCTGGTCGACTCCGGACGCGAGAGCGACCCGTTCGCCATCCACGTCGAGACGTCCCAGGGTCGTGAGCGGCTCCTGGGCAGCGCTGTCGTGGACGCCTCCGGCACCTGGACGCGCCCGAACCCGCTCGGCGCCGACGGCTATCCCGCCCTCGGCGAGACCGAGAACGCCAACCGCATCACCTACGGCATCCCCGACTTCGCCGACCAGACCATCGCCGCACGGTACGCCGGCAAGCACGTCGCCGTCGCCGGCAAGGGCGCCTCCGCCCAGGGCGTCCTCGTCGGCCTGGCCAAGCTCGCGAAGACCGATGCCGGCACCGGCACTCAGGTGTCGTGGCTACTGCGCCGCCCGTCCGTAGGCGACGCGTTCGGAGGCGGCGACAACGACCAGCTCGAGCAGCGCGGCAAGCTCGGCCAAGACGCCAAGGCCGCCGCGACCAGCGGCATCGTCACCAACCTCACCCAGTTCCGCACCGCGTCGGTGACCGCCCAGGCGGACGGTCGCCTGAGCATCACCTCGCTCGACGGGCAGAGCGTCTCTGGCGTCGACGAGGTCATCGTCGTCACCGGGTTCCGGCCCGACTTCGGCTTCCTCTCCGAGGTCCGCCTCGACCTCGACCCCGCCCTCGGGGCCGCACGGGTGCTCGCCGACCAGATCCACCCCGACCACCACAGCTGCGGGGATGTGGCTCCGCACGGGCACCGCGAACTCACCCAGCCCGAGCAGGGTCTCTTCCTGGTCGGGATGAAGTCCTACGGCCGCGCGCCGTCGTTCCTGGCCATGACCGGCTACGAGCAGGTCCGCTCGGTCGTCGCGGCTCTCGACGGAGACCTCGTGGCCGCCGACCGGGTCGACCTCGTCCTGCCTGACACCGGGGTCTGCAACGGCGCCGGCGCGTTCGACGATCCCGACGCGCTCGCCGACCTCGGCGTAGCGAGCGGCGGCTGCTGCGGGCCAGCCGCTGTAGAGCCGCAACTGGTCACCCTCGGTGCCAGTGCCGGCCCTGCCAGCGCAGCGGGCGGCTCCTGCGGGTGACCCACACGCACACGCAGCCCGGCGGCGACACGCTCGACGCCGTCGGGCTGCGGCACGTGGGGGCGGTGCTGAGCACCGTGCAGATCGTGTCCTGGGGTGTCCTGTACTACGCGTTCGCTGCTCTCCAGTCCTCCATCGCCGCCGACACCGGCTGGTCAAGCGTCCCCGTCACCGGCGCATTCTCCCTGTCCCAGATCCTGTCTGGCGGTGTCGGGATCTGGGTCGGTCGACACATCGACGCGTTCGGCCCACGCCGTGTCATGACTGCGGCGTCGGCGGTCGCCATCCCGGGGGTCGCCAGCGTGGCGCTCGCCCCGCACCTCGCCCTGTTCTACATCGGATGGGCGCTCGTCGGGGTAGCCATGGCCGGCACGCTCTACCCGCCCGCGTTCGCCGCCCTGACCCACTGGGGCGGAACGCAGCGGGTACGTGCCCTCACCACCCTGACGCTCGTCGCCGGCCTGGCCAGCACCGTCTTCGCCCCACTCGCCGCACTCCTCGAGGACCTCGTCGGCTGGCGCGGCGCCTACCTCATCCTCCTGGCCGGCCTGGTCCTCATCACCGTGCCCTTGCACTGGTGGGGACTCGACCACCCGTGGCGCACGACCGACCCCGCCAGCCTCGAGCAACCCACGACGTCACGAGCCGCTGTCCAGGCGGCAGCACCGCCGACGGCGCAGGCTGCCGCAGCTGTTCGCAGTCGGCCGTTCGTGCTGCTCGCGGCAGCGAACGCCCTCACCGCACTGGCCGTCTTCGCGGTGATCATCAACCTCGTACCCATGCTGGTCGAGCAAGGCCTGAGCCGGAACCTCGCCGCCGTCGCCCTCGGCCTCGGCGGCGTGGGCCAAGTCGTCGGACGCCTCGGCTACGCCCGCTTCGCGGCCGTCACCTCGGTCACTGTCCGCAGCGTCGTCGTGCTCGCTGCCGTCGCGGTAGCGACCGCCGCGCTGGCCCTGGCGTCGTCGTCCGCTGGGGTCCTCATCGTGCTCGGGATGGTCCTCGGACTCGCCCGCGGCATCTACACACTCATCCAGGCCACCGCCGTCACAGACCGATGGGGCCCGACCGCCTACGGGACCGTGAACGGCATCCTCACCGCACCAGCGCTCGCGGCCGCCGCCATCGCTCCCTTCGTCGGGGCCGCACTGGCTCAGGTCCTGGGCTCCTACGCCGACGCGTTCCTGGTCCTCGCAGCCGTCGCCGGCGTCGCGGCCGTCCTGATGGTCGGCGCCACCCCTAAGGACCGCCCGGCCCTGCAGGACGTAGACGCGGAGCCGGGCGCCATCTCAGAGCTGCGCTGAGGCAGCCGTGGCACCACGGTCAGGCAGAAGCTCGTCGAGAAGCAACGAGATGTGCGCGTCGATGTCGTCTCGCACCCGCCGAACGACGTCGAGGTCGGCGCCGGCGGGGTCGGCGACGTCCCAGTCGACGTAGCGCCGCCCAGGCAGCACCGGGCACGAGTCACCGCAGCCCATGGTCACAACCACGTCCGCACCAGAGACGACCTCATCGGTCAGCGGCTTGGGGAACAGCTCGGACGTGGACACGCCCACCTCAGCGAGGACAGTGGCGACCTCGTCCTGGACGTGGTCACTAGGTCGGGTCCCGGCCGAAGCGACCTCGACCGCACCAGCTGAGCGCAGCGCGAGCAACGCTGCGGCCATCTGCGAGCGCCCGGAGTTGGCGGTGCACACGAACAGCACCAATGGGCGCAGCGCCTCGCGCCCGGGCAAGGCGCGGGAGGCTGCCCGGAGCCGTTCACGTGCGAAACGCTCAGCTAGCAATGGCAGGAACCCTTCGATGCTCGCCGGGAGCAACCGTGCGTAGCTGTCCTCCAAGATCTGCTCGACCGTCTGCGAGGAGAAGACGCCGGCGAACTCTCCGACGAGCTCAGCCTGCGCCGCGGCCAACGTGGGACCCGTATTCGTGTGCATGACAGCTCCAGTCGAGTAGAAGCACCCCACTCTGGGTGCAGGGTATGGATGAGTGTCGATGTTGATGAGTGTCAATGTGGCGCTATGTATCGACGTATGTCAACATTCACGCATGTCGAAGTCGTTGCAGAGTGACTGCGCACCCTTCACTGCCGACGGGCTGGCGTGCTGCGTCCCGTTGGCTCGCGAGCCCATCAGCGCCGAGCAGGCCGCCGGCGTGGTCGCGATGCTCAAGGCCATGGCCGATCCCGCCCGGTTGAGGCTGCTCTCGCTGGTGCTGTCCCACGAGGGCGGTGAGGCATGCGTGTGCGACCTGCTGCCGCACTTCGACCTGTCCCAGCCGACCATCAGCCACCACCTCAAGGTTTTGCACGAGGCCGGGCTGCTGAACCGCGAGAAGCGGGGCACCTGGGTCTACTACATCGCCCGACCCGAGGCCATGGCCGCGCTCGGAGCCCTGTTCGCCACCGGCAACACCGCGAACTCGAACGAGCTGGTGGGGGCTTCGGCATGAGCGACGCCGTCCGCGAGACGCCGGCCGCCGGCGCCGACAGCCCAGTACTCCAGCGGCTCTCGACCCTGGACCGGTTCCTCCCAGTGTGGATCGGGGTGGCGATGGTTGCCGGGCTGCTGCTCGGCCGGCTCGTCGACGGCCTCGACGACGCCCTCGCCGCCGTGGAAATCGGCTCGGTCTCCCTGCCCATCGCCATCGGTCTGCTCGTGATGATGTACCCGGTCCTCGCCAAGGTCCGCTACAACGAGCTCGGCCACGTCACCAGCGACCGCCGCCTCCTGGCGACCTCGATCGCCCTGAACTGGGTCCTGGGCCCAGCACTGATGTTCGCCCTGGCCTGGCTGCTGCTGCCGGACCTGCCGGAGTACCGCACTGGCCTCATCATCGTCGGCCTCGCCCGGTGCATCGCGATGGTGCTGATCTGGAACGACCTCGCCTGCGGCGACCGAGAGGCCGCCGCCATCCTGGTCGCCATCAACGCGGTCTTCCAGATCCTGGCCTTCGCCGTCCTCGGATACTTCTACCTCCAGGTCCTGCCCGGCTGGCTCGGACTCGACCAGACCGACCTCGACGTCTCCATGTGGAGCATCGCCAAGTCCGTGCTCGTCTTCCTCGGGATCCCGCTCGCCGCGGGGTTCCTGACTCGCACCCTGGGCGAACGCGCCAAGGGCCGCGAGTGGTACGAGACGACCTTGCTGCCCCGCATCGGACCCTGGGCGCTCTACGGGCTGCTGTTCACCATCGTCCTGCTGTTCGCGCTCCAGGGCGACACGATCACCAACCAGCCTCTCGACGTCGTTCGCATCGCCGTACCGCTGCTGGTCTACTTCGCCCTCATGTGGGGCGGCTCCATGCTGCTGACCAGGGCGCTGGGGTTCGACTACCCACGCGCGACCGCCGTCTCCTTCACCGCCGCCGGCAACAACTTCGAGCTCGCCATCGCCGTGGCCATCGGCGTCTTCGGCGTCGCCTCGGGCCAAGCACTCGCCGGCGTCGTCGGCCCGCTCATCGAGGTCCCCGTCCTCGTCGGCCTCGTCTACGTCAGCCTCTGGGCCCGCAAGTTCTTCCCCGACCGCGCCACCACCCAGCCCGACACCCGCCCCTCCTCGACCGATCCCTCAGGAGCGCCCCGATGACCGATACCGACCTCGCCACCAGCCCCAAAGCCGGGACCGGCGAGCCCGACGTTCCACAGGTCGTGTTCGCCTGCATCCGCAACGGCGGCCGCTCCGTCATCAGCCGAGTCCTCACCGAGCACTACGCGGGTGGCCACGTCCGCGCACTCTCCGCCGGCACCCAGCCCGGCGAGCACATCCACGCCGAAGTCGCCGAGGTCCTCGAGAAGCTCGGCCTCGACACCTCCGGCGAGCAACCCAAGCTCCTCACCCACGACACCATCGCCACCAGCACCATGGCCATCACCCTCGGCTGCGGCGAAGAGTGCCCCTACGTCCCCGGGGTGAAGTACATCGACTGGCCCGTCGCCGACCCCGGCGGCCAGGACGAAGCCACCGTGCGGGCCATCATCGCCGACATCGACGGACGGGTCCGCGACCTCCTGATCGAGCTTGTCCCCGACATCACCCTCCCGGCGTCGGTCCTCCAACAGGGCTGACAAGGACGAGGAGCGCAACCGTGGCCGACAACCCGAGCGTCCTGTTCGTCTGCGTGAAGAACGGAGGGAAGTCGCAGATGGCCGCCGGTCTCATGCGGCAGCTGGCCGGCGACCGCGTCCACGTCAATTCTGCCGGCACCCACCCGGGCGCGAACCTCAACGAGCTATCGGTGACGACCCTGCGCGAGATCGACGTCGATATCACCGGGCAGAAGCCGAAGCCCGTCACGTCCGACTTGGTCGGCGCAGCAGACCTCGTCGTCATTCTGGGCCCCGAGGCGCGGCTCGAACCCGTCGACGGCACCCGCTTCGAGGTCTGGGAGACCGACGAGCCCTCGGAACGAGGCATCGACGGTGCGGACCGCATGCGGCTGGTTCGCGACGACATCGCGGCACGAGTCCACCAGCTCGCGCAGGAACTGGGACCGGTCAAGATCCATGGGTCACCGGCCACTTCCATCGTGATACCCACGAAGTAGTCCCCCTCCGCAGTCGCGATTCGGACCTGATCGCACTCACCTGCTGCGTAGGGGGCCCTGCCGAACGAGACGTCATTGCTGAGTGCGGCGACGAAGTCGCGATCGTGCATCTCACTTGGCCCCGGAAGCGGGAGACGCCGCTGAGCCACGGGTAACGTTCATCGCATGGGTCGAAGAGTTCTAGTCCTACGTTGAGTCCGAGTACGACCAGGAGCCCTGACGCACTCAACTCGGCATGAGCGTGCACATCGGATCAGGCTCCTGCTGGCGCGTCGCCGCTCCCCCGCCCGCTCGCGAGGGCGCATGCCGCACCTACGTGGAGCCGAGCATCGTCTGGTGCCCCAACCGCACTCTTGAAACCTCCGCAGACTGGGCTGGGGCGGCGGTCGGATGCCGACGTGTCAGCGACGGGAAGTGTGACGGCGGTTGTGGTGGGTCAGCGGCCGTAGTGGTAGCGGCAGGCGGCGATGCGGACTTCAGTGCTGGTGACCTTGTAGACCAGCCGGTGTTCGTCGGTGATCCGCCGTGACCAGTAGCCGGCGAAGTCGTGCTTGAGCGGCTCGGGCTTGCCGATGCCTTCGTTGCCGTTGCGCACGACGTCTTGGATGAGCAGGTTGATGCGCTTCAGGACCTTGCGGTCCTGGGTCTGCCACCACAGGTAGTCCTCCCAGGCATTGGCGTCCCAGACCAGCCGCATCCTCAGTCGGCGTCGAGGAGGTCGTGGCTCTCCCCTGCGTTGGCCTCCAGACGCTCCATGGCATCGAGCAGGCGACGAGCGTTGGCGGGTGAGCGCATCAGGTAGGCGGTTTCGCGCAGGGACTCGAAGTCCTCCAGCGACACGATCACCACCGAGGGGTGACCGGCTCGGGTGATCACGACTTCCTCTCGGTCGTTCACCACGTCATCGAGCACCTGGGCATAACGGGCCCGGGACTCGGTGTAGCTCAGCGTCTTCACCATCCCACCTCCTCAGTACAGAAAACTGTACAGGCCAGGTCAAGAGTGCAGTGACAAGCCCCACGCGGCCACCAGCGTGCAGGACACGGCCCATTGGAGCCTCGTAGCGCCTACGGCGCAAGAACCACGCGGCCCCAAGGCCCCGATTGCGTGCGGATGCAGCGGGGTTTCTGGGACCCAATCCGCGGCATAAGCGCAATGGGTTCAAAATGCTGAGTGGCCCCTGACTCGCGTTTCCGCAGGTCAGGGGCCACTTTCTTGTAGCGGGGGCAGGATTTGAACCTGCGACCTCTGGGTTATGAGCCCAGCGAGCTACCGAACTGCTCCACCCCGCGTCGTGAGCACCACTTTACGGGGTCGGGGGTCGGAGCCCAAATCGGGGGTGGTCTCGACAGGCTCGACCAGCGACCCCCGGTGGTCTCGACAGGCTCGACCAGCGACCCCCGGTGGTCTCGACAGGCTCGACCAGCGACCCCCGGTGGTCTCGACAAGCTCGACCAGCGACGCCCAGTGGTCTCGACGGGCTCGACCAGCGAGAGGGCTACTCCCCGCCCTGGCCGCCATCACCGTTCCCGGAACCCTCGTCCTCGTCGGGCCGGGCGCCCGCCTCGGCGGCGAGCTCCTCGGCGCGCTGGACGTGCTCCTGAGCCTGCTCGAGGGCGGCGGCCCAGCCGGCGGTGTCGCCCTCGCGCTGCAGCCGGTCGGCCCGGCGGAACTGCCGGATCGCCTGCTGCAGCTCGGCGGCGACGGCGGAGTCGAGCGTGCCGGTCGGCGTACCCCCGGAGTCAGAGCCGGAGCCGGAGCCCGAGCCGGTCCCGGGCGCCTCCCCCAGGATGTCGTTGACCGCCTCCTCCAGGCTCGAGCCGAACCCGACCTTGTCGCCGAAGGAGACCACGACGAAGCGCAGCTGCGGGTAGTTGCCCTCGCCGCCGGTTCGGATCGTGTAGATCGGCTGGACGTACATCAGCCCCTGGCCGACCGGCAGCGTGAGCAGGTTGCCGTAGTTCACCTTCGACGAGCCGTCGTTGGTGAAGCTCAGCAGCGCCGCCTTCACCGCGTCGTCGCCGGCGAAGTTGTTGCTGATCTGGCCGGGGCCGGGCACCTGCTGTCCGCCGCGCAGCGCGAGCAGCTGCATCCGCCCGTAGTTCTCCTCATCGGCCGCGTCCGCATTGACCGCGAGGAACGCAGCGAGGTTCGCCCGGTCCACGGGTGTGTAGACCGAGGTGAGGGAGAACTTCGGCTTGCCCTGGCTGCCGTCCTCGTTCGGCATCGACACCGAGAGCCGGTACGGCGGCTGCAGGCTGGTGTCGCTGTTGGGGTCCCGCGGGATCTGCCAGGCGTCGTTCTTCTGGTACCAGTCGTCGGCGCTGGTGACGTGGTACTGCTGCAGCTGATACCGCTGCACCTTGAACAGGTCCTCGGGGTAGCGCATGTGCGAGAGCAGGCTGTCCGGGATCGACGACTTCGGCCGCACGGTGCCGGGGAACGCCTTCTCCCACGCCTTGAGGATCGGGTCCTTCTCGTCCCACTCATACAGCGTCACGCTGCCGTCGTAGGCGTCGACCACGGCCTTCACCGCGTTGCGCATGTAGTTGATCTCGTCGGTCGGCACGGTGCGGAACGCCGTGTCGTTGCCGAGGGAGTCGCTGGTCATGTCCTCGACCGAGTCCTTGGCCGCCTGGGGGTACTGGTCGGTCGAGGTGTAGCCGTCGACGATCCAGACGATCTTCCCGTCCACCATCGCCGGGAACGGGTCGCCGTCCACGGTCAGCCACGGGGCGGCCTTGCGCACCATCTGGGTCGGCTCGCGGTCGTAGAGGATCTTGGAGTTCTCGTTCACCCGGCTGGACAGCACGATCGCCGGCTCGCTGAACTTCACGGCGTACAGCAGCTTGCGCCACAGGCTGCCCACGCCGACACCGCCGGTGCCCTCGTAGGTGCTGTAGTTCTCCCCGCCGGCGCCGCTCTCGCCCTCGGGCAGGTCCAGCTCGATGTCCTGGGCACCGTCGCGCTTGCCGACGATGGAGTACGTCGGGCTCTGCTCGCCGAAGTAGATCTGGCCGCGATACCCCGGCTTGCCGTTGGTGTCCTCGAAGCCCTCGTCGCCGGCCAGCTCGGTCAGCTGTCCGCGCGGCGGGATGTCCTCCTCCGCCCACGCCAGGCCGCCGTCGCCCCGGTTGACCGCCTGGCTGTCGTTCGTCCGGTCCCGCTGGTTGCCATAGGCGGCGATCAGGCCGTAGCCGTGGGTGTAGACGGTGCGCAGGTTGTTCCAGTTCTGCGCGCTCTCGGGCAGGCCGGCCTGGTTGAGCTCGCGCACGGCGAGCACCACGTCGCGCTGCTCGCCGTCGATCGGGTAGCGGTCGACGTCGAGCACCGTGGGCACCGAGTAGTAGCCCTTGATCTGCTGGGTCTGCTCGAAGGTCTCGCTCACCAGCTTGGGGTCCACCAACCGGATGCCGGCGGCCAGCGCGTCGTCGCGCAGCTGGTCCTCCTCCACCTCCACCGACCCGCGGTAGGAGGTCTCCTCGACGTCGTTGATGTCATACGCCGTCCGGGTGGCGTCGATGTTGGCCTGGATGTAGGGCTGCTCCTTGTCCCCCTCCGACGGAGCGACCTGGAAGCGCTGGACCACACCGGGCCACACCATCCCGAGCAGGATCGCGGAGAGCGCGAGCAGGGCCACGCCCACGGTGGGCAGCATCCAGTTCCGCCGCCACAGGTTCACCAGGAACAGCACCGCGCAGATCAGCGCGATCCCGGCCAGGATGTTGTGCGCCGGGATGACCGCGTGCTCGTCGGTGTAGGTCACCCCGTCGATCAGCCCGCCCGAGGCACTGAGGGTGTCGTAGCGGTCCAGCCAGTAGTCCACCGCCTTGGCGAGCACGAAGATCGCCACCAGGACGGACACCTGGGCCTGCGCCCCCGGGGAGAAGCGATCGTTGCGGGTGACGAACTGGATCCCGCCGAACAGGTAGTGCACCAGCACCGCGGCCAGCAGTGCCACCACGGCGGTGGCCATGACGAAGTCGGTGAGGAAGTGGTACCAGGGCAGGTCGAAGACGTAGAAGCCGGCGTCCTTCTTGAACCACTGGTCCCGGGTGCCGAACGACCCGCCGTTGCGCCACAGCAGGTAGGTCCGCCAGTTCCCCGCGGCCGACGTACCGGCGAAGCTGCCCAGCAGCAGCGAGACGCCGACCAGCAGCACCCACCGGATTGGCAGCACCGCGTCGCGGTAGCGCTCCAGCCCGAGCTGGTCGGGCCCGCCCGGGCGGAACGCCGGCCGGAGCCGGTAGGCGACGACCATCGACCCGCCCACGGCCAGGGCCATGAGCGCGCCGAAGACCAGGAACAGCCCGACGCGCGTCCAGATCAGGGTGGAGAAGACCGAGGAGAAGCCGATCGAGCCGTACCACAGCCGCTCGGTCCACAGCGACGAGAACGCCGTCACGCCGATGAACAGCGCGAGCAGCACACCCACGGTGATGAGCAGGGCGCGCGGCCGCCGGCTGGGCGCGGCAGGCGGCGCAGGGCGGCCACCTCCCGGGCGGCGCGGTGGCACGTCGTCGAAGAACGGGTTGCTCACGCGGGAGGCTCCTCGGTCAAGGTGGCGGCCAGCAGGTCCAGGAGGGCGGGCACCAGGTCGGCGCCACCCACCACGGACCGGTCGTCATCGTGGGAGCGCAGGCGGAGGACGGAGTACGCCGTCCCGCCGCGCAGCGCCCCGGCGGCGATCCGGACCTCCTGGCGGTCCGGGTGCTCGGCAGCGAACTCCGCCGCCGCGCCGGCCTCGTCGGGCAGGTTGTCCTCCGCGTCGGGAGGGAGCACGAGCCGCTCGAGCACCGCGGCGCAGCCCCTGACGGCCGCCGGCCACTCGACCGACTGCAGCACCGTCTCCAACGGCTCACCGTCCGCGGGGAGCTCCTGCTCGACGGGAGTCAGGTGGCCCGCCGGCAGGTCGCCCTCGATCCCGAGCGCCTCGGCCAGGCCGGGCTCGCGCATCAACAGGTCGGCGGTGGGGACGAGCGCGTAGAGCCGCGCCGGCTGGTCCCAGCCCCCGGAGGCGACGTGCGCCTCCACCTCACGCAGTGCCGCCTCGAGGGCGAACTCCGCCTGGAGGGGGCGCTGCTCGTCGCCCTGCTCGGTCACGCTGCCTCCTTGCTGCACCGCGGGAGCGGCGCGTCGGGGTTCTCGGTCCACTTCTCGACGGCCTGCACCGCCGCGCTCATCGTGGGGGTGCGCACCAGGCGCATGTCCCCCGCGGGCGCGCTCAGCGCCTCGGCGCAGTTGTCCGGGGGCACCAGAAAGAGCCGTGCCCCGGCCTCCTCTGCCGCCACGATCTTCTGCTGGATCCCGCCGATCGGCCCGACCCGGCCCTCGGGGTCGATCGTGCCCGTGCCGGCCACGGTCCGGGAGCCGGTCAGCGAGCCGGGCGTCAGTACGTCATAGACCCCCAGGGAGAACATCAGCCCGGCGCTGGGCCCGCCGATGTTGGGGTCGAGGGCGACGGAGACGTCGAACGGGAAGTCGAAGCCGATGCCCGGCACCACCCCCACCTTGGGGCCGTCCGGGGTGCTCTTCGGCGTCACCGAGACGGTCCGGCGCTCCGAGCCGCGCTGCACGACGAACTCCAGCGGGGTGCCGGCCTCGGCGCCGCCCACGGCGGTGAAGACGTCCTCGACGGTGCGGATCCTCGTGTCCCCGATCCGGAGCAGCTGGTCGCGGACCTTCAGCTTCCCGTCCGCGGGCATGCCCTCGGTCACCGCGAGGACCTCGGCGGTCTGCGGGACGTCGTACCCCATCTCGGTCATCGCGACCGCCACCGCGGTGTCCTGGGAGGAGACCATCTGGGCCGACGAGCGCTGGTCGGCGTCCTCCTGCGTCTGGTTGTCGGGGTAGACGGTGTCGTAGGGGTAGAGGGCGTCCTCGGGGTCCAGCCACGCGTCCAGGGCCGTGAAGACGCCGACGCCGCCGTCGGGCGGGCTGACGTAGACCGTGGTCAGCCGCAGCTGTCCGTCGTCGCGGTAGGTGCGGTGCCCCTGGACCGTGATGATCTCCTCCCCGTCCTCGGCGCCGAGGACGTCGACGGTGAGCCCGGGCTGGTAGCGCACGTAGGGCACCTTCACCAACGCGGCGGTGGCGATCAGCGCAGCCAGCAGCGGCGCGGCGACGACCGCGGCGATCAGGCGCTGGCTCATGGACGAAGCCTCTCACCTTCGGGCAAGCAGGCGAGGAGGGCCCTCGTCAGCCCGCGCGACGCTCGTCGGCGCCGTTCACCCGCGAGGGGCGTACGGCGATCCCGCGACTCCGGTCGCGCGGCGGCGGCGCGGTCGCGTGCCGGGTGATCGGCCGGCCGCTCTCCAGGGCCCGCGCCAGCCGCGCGGCGGCCGCCTCGCGATCCACCTCCACGGTGCGCTCCCGGCCCAGCCAGCCGACCCACAGCATGGCCACGAACGCCACGACGACGGGGGGCGCCAGCCACCACAGGATCTCCACGGGTGCGAGCCTACGGATCACCGGTGCGCCACGGCGCGCGACACGCTAGGGGGTGCCGACCCACTCCTCGCTGCCGTCGCCGAAGCGCTGGTGCTTCCAGATCGGCACCTCGTCCTTGAGCGTGTCGATGAGCGCACGGGAGGCGTCGAACGCCTCACCGCGGTGCGCCCCGGTGGTGGCGACGATGACGGCGACGTCGCCGATCGCCAGGGTCCCGACCCGGTGCACCGCGGCGACCCCGTGCACGTCGTACTCCGCGGCGACGCGCTCGCAGACCTCGCGCATCCGGTCCAGCGCCGTCGGGTGGGCGGTGTAGTCCAGCCCGTCGACGCTCTTGCCGCCGTCATGGTCGCGGACCCGCCCCACGAACAGGGTCAGCCCGCCGGTCGTGTCGTCATCCAGCGAGGCCACCACCTCGGCGACGTCGAGGGGGGTCTCGCGGATCTCGCAGAGCCGGATCTGGGTCACGTCGGCGAGCCTACGCGCCGTGGAGGAGGCGGGTACGGTGGAGGACATGGATGACAACGCCGACAAGCGACCCGGCGAGGGCCCCGACGACGAGCAGAACCCGTTCAAGGGCACCCCGTTCGAGCAGCTCTTCGGCATGCTCGGCGGGCTGGGCGGAGCGCCCGGCGCCCACCGTCCGGCGGGGTTCATGCCGCCGGCCGGCGCGGGCGGCCAGATGCCCGACCTGTCGGGGCTGATCGGGCAGTTCCAGGCGATGATGCAGCCCTACGACGGCCCGGTGAACTGGAACCTCGCGCTCGACACCGCGCGCAAGGTCGCCGCCCAGGAGGCCGACCCGACCCCCGGCCAGGACGCGAGGACCGCGGTCGCCGACGCCGTCCGGCTCGCGGACCACTGGCTGGACGAGACCACCGAGTTCACCGCCGGTGTGACCGGCACCGCCGCCTGGAGCCGCGCGGACTGGCTGGTCAACACCATGGAGGTCTGGAAGGGCCTGGTCACCCCGGTCGCCGAGCGCGCCACGGGGATGCTGTCGGACAACCTGCCCGAGGAGGCCCAGCAGATGGCCGGTCCCCTGCTGGGGATGCTCGGCAAGGCCACCGGGTCGATGGTCGCGATGCAGATGGGCCAGGCGCTCGGCGGTCTCGCCGGCGAGGTCCTCACCGCCTCCGACATCGGCCTGCCCCTGGGCCCGACGGGCACGGCCGCGCTGGTCCCGACCAACGTCGCCGCCTTCGCCGACGGCCTGGACGTCGAGCACGACGACGTGCTGCTCTACCTCGCGCTCCGCGAGGCGGCCCACCAGCGACTGTTCGCCAACGTGCCGTGGCTGCGCGACCACCTGATCGGCGCGGTCACCGACTTCGCCCGAGGCATCGAGATCGACGTCTCGGGGATGCAGGAGCAGATCCAGGGGCTCAACCCGATGGACCCCGCAGCCTTCCAGCAGGCGATGGAGGGCGGGCTCTTCGACCCGCGCACCTCGCCCCAGCAGAAGGCCGCCCTCGAGCGGCTGGAGACCACGCTGGCACTGGTCGAGGGCTGGGTCGACGAGGTCGTCGGTCAGGCGACCGCGCAGCGGATGCCCGCGGCGGGCAAGCTCGCCGAGGCGGTCCGCCGCCGTCGTGCGGCCGGCGGCCCGGCGGAGCAGGCCTTCGCCCAGCTGGTCGGGCTCGAGCTGCGGCCGCGCCGGCTCCGCGACGCCTCCACCCTGTGGGGCTCGCTGCGGGACCGGCAGGGCGCGGAGGCGCGCGACGGCGTGTGGATGTCGCCGCACCTGCTGCCCACCGCCGCGGACCTCGACGACCCGCTGGGGTTCCGGGAGGGCGCCACCGCGCCCGAGCAGCTGTCGGAGGCCGACTTCGACGCCGAGCTGTCCAAGCTCCTCGACGAGGGCATGGGCGGGGCGTCCGAGGGGCCGACGGAGCCCGGCACCGACTCGTGAGCCGGCTGCACGCCGACGCGCTCGGGGTGCTCTCGGCATGGGAGCCGCCGACCGCGGAGCAGGCTCGCCTGCGCGACCGGTACGTCGCCCACCTCGACCGTCACCCCGACGGGATGACCCGCGCCTGCTTCCCCGACCACCTCACCGCAGGGACCCTGGTCCTCTCCGCCGACGGCGACGCGGTCCTGCTCAACCTGCACCGCAAGGCCGGCCGCTGGTTCCACTTCGGCGGCCACTGCGAGGACGGCGACGACTCGCTCGCCGCGGTCGCCGAGCGGGAGGCGCGGGAGGAGTCCGGTCTCGACGGTCTCGGGGTGACCGTCGTACCCCTCCAGCTGTCCGAGCACACGGTGGCCTTCTGCGACCCGCGCGGACCGGTGCAGCACCTCGACGTCCGCTACGCCGCGATCGCCCCCGAGGGCGCCGTGCCCGCGACGAGTGAGGAGTCGCTGGACGTGCGCTGGTGGCGGCTGGACGACCCGGATCTTCCCGACCTGGAGCCGGAGCTGCTCGAGCTCGCGGCGCTGGCGCGCGACGCTCTGCTCCCTCGGGGCTGAGCCCGCACTCAGTCGTCCCGGTCGGGCCCCGGCGGCGCCTCCATGTTCCAGGCGTCGGACCAGCCCAGCAGGTAGCCCTGCGCCCGCTCGGCCCGGGGGTATCGGTTGACCCATGCCCAGAAGCTCTCGTCGTGGCCGGGCTCGAGGAAGTGCGCGAGCTCGTGCACGATCACGTAGTCGACCACCCAGCGCGGCATCCCCTCCAGCCGACGCGACAGCCGGATGGCCCGGTCGCCCGGGCTGCAGGACCCCCACCGCGACTGCTGGTTGTCCACCCAGCGCACCGACTCCGGCGTCGCCATCCCGCCGAACCAGTCGTCGTTCAGGCGCACCGCACGCGCCAGCAGGTCGGGGTCCGAGGGGGCCGGCATGGCCCCACGCTAGCGGCTGCGCGACCCGCTCGCCGGGCTCACAGGCGGGCGCCCGCCCAGGCGAGCAGCCGGTCCCGCTCCCAGGTGTTGACGATCCGCTCCGGCCCGATGCCGGCCTCCTCGGCCCTCGCGCAGCCGTAGTCGAGCATGTCGAGCTGGCCGGGCGCGTGGGCGTCGGAGTCGATGGAGAACAGGCAGCCGATGTCCCGGGCGAGCTCGAGCAGGCGGGTCGGCGGGTCGCGCCGCTCGGGCCGGCTGTTGATCTCCACCGCGACGCCCTCCTCCGCGCACGCCTCGAAGACGCGGACGGCGTCGAAGTCGCTCGGCGGACGAGTGCCGCGATTGCCCGTCACCAACCGGCCGGTGCAGTGCCCGAGCACGTTGACGAACGGGTTCCGCACCGCGCCCAGCATCCGGCGGGTCATCGGCTCGGCGTCCATCCGGAGCTTGGAGTGCACGCTGGCGACCCGCACGTCCAGGCGGCCCAGCATCTCCTCGGTCTGGTCCAGGCCGCCGTCGTCGAGGATGTCCACCTCGATCCCCCTCAGCAGGGTGAACCCGGTGCCGTCCAGGTGCTCGTTGACCGCGTCGATCACGCCGAGCTGCTTCTCCAGCCGCGCCGCGGAGAGCCCGTTGGCCACCGTCAGGCGCGGCGAGTGGTCGGTGAGCACGAGGTACTCGTGCCCCAGCTCGATCGCGGTGAAGGCCATCTCCTCCAGCGGCGAGCCGCCGTCGGACCAGTCCGAGTGCGAGTGACAGTCGCCGCGTACGGCGGCCCGCAGCTCCCGTCCGCCCGCCGCCAGCGGCCCGGCGTACCTCTCCTCCAGAGCGGCCAACCGCTCGGGGACCTCGCCCCGCGCCGCCGCCTCGACCACCGCGGCCGTGCTCGGGCCGATCCCCGCCAGCTCGGTCAGGGTGCCCTCCCCGACGCGGCGCTGCAGCTCCTCGTCGGGAAGCGCGAGGATCGTCGCCGCCGCCTGGCGGAACGCCTGGATCCGGCGGGTCTCCTCCCGACCGCGCTCCATGAGGAAGGCGATCCGGCGCAGCGCGGCGACCGGTCCCGGGGCGGATGTGCTCACGGTGGTTTCCTTCCACAGCCGGTGGACGAGAAGTGGGCAGGTCAGGCGCGGGTACGCCGCCTCGCTGCGCCAGTTTTCCACAGCCGTCATCCCCAGGGGAGCCCGCCTCTCCCCAGCCCCGGCCGCTCTGTCCCGAGGTTCTCCACAGGCGTGTGCACAGCCGTCGAGGAGCGGCGTTGACGGCGGCACCCGGCCCCTGCCAGGGTGGTGCGACCAGGGGCTCCGACCGCTCCGGTGGACGTTCGCAAGGGGAAGGCAAACGACCACCACCGTGGCCGGGGCCCCTGCGCTGTGTAGGGTCACGGGGACGGGCTTCCCTGCCCACCCCCGTCGGCCATGAGATGCGATCGGCAAGGAGGCCGAGATGGCGGAGACCTGGAGCGGCGAGTTCTACTGCGTCAAGTGCAAGGACAAGCGCGAGGCGGAGGGCGAGGTTCGCGTCAACGACAAGGGCACCAAGATGGCCAAGGCCGTCTGCCCGGTCTGCGGCACGAACCTCAACCGGATCCTGGGCCGCGTCTGACCCTGGCCGCGAGGCGCCTGTGGACAACGGCTCGGCCGCACCGCTGCGGTCTGGCAGGCTCCCCGGCATGACCGCTGAGCGCCCACGACCGGTGCTGCGCCCCGGCCTCCGGCTGGCCCGGCGCTGCGACGGCCACCTGCAGGCCGGCCTGAGCCCGGCCCTGCGCTCCGGGCTGCCCGACACTCCCCTGGGCCGGCGGCTCGCCCGGGCGCTGCACCAGCTCGACGCCGACCCGCCCGAGGGAGCGGACGGCCTGCTGGTGCGGCTGGCCGGACTGCTGGTCGACGGCCGCGAGCTGGCCCGGACCCTGGAGGAGCATCCCGACCAGGGGCCCGAGGTGGCGGCGGCCTACCACCGGCACGGCGCCGCGGCCCGCTCCCGATGGCGGCACCGGGCCGACGTACGCGTCCAGGTCACCGGCCCCGAGGGCTGGCGCGAGGTCGCCTCCTCGCTGCTCGCCCGTCAGGGCATCGGGCTCGTCCCCTCCGATCGGCCCGGCGACCTGCGCCTGCTCCTGCATGTCGGCGAGCCGTCGGCCGCGCTCGCCGACCCCCTCCTGCGCGCCGGGATGCCGCACCTGTGGGCGGGCACCAGTGCCGGAGAGGTCGGCCTCGGCCCGTTCGTCGACCCCGGCCGCACACCCTGCCGCCGGTGCGTCGTGGCCGACTTGAGCGGGCGCGACCCGGGGCACGCGCTGCTGCGCGAGCAGTACGTCGACCCGGTCGGCGACGTCCCGGAGCCGGTCGACCCCGCCCTGATGACGATGGCGGTGGCGTGGGCGGTGCGCGACGTGGTGACCTGGGTCGACGGCTCGGTGCCGTCCAGCTGGGGTGCCACCATCCAGCTCCCGGTCGAGGGCGCGCCGCGCGAGCAGCGCCATCGCCGCCAGCCCGAGTGCGGCTGCAGCTGGACCCAGGGCTGGCGCGCCGGCTGACTCACCAGAACTCGGAGTCCAGCTTCCCCTCCATCGACCGCAGGTTCTCCCGCGAGCAGGAGTCGCAGAAGGCCTTGCGCCGGTCGTTCTCCACCGCGAACGTCCAGGTGAGCGTCGCGGCGCCCTCCTCGGCCCGCCGGCCGCAGAAGTCGCAGGTGAGCATGCAGCCAATCTACGCCGTACCCCCGCCAGGGTACGGCGAAGGGCCGGGGCTCCGCCTCGACGGCGGCGCCCCCGGCCCTCTCGTGATGCGACCAGGAGAGGTGCTCTCCCCTAGAGCGCGCGGGCGAGCGCGAGCCGGGCTCGCATCGCGGCACGCTCCGCCTTGCGGCTCAGGCGCCGGGCTCGGACCAGCTGGCCGACGCGCCTGGCTTCGTGCGCCTCTCCCAGGCGCGCGGACATCTGTGCGCGCGCCAGATCTTCTGCGATGAGATACATGATCGGGTGTCCGTTCTGGTTCATGGATGGATGTCTTTCCCGGTCGGGCCGCTCAGGCGGCGGAGGTGCCGGTGTTCATCGGGTCGTCCTTCCGGGGCCGCCCCCGGGGCCGCTTGCGCGGTACGACGACTCCCCGCTCGAACAGCTGGCCGCCCCAGACGCCCCAGGGCTCGGACCGCTCGAGGGCGCCGGCCAGGCACAGCTGCTGTACCGGGCAGTCCCGGCACAGCTCCTTGGCGTACTCCACGTCCGCCGGGGTGTCGGCGAACCACAGCTCGGGGTCGAAGACCCGGCAGGGCAACCGCTCCTGGTCCACGTGACCCGCCGCATCGTGGAGACCGCCGAGAGTCGTGCCGGCGCCGAGCGCCGCTCCGTGGTCGATGATGCTGATGGTCATGTGTGTCACCTCCTTCTCCTGATTCCTGGTCGCTGCTGGTGGTGGGACTCGCGGAAAACAAAAAGGCCGCGGATCCCGGTCTGTGGGATCCGCGGCCTGGAGGCGCCGGTGCTGAACTGTGTCAACAGACCGGTGGTCTCCAGGCGGGAAGACCCACGTAGACGCCCTCGGTGGCGCCGAACACATCGGTGGCCGGGCACTCGATGAGGCCCAGGGCACGGACGCGCGCAGGCATGCCGAAGACGGACGGGTTCGCCGTCCGGATGATCGTCAAGGACTTGCTCATTCGTGCCACCTCCTTCGGTGCTCGGGCGCCGCACGTGCCAGGTGCGTCTGCGCGGGTGTGCGTGACGGGAGAGAAACTACTCCCCCGGGGATGTAATGAGCAAACTATTTTATGGGTATTTCGTCGGAGATTTCGCTGCCGGTCGCCTCCGGGTGCGCGGCGACCACGGCGAGCAGCTCCTCGCCGTACTTCTCCAGCTTCGTCCGGCCGATCCCGCTCACCCGGAGCAGCCCCTCCTCCGTCTCCGGTCGCTGCTCGGCGACCAGCTGGAGCGTGGCGTCGTTGAAGACCACGAACGCCGGCACGCTCTCGGCGTCGGCCGTCTCCTTGCGCCAGGAGCGCAGCGCCTCGAAGAGCGCCTCGTCGTAGGACGCCGGGCAGTCGGAGCAGCGCAGCGCCTTCTTCTCCGCAGCAGTGGTCAACGGCCGGCCGCACTCCCGGCAGGTGCGTGCGCCCCGGCCGCGGCTCGATGACCTCGAGCGCTCGGCCGAGGCGAGCATCTCGCTGGGCAGCAGGCCGTCGAGGAACCGCGAGGGCTTGCGGCTCTGCCGCCCTCCCGGATGGCGCGCCAGTGCCCAGGACAGGGCCAGGTGGCGGCGGGCCCGGGTGACGCCGACGTAGAGCAGCCGGCGCTCCTCCTCGATCGCCGCCGAGGTCTTGGCGTAGGTGATCGGCAGCGTCCCGTCGACCAGGCCGCACACCAGGACCGCCTCCCACTCCAGGCCCTTGGCCGCGTGCAGCGTCGCCAGCGTCACCCCGTCGGCGACCGGGGCGTGCTGCTCCTCGGCCCGCCGGTCCAGGTCGGCGACGAACGCCGTGAGGTCGCCCCCGTCCCGGGAGGCGAGGTCGGCTGCCTGGTCGACCAGCGCCTGGAGCGACTCCCACCGGTCCCTGGCCTGGCCGCGGGCGCCGGGCGCCTCGACCGTCCAGCCCATCCCGGCGAGCACGGCGCGTACGTCGTCGACCAGGACGCCGCTGCCCTCACCGGAGCGGGCGGCTCCGCGCAGGAGCGTCACCGCCTGCCGGACCTCGGGCCGGTCGAAGAACCTCGCCGCGCCGCGGATCGTGTAGGGGATGCCGCGACTGCCCAGCGCCTCCTCGAACACCTCGGACTGGGCGTTGATGCGGAACAGGATCGCGATGCCGGACAGCGGGACCCCGGAGTCGCGCAGCGCGGCGACCCGGTCGGCGGCCGCGGCCGCCTCGGCGACCTCGTCCGGGCTGGGAGTCAGCGTCACCTCGGGTCCGGCGGGGAGCTGGGGCTGCAGCCGCACGCCGGGTGTCCCGGACCCCGCGAGCACCGAGTTCGCCGCGGTGACCACCTGCGGGGTCGAGCGGTAGTTGCGGACCAGCTCGACCGAGGTGGTCCGCGGGAACCGCTGCGGGAAGTCCAGGAGATGGTCGGCGCGGGCCCCGGCAAAGGAGTAGATCGTCTGCGCCGGGTCGCCCACCACGCACAGCTCGTCCCGGTCGCCGAGCCAGAGGTCCAGCAGCGTCGACTGCAGCGGCGAGACGTCTTGGAACTCGTCCACCACGAAGTGGTGGTACTGGCGGCGGATGGCGGCCGCGACCCGCTCGTCGTCGGCGAGGAGTCCGGCGGTCAGGAGGAGCACATCCTCCATGTCCATCCGCCCCTGCTCGCGCTTGACCTGCTCGTAGGACGCGTAGACCTTGGCCACGCTCGCCGCGTCCAGGCCGGCCACCTCGCGCTCCCGGCGCTCGGCGACGCCGGCGTAGTCGTCGGGACGCAGATTGCTGACCTTGGCCCACTCGACCTCGCCCGCGAGGTCGCGGAGCAGGGCCTGGTCGGCCTTGAGCCGCAGCCCGCGGGTGGCCGCCGCCAGCATCCCGATCTTGGACTCGATCAGCTCCGGCAGCGCCGACCCGCGGGCCTGCGGCCAGAAGTAGCGCAGCTGGCGCAGGGCTGCGGAGTGGAAGGTGCGCGCCTGCACGGGGCCGGCGCCGAGCGCCCGCAGCCGGGCCCGCATCTCCCCCGCGGCACGGGTGGTGAAGGTGACCGCCAGCACGTTGGTGGGCTGGTAGACGCCGGTGCTGACGCCGTAGGCGATCCGGTGGGTGATCGCCCGGGTCTTGCCGGTGCCGGCACCGGCCAGTACCCGCACCGGCCCGTGCAGCGCCTCGGCGACCTGGCGCTGCTCGGGGTCGAGCGCGGCCAGCAGGTCCTCGGAGCCCGGCACGGAACAACTCCTCATCGTCGACGGTTGCGTCAGGGTGGCGACCACCCGGTGCCACGACCCTAGACGTCGGAGGGGACACTCCCGAGATGACCTTCACCATGTACAGCACCCCGTGGTGCGGCTACTGCCACCGGCTCAAGGGGCAGCTGCAGCGCGAGGGCATCGAGTTCGAGACCGTGGACATCGAGCAGGACCCCGCCGCGGCCCGAATCGTGATGGACGTCAACGGCGGCAACCAGACGGTGCCGACCCTGGTCTTCAGCGACGGCAGCTCGATGACCAACCCGCCGCTGGCCCAGGTGAAGGAGAAGCTCGCCGAGCTCGGCTGAGCCCCGGCGTCACCAGCCCGAGGACTCCACGGGGGCGCCGTACCAGTCCTGGATCAGCGAGGACGAGATCGAGACGCCCTGCGGTACGGCGATCTCGCCGGACTCGGTCGCCCGGCCGAAGTCCTCGCGGCTGAACCACCGCGCGTGCGCGATCTCGCTGCCGTCGACGTGGATCTCGCGGCTCGTGGCGTGCGCCACGAAGCCGATCATCACGCTCGCCGGCAGCGGCCACGGCTGGTTGCCGAAGTAGTCGACCCGGCCGACCTCGACGCCGACCTCCTCGAGCACCTCGCGGCGTACCGCGTCCTCGAAGGACTCCCCCGGCTCGAGGAAACCGGCGAGGGTGGAGTAGCGGTTCTCCGGCCAGGATGCCTGCCGGCCGAGCAGCACCTCGCCGGTCTCGTCGTCCACCACCGCCATGATCACCGCCGGGTCGGTGCGCGGGAACTGCGGCCGCCCGCAGGAGGTGCAGCGCAGCTCGTGTCCGCCGCGGCGCGGCTCCAGCACACCGCCGCAGCGCGGGCAGTGCCGGGTCACCCGGCGCCACTCGGCCAGGCCCACCGCGTGGAAGAGCCACGGGGCCTCGTCGTGGTGGCCCATGAGGTGGGCGAACGCGCCGCGCAGGCCTACCCACTCGCCCTCGGGCGCGTCCTCGGGGTCGACCAGCACCGCGAACCGGGTGACGCCGTCGCGATCGCCGAGCAGGATCCGCTCGCCGTCGGGCGCCTCGTCCGGGGACAGCCAGCGCGGCGCGCCGTCGACCAGCTCCAGGCGCGCCCCGGCCAGCACGAGCACGCGGGTCGACGGGTCGGCCCAGCGCTCGGCCAGCCAGGCGTCGTCGGTGCGGTGCAGGCCCTCGCGGTTGTGCGCGTGGGCCGACAGCGCCAGGTGCGGGAGGGTCCGGTCGCTCACCACGGGAACGCTACTGGGTTAGGTTGCGCGGGTGAGCACCCACATCGGCGCCGAGCCCGGCCAGATCGCCCCCGTCGTCCTCCTGCCCGGTGACCCGCTGCGGGCCCGCTGGATCGCGGAGACGTTCCTCGAGGACGCCGAGTGCTACTCCGAGGTGCGGGGGATGTACGGCTACACCGGCACCTGGGGCGGCCGCCGCGTGTCGGTCCAGGGCTCGGGGATGGGGCAGCCCTCGATGGCGATCTACGTCAACGAGCTGTTGGACGAGTACGGCGTCTCCACCATCGTCCGGGTGGGCTCGTGCGGCGCGCTCTCCGAGCGGCTGGCCGTGCGCGACCTGGTGCTCGCGTCGGGTGCCTGCACCGACTCCTCGATGAACCGGATCCGCTTCGACGGACTGGACTACGCCCCGGTCGCCGACTTCGGCCTGCTGCGCGGGGCCTACGACGCGGCTCAGCGCCTGTCCGGTGAGGCCGCGGTGCACGTCGGTCTGGTCTTCTCCAGCGACTCCTTCTACTCCCCCCGGCCGGAGCTGACCGCGCGGATGGTCGACTACGGCGTCCTGGCGGTCGAGATGGAGGCGAGCGCGCTCTACACCCTGTGTGCCGGGAAGGGCGCCCGGGCGCTCGCGGTGTGCACCGTCTCCGACCACGTCGTCACCGGCGAGGAGACGACCGCGCAGGAGCGCCAGGAGACCTTCGAGACGATGGTCGAGGTCGCGCTCTCCGCGGCGTTCGCGGACTGAGCCGCCTCACCCGCTGACCAGGGCTCCCAGCTCGTCGCGGCCGGGCAGGTCGTCGTGAACGACCAGCTCGTCGCTGCGCACGTAGTAGAACGCCGCGCGCACCCGCTCCACCGGCAGGCCCTCCAGCTCCGCCCACGCCAGGCGGTAGATCGCCAGCTGCAGCGGGTCGGCGGTCTGCCCCTGGTTGGTCTTCCAGTCCACGACCAGGAAGGAGCCGTCCTCCTCGCGGTAGACCGAGTCGATCCGCCCGCGCACCACCTGCCCGGCGAGCACGAGGGCGAACGGCGCCTCGATGGCGTACGGCGCCCGCTCGGCGAAGGCGCCGGCCTCGAACCGCTCCACCAGCGCGGCCAGGTCGGACTCGTCGTCGATCCCCGCGTCGGCACGGCCCGGCAGGTCGTCGGCGCCCAGCAGGGACTGCTGCCCGAAGCGGGCCTCCACCCAGGCATGGAAGCGCGTGCCGAACCGGGCCGCCGGAGCCGGCGGCCGGGGCATCGGGCGGGCCAGGTCGCGCGCGAAGCCCTCCGGGTCGTCCCGGAGCCGGGCCAGCGCGGTCGCCGACAGGCTGGACGGGAGCGGCACGTGCTGGTCCCGGGCGCCCTCGAGACGCGCCTCGGCCAGCAGTCGACCCATCGCGTCGTCCCACTCCGCGACCCTGGCGGCCTGGACCATGTCCAGCTCCGGGTCGGCCCCGGCGGGGTCGCTCGCCCGCACCAGCTCGGCGGCGGCGAGCCTGCGCGTCGCCTCCTCGCCGACGCCGGCGACCGGCCACGGCCGGGAGGTGTCCTCGTCGGCCAGCGGGTTGGGCGAGCCCTTGGCCGGCTTCTCCAGCCAGCTCTCCGGTCGCTCGCCCCAGCTCTCGAGGCACTCCCGCGCCACCTGCTGGTAGGGCGAGGGGCCGAACGGCGTCGTCCGGCCGCTCCAGAGGAAGGAGCTGATCCGCAGCCGGTGGGCGGCCCGGGTGAAGGCGACGTAGCCCAGCCGCAGCTCCTCCACCGCGTCGTGGTCCCGGGTGGCCTGGCGGTAGGCGTCCAGGGCGGGCTTGTCGAAGCCGTGCAGCTGGGGCAGGTCGTGGGCGTCGCCCCGCAGGGGCGCCGGCAGCACCGCCGGGGAGGAGATCCACAGCGTGCGCGACCGGTTGGACGGGAACCTCGTCTCGCCGACGCCGGCGAGGAAGACCGAGTCCCACTCCAGCCCCTTGGACCGGTGGACGGTGAGCAGCTTGACCGAGTCCGCCTCGGTCGGGGTCGCCACGTCGAGGCCGTTGCCCGCGTCGTCCTCGGCGGTGAGGTAGGCGAGCAGGGCCGGCAGCGTGACGTCACCGTCGACCGCCTGGAACTCCGCGACCGCCTTGACGAAGAGGTCCAGGTTGTCCCGGCGGGCCGCGGCCGCCGAGCCCACCGCGGATGCGAGCTCGACGTCGACGCCCGTGGTGTCGATGATCCGGCGTACGACGTCCAGCAGCGGCTCACCCGCGTGCGCGCGCAGCATCCGCAGCTCGGCCGCCAGCAGCGCGAAGCGCTCGCGCGCCTCCTCGGAGTAGGACCAGTCCTCCCCCGGGTCCTCCAGCGCGTCGCTGAGCGCGGGCAGCTCCGTGGGGTCGATGCCGTCGGCGATGGCGACCAGCGCCTCGGTGATGGCGGCCGGGTCCGACGAGCGCCCGCGGCCCCCGGCCAGCTCGTCGGCGCGCTGGGCCAGCAGCCGCAGGTCGCGGGGGCCGATCGCCCACCGCGGCCCGGTGAGCAGGGTCAGCAGGGCGGCGTTGGCGGTGACGTCGTGCAGGAGGTGCAGCACCGCCACCACCTCCGCCACCTCGGGCAGCCGCAGCAGACCGGAGAGGCCGACGATCTCGACCGGGATCCCCGCGGTGGTGAGCGCGTCGAAGACCTCCTCGGCGTGGCCGTTGTCGCGGGTCAGCACGCCGATGTCCGACCAGCGGTCGGTGTGCGCCTCGCGGACCCTCTCCACCAAGGCGTCCAGCTCCTCGCGGTGGGTCTCGAAGACCGCGACCTGCACCTCCCCCTCGGCGGCGCCCGGCTTGGGCTCCAGCGGCAGGACCTGAGGCAGGGCGTCGTAGAGCGGCTGGGCCAGCTCGTTGGCGACCGCCAGGATCCGGCGGTCCGAGCGCCGGTTGACGGTCAGCGGGTAGGTCACCACCTCGCCGGCTGCGGCAGGGAAGGTCTCGGGGACGCCGAGGATGTTGGAGACCGAGGCACCGCGCCAGCCGTAGATCGCCTGGTTGGGGTCGCCGACCGCGGTGACCGCATGGCCTCGGCCGTGCTCGGGATCGGGCCCGGAGAACAGCCGCGACAGCATCAGCGCCTGCGCGACCGAGGTGTCCTGGTACTCGTCGAGGAGGACGACCTTGAACCTCTCCCGCTCCAGCGCCCCGACGTCGGGCTGCTCCGCGGCCAGCCGCGCGGCGAGTGCGATCTGGTCGGAGAAGTCCATCAGCCCCAGGTCGGCCTTGAGCCGACGGTAGGACTCGACCAGCCCGAGCAGCTCCGCGCGGCGGTCGATGGCGTTGATCGCCTTCTCACAGGCCTCGCGGTGGCCCTTGCGGTTCTTGCCGGCCAGCTCCTCGGCCAGCGCCCGCTCGAAGCCGCGCCGTGCCTCGGCGTCGACCCGGCGCACGTCCTCGGCGGTGCGCAGATGCTCGCTCATCGCGCCCTCGAGGGCGAGCAGGTTCTGGATGGCGGTGGGCGGGTGGTCGGTGAGGTGGCGGACCTCGCCGGTGTAGCGGTCGACCGCGCGGGCGCCGAGCTGGTAGCGGGAGGCGTCGGTGATCACCCGGGTGTCCGGCTCGTGCCCGATCCGCAGGCCGTGGTCGGTGAGCAGCGTGGCGGCATAGGCGTTGTACGTCGCGACCGTCGGCTCCACGACGTCCTCGACCTCGTCCTCCCTGGCCCCGCGCGGAGGCTCCGCGTCCAGCACCCCCGCGTCGACCAGGGCCGCCCGGATCCGCTGGCGCAGCTCGGCGGCGGCCTTGGTGGTGAACGTCAGGCCGAGCACCTGGTCGGGTCGCACCTGGCCGGTGACCACGAGGTAGACCACCCGGGCGGCCATCAGCGTGGTCTTGCCCGACCCGGCCCCGGCGATCACGACCGCCGGCTCCAGCGGCGCCGAGATCGCCTCCCACTGCTGCGGGCTGGGGGCGTAGTCGGTGCCCATCACCTGCTGCAGCTCCTCGGGCGAGGTGATCGGGCGGGGGGTGAAGGCCGCGGTCATCGGGTGATCACCGACCCGGCGCTCTTGGCGGGACACAGCGAGACGAACGCGCACTTCTGGCAGTGCGCGCCGACCACGGCCGGGAACCGCTCGGCCCGCAGCATGGAGGCGGTCGCGGCCAGCTCAGCACGCAGCCCATCTCGCTCGGGGCCGTCCTCGCTGTGGGCGGGCTGCACCTGCACCTTGGCGTCACCCTCCTCGGTCAGGCCGATCTGGACCAGCTCGGCGCCCCCGGCCCGGGCGTCGGGGAGCCGATCGGCGACCGCGCCGTGGTCGACGGCGTACTGGTAGAGGGCGAGCTGGCGATGCTTGAGCACCTGCGGCCCGCTGGGGGCGTCGCGTCCGGTCTTGAGGTCGACCACGACGACCTGGCCGTCGTGGTCGAGCTCGAGCCGGTCGGCGTAGCCGATGAGCGTGACCTGCTCGCCCTCGGGCAGCTCCACGACGGTGCTGAACCGGGCCTCGGTGCCGACCAGGTCGCGCGGGTTGGCGTGGTGCCAGCGCAGGAACCGCTCCAGTGCCACGCGGATCCGCTCGTGCTCGCGCAGCTTGGACCAGGGGGTGCGGAACTCCAGCCGGTCCCACACCGCGTCGACGTGCTCCATCAGCAGGTCGGCGTCCTCGGGGCCGGCCACGATCTCTCCGGAGGCGACCCGCTCGGCGAGGGCGTGCATGATCTGGCCCAGGTTGGCGGACTGGTGGGCGCGCGCGACGCCGCCCGCCTCCTGCTCGAGGAACCACTGCGTGGGGCAGACCATCAGCTGCTCCAGCACGCTCGCGGACACCGGGACGGGCGCATCGGGGTCGCGGACCGGGGTGAGCGACTGCGACGACGACCGCGCCCCCCACCAGGTGGCCGGGTCGGCCTGCGGCACCAGCTGGCGACCGCCGGCGGCCTCCCGCGCCAGCGCGGCCAGCCGCCGGGCCGCCGCACGCCGGAGCGGCTCGTCGGTGGCCGGGTCGGCCAGGGTCCGCCGCAGGTCCGCCACCAGGCCCGTCAGCGACAGCGGCCGCGGCGGGCGCCCGACCACGTGCTGGGGCTCGACGCCGAGCTCGCCCACGAACCGCGACGGCTGCTCGCCGTCCTCGTCGGGTGACTGCACGGCGGTCACCACCAGCCGCTGCCGGGCCCGGGTGCAGGCGACGTAGAACAGCCGGCGCTCCTCCATCAGCAGCTCGCGCACGCTCGCCGGCGGCTGCACCCCGTCGGTGCCGATCCGGTCGGCCTGCAGGAGCGTGGCCCGCCGCCGCAGGTCCGGCCATCCGTCCTGCTGGACGTGGGCGACGACCACCAGCCGCCACTCCAGGCCCTTGGACCGGTGGGCCGTGAGCAGGCGTACGGCAGATCCGCGAACCCCGCGCTCGGCGAGCGTGTCACCCGGGATCTCCTGGGCGACCAGGGTCTCCAGGAACGCGCGGACCCCGGCATGGTCCCGGCGCTCCTCGGCGCGGGCCGCGGCCTCGAAGAGGGCCACGATCGCATCCAGGTCGCGGTGCGCCCGGCGAGCCGCTCCCCCGCCGGCCTCGACGCCTCGGCGCAGCCGCGCCGGCCAGGACGTGCCCGACCACAGGGCCCACAGGACCTCCTCGGCCGTCCCGCCCTCGACCATCGTGGTCCTGGCACGGTCGAGCAGGTCGGTGAGGGCACGAGCGCGGTGTGCCTCCGGACCCTCGACGCCGTCGAGGATCCGGGGGTCGGCGACGACCTGCCGCACCAGCTCGCGCGAGGGGCGGGCCGTGCGCTCCTCGGCGTGGGCGCGCTCCTTCTCCCGGACCCGCAGCCGTCGGGCCAGGCGCCGCAGCGCCCCGGCGTCCAGTCCGCCCAGCGGCCCCACGAGCAGCGCCTCGGCGCGACTGTGGTCGATGAAGTCCACGTGCTCGGGGTCGTCGACCTCGATGTGCACCACCGCACGCAGGGCGTCGAGCAGCGGCAGCACAGCGGGGTCCTCGACGAGGGGCACGTCGTCACCGGCCACCTCGACCGGCACGCCGGCCGCACCCAGCGAGCGGCGCAGGCCGGGGATGGACCCGCGGCCGGAGCGGACCAGGACGGCCATCTCGTCCCAGCCGATGCCGTCCTCCAGGTGGGCCCGGCGCAGCAGGTCGGCCAGGTGCTCGGCCTCGGCCCGGTCGGTGTCGAAGGTGCGCACCTCCACCCGGCCGGTGCCCAGCCCGGGGGCGTCCGCGACCGGCTCGAGGAAGGCCTGCCGTGCCTCCTCGGGGATGCTGCCGGGCAGGCCGAGCCGCGCGGCGACCCGCTGGGAGGCGAGCAGCAGGTGGGCGCCGAAGCGGCGCGTGGTGCGCAGCGCGACCACGTCCGCCGGTCGTCCATCGGCGTGGGGGAACTCGCGGGGGAAGTCCAAGATGCCCCGCACCTCGGCTCCGCGGAAGCCGTAGATCGACTGGTGCGGGTCGCCCACGGCGACCAGGTCGCGCCCGTCGCCGGCGATCGCCCGCAGCAGGGCGACCTGCCCGGGGTCGGTGTCCTGGTACTCGTCGACGAAGACGTGCCGGAAGCGGGCCCGCAGCTCCTCGCGGTGGGCCTCGGCCTCGATGGTGGCGCGCCGGATCAGGTCCGGGTGGTCGATCGCGCTCTGCGCGTCCAGGTTGGTGAGGTACTGCTCGAGGAACAGGCCGGCCGCCTCCCACTCCGGCAGCCCCTCGGCCGCACCGAGCTCGCGCAGGCGGTGGCCGTCGATGCCCTTCTCCCGGGCGCGGGAGAGCACGGCCTGCACCTCGCGCGCGAAGCCTCGCGTGCCGACCGCCCGGCGCAGCTTCTCCGGCCAGCGCACCGCCTCGGGGTGCTCGCCCATCAGCTCGCGCAGCACCACGTCGGCCTCCGGTGCGCTCAGCAGCCGCAGCGGGGCGTCGTACAGCTCCTGAGGCGCGTAGGCGCGCACCAGGGAGTAGGCGAAGGAGTGGAACGTGGACGCGACCGGGCTGGCCACGGTGCGCCCGAGCCGGGCGGTGACCCGGTCCCGCAGCTGCTCGGCGGCCTTGCGGGAGAACGTCAGCGCGAGCACGGAGCCCGGGTCGGCGCCGCGCCGGTCGATCCGATCGACGATCGCCTCGACCAGGGTCGTGGTCTTCCCGGTCCCGGGCCCGGCGAGCACGAGCAGCGGGCCGCCGGCGTGGTCCACGACCGCCTGCTGCTGGGCGTCGAGGGTGGGCCCCACGGCCGTCTCGGCGGAGGGACGGGTGAGGACGTAGCGGGGGCCCGCGTCGGAGGGAGTCGGCGTCGAAGTCATGGCACGGGCTACCTAACCACCCGGCACCGACAGCGTCCGGGAATCGGTAGCGTGCCCGTGTGAGCGCACCCCTGGACGACCTGCTGGTCGTGGACCTGACCCGTGCCCTGGCCGGACCGCAGGCGGCGATGATGCTCGCCGACCTGGGTGCCCGGGTGATCAAGGTGGAGTCGCCCTCCGGGGACGACACCCGCGCCTGGGGGCCGCCGTGGGCGGGGGACCCGGGGCCGGACGACGCCCACGACTCGACGTACTTCCACTCCGCGAACCGCAACAAGGAGTCGGTGGTCCTGGACCTGAAGGACCCCGAGGACGCGCTGCTGCTCGACGAGCTGGTCCGGCGCGCCGACGTGCTCCTGGAGAACTTCCGGCACGGCACCCTGGACCGGCTCGGCTGGCCGGTGGAGCGGCTGCACGAGCTCAACCCGGGGCTGGTGGTCGGCAAGATCACCGGCTTCGGCCACGACGGGCCCGAGGCGGACCGCGCCGGATACGACCAGATCGCCCAGGGCGAGGGCGGCCTGATGAGCGTCACCGGGGTCGCCGAGCCGACCAAGGTCGGGGTGCCCATCGCCGACCTGCTGGCGGGCATGAACCTGGCGTACGGCGTCCTGGCGGCGCTGCACGAGCGCGAGCGCACCGGCCGCGGCCGCGTGGTGCGGACCTCGCTGCTCGCCGGCGTCGTGGGCGTGCACGCCTTCCAGGGCACCCGCTGGACCCTGGGCGGTGAGGAGCCCGGCCTGTCGGGCTCCCACCACCCGGCGATCGCGCCGTACGGCGTCTTCCGTGCCGCCGACGGCCCGATCCAGGTGGCCGTGGGCTCCGAGGGGCTGTGGGCCCGGTTCGTCGCCGCGCTCGGCCTGGACGCCGCGGACCCGCGCTTCGGGACCAACCGGGACCGGGTCGCCCATCGCGACGAGCTGATCGCCGTCGTCGAGCAGGCGCTGTCGCAGGGCAGCGCCGACGACTGGCTGGACCGCTTGCTGCGGGCCGGCGTGCCCGCCGGGCGGGTCCGCACGCTCCCGCAGGTCTACGACTGGGAGCAGACCCGCTCCCAGGGGCTGCTGCTGGAGGTCGAGCACCCGGAGTTCGGGACGCTGCGACTGCCGGGCTCGCCGCTGCGGTTCGACGACCAGGCGTTCTCCGGCGGCCGGGAGGAGCACTCCGCTCCCCCGCTCCTGGACCAGCAGGGGGACCGGATCCGGGCCTGGCTGCGCGGGGACGACGGGCGCGTGTGACGAAGATTCTTCGCCGGATTCGCCCAGCATCCGGACGAATGCCAGTACGCTGACCGAACTGGTGGCGCTGGGTCCGGGGGGATCAGCGCCACCATCCACGTCCGGCCCCCACCGTGGAGGCTCAGGCGTCGGGCGGCCGCTCGTTGTAGACCCCGGCCTGCTCCTGGCCCGACAGCGCGGCGATCCGCTCCATCAGCCGGTCGGTCAGGTCGCGCCGGGCCCGGCCGCGCGGCACCCCGTCGTACTCTCCCGTGACCGCGATCGGCTCTCCGAACGCCACGTCCACCGTGGCCAGCCGCGGCAGGTTGGAGCCCACAGGCTGGAGGTCCTGGGTGCCACGCAGCCCGACGGGCACGATCGGCACCTGGGCCGACAGCGCGAGCTCGGCGACCCCCGTGCGGCCGCGGTAGAGCCGCCCGTCACGCGACCGCGTGCCCTCGGGGTAGATCCCGAACGCCTCGCCCCGGCGCAGCACCTCCAGCGCCGTGTCCAGCGACGCCATCGCGGCCCGGGTGTCGTCCCGGTCGACCGGCAGCATCCCGAGGCCGCCGAACCAGGCGCGGGAGGCGGCGCCGCGGAGCCCCGTCCCGGTGAAGTAGTCCGACTTGGCGAGGAACACCACCTTGCGCGGCACCACGGACGGGATCACCACCGAGTCCGCGAAGGACAGGTGGTTGCTGGCCACGATCACCCCGCCGGTGCTCGGCACGTTCTCCAGGCCGGTCACCCGGGGACGCCACACCGCCTTCAGCACGGGTGGGATGACCAGGTTGACGACCTCGTAGAGCACTCCGGCATTCTCCCCTGCCCGGCGCCGGTGCGGCCACCCCCCGCCTGCTAGAAAGAGCCCATGGCAACCACCTCGTTCAAAGGCACCCCCGTCAACACCGTCGGCGACCTCCCGGCGACCGGACAGCCCGCTCCGGTGGTCGACCTGGTCGGCAGCGACCTCGCCGCCGTGACCCGCACGGAGGGCCGGCGGACGGTGCTCAACATCTTCCCCAGCGTCGACACCGGCGTGTGCGCGGAGAGCGTGCGGCACTTCAACCAGCTGGCCGCGGGCCTGGACAACACCGAGGTCATCTGCGCGAGCAAGGACCTCCCGTTCGCCCTGGCCCGCTTCTGCGGCGCCGAGGGGATCGAGGACGTCGTGACCGCATCGGCGTTCCGCACCGACTTCGGCGAGTCGTACGGCGTGACCATGGCCGACGGCCCGCTCGCCGGGCTCCTGGCCCGGTCGGTCGTGGTGATCGACACCGACGGCACCGTGCTGCACACCGAGCTGGTCCCCGACATCGGGCAGGAGCCCGACTACGACGCCGCCACCGCGGCACTCGGCTGACCCTCTGCGCCGCGCTGCCACCCGGAGGGCCGCTCGGGGTGCTATGAATGGCCGGTGAACAACGGGGGGCCGACAGGTGACGTGCACGCGGTCGCCGTGGACGACCGCGGCGTGCTCGTGCGCGGGCACGCGGGTGCCCGGCTCAGCATGCTGCTGCACGGCCGGCGGGTCTGGTCCTTCGCCGTCGCCAGGGACGGGCGGCGCCTCTCCGAGACCGAGTTCCTCATCCCCTGGCCCCGGGACCTGCAGCCACACCTGCACGGCACCGCCGACCTGGTCTTCCTCGACGTCGGCACCGGCGAGCGGCTGACCGCGCGGGCCTCGCTGGGCGGCGGGTCCGGCGAGCTGACCCTGACCACCGAGCGGGGCAAGCCGCTGGCGCTGGACAAGCACGGCCGCCTCCAGCGCACCTTCGACACGATCCCTGCCGAGCACCGGGTCAACGTCGTCGAGGGCATCCTGGCCGCCATCGGCCTGCTCGACGACCACGGTGTCGAGGCGTTCGTGACCTACGGCTGCCTGCTGGGCGCCGTCCGCGACGGTCGGCTCATCGGTCACGACGACGACGCCGACATCTCCTACCTCGCCGCCTCGCAGCACCCGTTCGAGGTGATCCGCGAGTCCTATGCCCTCCAGCGGCTCTTCCAGGCCGCCGGGTGGCGGACCGTGCGGATGTCGGGGGCCGACTTCAAGGTGGTGATCCCGCAGGAGGTCGTCGGTGCCCGACAGGTCGCCATCGACGTCTTCACCAGCTTCCGGCGCGAGCACGAGCTGCTGATGATGCCCAACGTCCGGACCGAGCTCCCCGACAGCGCTCTGCTGCCACGGGGCCGCGTGACGCTGGAGGGTCGCGAGGTCCCCGCACCGGCCGACGCCCCGGCCGTCCTCGAGGCGGCGTACGGGCCCGGGTGGCGGGTGCCCGACCCGTCGTTCAAGCCGGCCTGGGAGCGCACCTCGCGCCGGCGCACCACCGGGTGGATGCGCGGCGAGCGGCGCAACCTCGGCTTCTGGAACCAGCACTGGTCACGGGCGCCCGGCCGCGGCCCGTCCGGCTTCGCGGCCTGGGTGGCCGACCATGCCCCCGCCGGCTCGCTGGTCGAGGTCGGCTGCGGCCGCGGCGAGGACGCGATGCTCCTGGCGTCCGGAGGCAGGCCGGTGCTGGGGCTGGACTACTCCCCCGTCGCGCTGCGCGCGGCCGGCGAGGCGGTGGCCGAGGCCGGTGTCGGGACGGCCCGGTTCGAACACCTCAACCTCTACGACACCCGGCAGGTGCTCGCCCGCGGCGGCCGGCTGGCGCGGGAGGGCCACGCGGCGGTGTGCGCGCGGATGCTGGTCGACGCCCTCACCGAGGACGGCCGGCACAACCTGTGGCGGCTGGCCCGCTCGGCGCTGCGCGGGTCCGGCGGCCCGCTGCTGCTGGAGTTCGCCACCCGCGAGACCCGCGGCGTGCCCGGCGGCCGGCGGCGCGACGTCGTACCCGCCGCACAGGTCGCCCGCGAGCTGGCGGCCTACGGCTTCATCGCGGGTGAGCCCGCGACCGTCCCCTGGACCGGGGACGACGACGATCCGCGGGTCCAGCGACTCGTGGCCCGCATGGAGGGAGTGAGCCCGGATGTTCGGACGCAAGAGAGGTAAGGCCGCACCGGTCGAGCCGGCGGGGGCGCCGCCCGGCGGGCACCCGGGACGACGGGCGCTGCGGGAGGTCGCCCAGCTGCGCCAGCGGGTGGACGAGCTCGAGGCCGCGGTCACCGAGAACATGCGGCTCAACCGCCGGGTCGCCGACGTGACCGACCTGGTGGTCGAGGTCCTGCTGCCCCCGGAGCAGCGGGACGAGGAGCGGATCCGCCGGCTGCTCGCGGACTACGACCGACGCGTGTGAGGGCCCTCCTCAGTACGTCGGCTGGCTGGGGTCGATCTGGTCCACCCAGGCCACCACGCCGCCACCGACGTGCACCGCGTCGGAGTAGCCCGCGCCCTTGAGCACCGCGAGCGCCTCGGCGGAGCGCACGCCGGACTTGCAGTGCAGGACCACCTGCCGGTCCGAGGGCAGCTCGCCGAGCGCGTTGCCGTTGAGGAACTCGCCCTTGGGGATGAGGACCGACCCGGGGATCCGGTTGATCTCGAACTCGTTGGGCTCGCGCACGTCGACGAGGACGAAGTCCCGCTCGCCCGCCTCGCGCTGCTGCAGCATCTCCTCGAGCTGGCGCACCGAGATGGTGGAGTCCGCCGCCGCCTCCGCGGCGTCCTCGGAGATCGCACCGCAGAAGGTGTCGTAGTCGATCAGCCCGGTGACGGTGGGGTTCTCCCCGCACAGCGCGCAGTTCGGGTCCTTGCGCACCTTGAGCTTGCGATACTCCATCTCCAAGGCGTCGTAGATCATCAGCCGACCCGCGATCGGGTCGCCGATCCCGGCGAGCAGCTTGATCGCCTCGTTGACCTGGATCGAGCCGATGGCGGCGCACAGCACCCCGAGCACACCGCCCTCGGCGCAGCTGGGCACCATTCCGGGCGGCGGGGGCTCGGGGTAGAGGCAGCGGTAGCAGGGCAGGTCGTCACCGAGCATGGGCGCGAACACGCTGGCCTGGCCGTCGAACCGGTAGATCGAGCCCCACACGTAGGGGATCCCGAGGAAGTACGCCGCGTCGTTGACCATGTAGCGGGTGGCGAAGTTGTCGGTGCCGTCCACGATCAGGTCGTAGCCGGCGAAGACGTCCATCACGTTGTCGTTGTCCAGCCGCCCCTCGTGCAGCACCACCTTGACGTACGGGTTGGTCTCGGCGATCGACTCCTTGGCCGACTGCGCCTTGGACCTGCCCACGTCGGACTGGCCGTGGATGACCTGTCGCTGGAGGTTGGACTCGTCGACCTCGTCGAACTCGGCGATGCCGATCGTCCCCACCCCGGCGGCGGCGAGGTAGAGCAGCGCGGGCGACCCCAGGCCGCCGGCACCGATCACCAGCACCTTGGCGTTCTTGAGCCGCTTCTGCCCCGTCATCCCCACGTCGGGGATGATCAGGTGCCGGCTGTAGCGACGGACCTCATCGGTGGTCAGGTCCTCGGCGGGCTCCACCAACGGCGGGAAAGACAACGTGCCTCCTCGGGACGGGCTCGGTACGGCGGACGGCTCGTCGATGTCAACAGTTTCCCTCAGCGGGATTGTTCCCGCTCGTCGCCAACGCCCGCCATCCGGACGTCCGCGCACGATTTCCACCCTCGGGAGTCTTGCCAAGCAGCACGTCCGTGGGTGAGGCTCGTCACGCTCACATCATTCGGCTCGGGCCGCACGCCCGCCCTCCGCGTTCTGCGGTGCGGTGACGGCGCGTCTCGTGGCCCCGGATAAAACAAGAAGGTTCACCTGTGAACACCCCATCACCCCTACGGCGAGCCGTCGCCGGTGGCTCGGCGCTGGCCGTCGGACTGGCGTTGGCCGCCACGCTGGGCGCGCCGACCCAGGCCGCCGATGGCGCCTCGGCCTCCTCACCGGACAGCCGCAGCGCCGCTTCCACGCGTAAGGACAACCGTCCCAACCCGCTGGCCAAGAAGCAGATGAAGCTGCGGCAGCAGGCCCTGGAGGCCGTTGCCCGAGGCAAGGCCGAGCCGAGGCCGCAGCGCGGCGGTGGCTCCGTGGTGGAGCTCGCCAGCGGCGAGTCGGTCGAGTTGTTCGACAACGACAAGCAGGCGAACGTCTGGACGATCCTGTCCGAGTTCGGCGACCAGACCACCGCCGCCGGCGGTGAGGCCGGCCCGCTGCACAACGAGATCCCCGAGCCGGACCGCAGCAAGGACAACTCCACCCAGTGGACCGAGGACTTCAACGTCGCGCACTACAACGCGATGTTCAACACCGGCAACGAGAAGGGCGAGTCCTTCAAGGACTTCTACCTCGACCAGTCCAACGGTCAGTACAACGTGAACGTGACCACCGAGGACTGGGTCCAGGTCCCGCGCAACGGCAACTACTACGGCGACAACAACAACGAGGCCCGGGGCTCCTGGGACTTCATCAACGACACCGTCGACGCCTGGTACAACAAGCAGAAGGCCGCCGGCAAGACCGACGCGGAGATCCGGACCTATCTCGCCGACTTCGACAAGTGGGACCGGTACGACTTCGACGGCGACGGCGACTTCAACGAGCCCGACGGCTACATCGACCACTTCCAGGCGATCCACGCCGGTGCGGGCGAGGAGGCCGGTGGCGGCATCCTCGGCGAGTTCGCCATCTGGTCGCACCGCTGGTACGCCGACTACACCACCATCGGCTCGGTCGGGCCGTCCGTCGGTGGCCGGCAGAACCTCAACGGCGGCCAGGAGGTCGGCAACACCGGCCTGTTCGTCGGTGACTACACCGTCGAGCCGGAGAACGGTGGACTGGGCGTGTTCGCCCACGAGTACGCCCACGACCTGGGCCTGCCGGACTACTACGACACCGCCGGCGGCGAGAACAGCACCGGCTTCTGGAACCTGATGTCCTCCGGCTCGTGGCTGGGCCATGGCACGGAGAACTCCGAGGACTCCTTCCTCTACGGCATCGGCGGCACCCCGAACGACCTGGGTGCCGAGGAGAAGCTCTACCTGGGCTGGCTCAACCCGAAGGTCGTCGACGCCGGGCAGTCCGGCACCTACACGCTGCGCGCGGCTGGAGACCCGGCGAGCAATGACGCGGTGCAGGTCATGCTGCCCGACATCGAGTCCACCCGAACCGTCGGCGACCCCTACGCGGGCGAGTACGCGTGGTACTCCGACTCCGGGGACGACCTGAACAACACGCTCACGCGTGAGGTGCCGGCCGGTCAGACCGTGAGGGTCGACGCGATGGCGTGGTACGACACCGAGACCGACTACGACTACTGGTACGCGCAGTACTCCACCGACGGCGGCAACACCTGGACCAACGCCGGCGAGTACACCGGCTCCTCCGGTGGCTGGGTCCCGGTCAGCTACACCTACCAGGCCGGTGGCAAGGCCTCGATGTTCCGGTTCGTCTACAAGACCGACGGCGGGGTGAGCAACCCCGGCGTGATGGTCGACGAGGTGACCACCACGGTCGACGGCCAGGTCGTCGACACCGACGGCGCCGAGACCGAGACCAGCGCCTGGGTGGCGAAGGGGTGGCTGCGCACCACGGGGACGATCACCGAGACCACCCCGCGCTACTACCTGATGGAGAACAAGTCCTACGTCAACTACGACGACACGCTGCGCACCGGCCCGTACAACTTCGGCTGGGCCGCGACCCGTCCGGACTGGGTGCAGTACTACCCGTACCAGAACGGCATGCTGGTCTGGTACGTCAACCACTCGGTGGCCAACAACAACACCTCGCAGCACCCGGGCTACGGCTACGCGCTGCCGGTGGACGCGATGCCGCAGACCCTGCGGTGGAGCGACGGCCGCTCCGGCGCGGTGGCGCGCAACCGGATCCAGGCCTTCGACAGCACCTTCGGCCTGGAGCGGACCGACCGGATCTCGCTGCAGCGCGAGGTGGTGCCCGGCAACGCCAAGAAGGCGCACACGCAGACGCTGACGGTGCCGAGCCGGCAGATGGTGGCCACGTTCGACGACCGTGACCCCAACCGCTACTGGACCGCGACCAACAAGACCGCGTCGGTGAAGGTGGCCGGTGTGGGCGTGCGGGCGACGGTGACGAAGCAGACCGCTGACTCGATCACCGTGCAGGTGCGCAACCCGGCCAACTGATCCCACGGGACCAGTGCCGCCACGGGGCGGGGAGCCGACCGGCTCCCCGCCCCGTTCGCGTCCCGACGACGGACGGATAGGCTGCGCGAAGACCGATCAGGAGGAGTGTGCGGTGACGTCAGGATCGACCGGGGCCACGCCCCGCCCCCGCGGCTTGCGCATGCCGCGCCGCGAGCGCCGTGCGCAGCTGCTGGAGTCGGCCCTGGAGGTCTTCGTGCGCCAGGGCTACCACGCCGCCGCGATGGACGACATCGCCGAGCGAGCCGGCGTCTCCAAGCCGGTGCTCTACCAGCACTTCCCGGGCAAGCTGGAGCTCTACCTCGCCTTGGTCGACACCTCGTGCGACCAGATCATCGACAACTGTCGCAGTGCCCTGGCCTCGACGCAGGACAACCAGGAGCGCGTGGCGCGCACCATCGACGCGTTCTTCAGCTACGTCGCCGCCGACACCGGCGCCTTCCGGCTGGTCTTCGAGTCCGACCTGACCAACGACCCGGCCGTGCGCGAGCGGGTCGAGCGGGTCACCACCGAGTGCGCGGACATGATCGCCGAGGTGATCGCCGAGGACACCGGCCTGCCGGCCGACGCGTCGCGCCTGCTGGCCGTGTCGCTGGTCGGGATGGCGCAGGTGAGCTCGCGCTACTGGCTGCGCGAGGGGGCGACCATGCCGCAGCCCGACGCGGCGGCCCTCATCTCCGGGCTGGCCTGGCGCGGCATCCGGGGCTACCCCCGCAGCGACGAGAACTGAGACAACCCACCACCGAGGGAGGCTGAACTTTCATGGAGGTCAAGATCGGCGTGCAGCACGCGCCCCGCGAGCTGCTGATCGAGTCCGGCGAGGACCAGGAGACGGTCGAGAAGCAGGTCGTCGAGGCACTCGCCTCCGACGGTCAGGTGCTGGCTCTGACCGACAGCAAGGGCCGGCGCATCGTGGTGCCGGGCAACCGCATCGCCTACGTCGAGATCGGCGGAGGGGTCAGCGGCAACGTCGGCTTCCGGTGAGCGGCGGGCGGCTCAGGCGTCCAGCCCGAGCCGCCCCATCCGCTCGGTGTGCCGCTCGGTGAGCCGGGAGAACATCTTGCCGATGGCGGCCAGGTCCAGCCCGGGGCGGTCCACGCCACCGGCGAGCAGGTCGGCCAGGCTGTCCCGTTCGGCGGCCACGCGTTGCGCCTGCGAGAGCGCCTCCCCCATCAGCCGGCGGGCCCACAGGGCCAGCCGTCCGCCCAGGCGCGGGTCCGCAGCGATGGCAGCACGCACCCGCTCCACCACGAACTCGGAGTGCCCGACGTCGGCGAGTGAGGCGATGATCAGGTCGCGCGTCGCCGGGTCGAGCTGGGCGGCGACCTCGCGGTAGAAGTCCGCGGCGAGACCGTCGCCGACGTACGCCTTCACCAGTCCCTCGTACCAGTCGGCCGGGGCCGTGTGGTCGTGGAAGCCGTCGATGGCCGCGACGAACGGCTTCATCGCCTCGGCAGGGTCCGCCCCGAGCTCGGTGAGCCGGTCCTGCAGAGGCTCCAGGTGGCCGAACTCGGCGCTGGCCATCCGCGACATCGCGACCTTGTCCTCCAGGGTCGGGGCCATCGCGGCGTCCTCGGCCAGCCGCTCGAAGGCCGACAGCTCGCCGTAGGCGATCACCCCCAGCAGATCGACCACCGCCTCCCGATAGCCGCTGTCCTTGAACGGGTCGGCAGGTGCTGCCGGCGCGGGGGATTCAGTCATGTTCGTACCCTAGCGATAGACTGATGCGCGACTGGCGCCCTCCTGGCGCCGTCGGTATGTGCGCGGCAGGCCGCCATCGTTCCCCCGGGTCCGCCGCATTCGACCGTGACGAGCACCGGGCACGAGCGCCCGGCGACCTGAGGAAAAGAGAAGACCATCACCACCTTCCGTGAGCTGGGTGTCCAGCCCGAGATCTGCGATGCCCTCGACCGCGCCGGCATCACCACCCCCTTCGCCATCCAGGAGATGACCCTCTCGGTCGCCCTGATGGGCACCGACCTGATCGGCCAGGCCCGCACCGGCACCGGCAAGACGCTGGCCTTCGGTATCCCGGTGCTGCAGCGCAGCGTCGCGCCGAGCGACCCCGACTACGCCGAGCTGCCCGCCGGCAAGCCCCAGGCCCTGATCGTCGCCCCGACCCGCGAGCTCGCCCTGCAGGTCTCCTCCGACCTCGCCCTGGCCGGCGCCGACCGCGGCTTCCGGGTGCTGACCGTCTACGGCGGCGTGGGCTACGAGCCCCAGCTGGAGGCCCTCGCCGCCGGTGTGGACATCGTGGTCGGCACCCCGGGCCGCCTCATCGACCTGGCCAACCGACGTGCCCTCGACCTCTCCCACGTGCACGCCCTCGTGCTCGACGAGGCCGACGAGATGCTGGACCTGGGCTTCCTCCCCGATGTCGAGACGCTGCTGCGCAAGACGCCGGAGACCCGGCAGACCATGCTGTTCTCGGCCACCATGCCCGCTCAGATCGTGGCGCTGGCCCGGATGCACATGCGGCACCCGATGAACATCCGCGCCGAGTCCTCCTATGAGAACGCGACCGTGCCGGCGACCGCCCAGTTCATCTACCTCGCCCACGACCTGGACAAGCCGGAGATCATCGGCAAGGTCCTGCAGGCCGAGGACGCGGACAAGATGATCGTGTTCACCCGCACCAAGCGGCAGGCCCAGCGGGTCGCCGACGACCTCGCCGACCGCGGCTTCGCGGCCTCCGCGCTGCACGGCGACATGGCGCAGGTCGCCCGGGAGAAGGCACTGACCCGGTTCCGCGACGACAAGCTCAAGGTGCTCGTCGCCACCGACGTCGCTGCCCGCGGCATCGACGTCCGCGGCGTCTCCCACGTGGTCAACTACTCCTGCCCGGAGGACGACAAGACCTACGTCCACCGGATCGGCCGGACGGGCCGCGCCGGGGCGACCGGTACGGCGATCACGCTGGTCGACTGGCAGGACCTGCACCGCTGGAAGATGATCAACAAGGCGCTGGACCTGCCCTTCGACAACCCGCCGGAGACCTACTCCACCTCCGAGCACCTCTTCCACGACCAGGGCATCGCGCCAGGCACCAAGGCTCGCCTGGTGGCGGAGAAGCCGCGTGAGCCGCGCCGGGACCGTGACGGCGAGGGTCGTCGCGAGGGCTCCGGCGAGCGTCCCTCCCGCAACCGCAACCGCAACCGCAACCGCAACCGGAAGCGCACTCGCAGCGGCGAGCCGGTGGCCGGTGGCGCCCCCTCCGGGGAGTCCGGCCCCGATCAGGGCGCGGGCACGCAGGCGTCCGGCTCCTCCGAGGGCTCGGGGAACCGCAACCGGCGTCGTCGGCGGCGCCGCTCCTCCGGCGGTGGCGGCACCAGCGAGGTCGGCGCGCAGGCGCCGGCGGCCACGACCACCCAGGACTGAGGCCTCCGGCCCGCCGCAGCGTCATACGAAGCGGGGAAGCGGTTCCCCAGAACGTATGACGTCCCGGCGGGGGCCGCTCCCGTCAGGCCGTGACGACGACCCGGGTGCCGATCGGTGCGAACTCCCACATCCGGATGGCGTCCGCGCGTCGCTGCCGGATGCAGCCGTGCGAGAGCGGCGTGCCGAGCTGGTCGGTCGTCTGGACCGGCTTGCCGTCGTCGATCGGGATGTCGTGGAAGCCGATCGCGGCCCCGGTGTCGCCGCGGGCGAAGCGAACGAAGAACCTCATCGTCCCGGAGTCGCCGACCCCGACCGCGTTCTCCGACCGCGACCACACCGCGTAGCGCCCCGGCTCGAGGTTGTCGTAGATGCTGCCGGACACCAGGTAGGTACGGCGGACTCTGTCGTCCGCCCCGACCAGCCACACCCGCTGACGGCCCTCGCTGAAGACCACGCGGCGGCCCTCTCCGGACTTCGGCGGCAGGGCCCGGTCCTGCTGGGCGGCCTCGCGGCCCTGCCGGTCCGAGCGGCTCGGGTCCGAGGTGCCGGCGGAGTCGGCGTCCGCCGTACGGTCCTGCCCGTCATCCTCCCCGGTCTCCTCGCTCGCGGAGGGCGAAGGCGCCGTCGAGGGCGAGGGGCGGGCGCCCGCGACGCTCGCGACCGTGTCGTCGGCCCGGGCGGGAGCCTCGGGGTCGATCAGCCCGAGCCCGCCGAGCAGGGCCACCGTGGTGACCAGGCCGGCAGCACCGACCAGCGCGATCCGTCCGTAGCGGGGCTGTCCGCCGGCGGGCTCCACGGGCGCCTCCCTCATCGCTTCCCGCGGCGGGACGTCGACTTCCTGCGCGGTCGCCTGCTGCGCTCGGCGAGCGTCTGCGCCACGTCGCGGTAGGCCCGGGCACCCTTGCTGCTGCGGCTCGTGCTCAGGATCGAGCGGCCGGCGGCGGGCGCCTCGGCGAACTTGATCGTCTTGGGGATCGGCGGCTCGACGACCTCGAGGTCGTAGGTGTCGGAGATCGTCTCCAGGACCGTGCGGGAGTGGTTGGTGCGCCCGTCGTAGAGGGTCGGCAGGACGCCCCAGACCTCCAGGCCGCGGTTGGTGAAGCGGCGTACGTCGTGGACGGTGTCCAGGAGCTGCCCCACACCCCGGTGCGAGAGCGTCTCGCACTGCAGCGGGATGAGTACGCCGTCGGCGGCGGTCAGCGCCGCCACGGTCAGCACCCCGAGCGAGGGCGGGCAGTCCAGCAGCACCCAGTCGTAGGGCTCGTCCTCGTCCAGGCCCTCCATCGCCGCGGTGATCGCGTGCTCGCGACCGGTCCGGGTCAGCAGGTCGGCCTCGGCACGGGCCAGCTCGATGGTGGCCGGGAGCAGGTCGACGCCGTCCTCGGTCTCGATGATCGCCTCGCCCGGCTCCAGCCCCTTGGTGAGCACGTGGTGGACCGAGAGGTCCAGGTCCTCGGGGTCGATCCCCAGCGAGAACGTGAGGCACGCCTGCGGGTCGAGGTCCACGAGCAGGACCCGGGCACCCTGCTCGGCGAGCGCCGCCCCGATCGAGGCGACCGAGGTGGTCTTGGCGACGCCGCCCTTCTGGTTGGCGATGGCGAGTGTGGTGGTCATCGCCGTCCATCATGCCTTGCCGGGGTTGCTCTTCGGCGACGACACCGGCTTTCCTGAGCACATGATCGCCCCCGACCTCCCTGGAACGGCCCTCGTCACGGGCGCCACGGCCGGCATCGGCCACGAGTTCGCCCGCCAGCTGGCCGGCCGCGGCCACGACCTGGTGCTCGTGGCCCGCGACGCGGAGCGGCTCACCGAGGTCGCCGCCGAGCTCGAGACGGCGTACGGCGTGGCCGTCGAGGTCCTGCCCGCGGACCTCACCGAGCGCGAGCAGCTGGCCCGGGTCGAGCGCCGCGTCGCCGACCCCGAGGCGCCGGTCGAGCTGCTGGTCAACAACGCGGGGTTCGGGCTGCGACAGCGCTTCCTGGACAACGACGTCGAGGACGAGCAGGCGATGCTGGACGTCCTGGTGACCGCGGTCCTGCGGCTCTCCCACGCGGCCCTGGGCGCGATGAGCGAGCGCGGGCACGGTGGCCTGATCAACGTCAGCAGCGTCGCCGCGTTCCTCCCCCGCGGCACCTACTCCGCGGCCAAGGCGTGGGTGAACTCGTTCGGAGAGTGGGCGGCAGGCGAGTACCGCGACCGCGGGATCACCGTCACCACGCTGTGCCCGGGCTTCACCCGCACCGAGTTCCACTCCCGGATGCAGGTCTCCCAGGACTCCGCCCCGGACTTCATGTGGCTCGACGCCGACGTGCTCGTGCGGCGCGCGCTCGCCGACTTCGACCGCGGCCGGGTGCTGTCGGTCCCCGGCGCGCAGTACCGCACCATCACGACGCTGAGCCGCGCCGTACCGAACCGGGTGCTGCAGCGGCTGCAGTCACTCGGGCGCTGAGCCGCCGCCCGGCGCCGGTCACCAGGAGGGCGTGGGGCCGGCGAACGGGAGCTCGACCAGGGGCGGGCCCATGCCCGAGACGTCGCGGAGGATCCAGTCGTCGCGCAGCAGCAGCGCGGCCGAGGCGGGCCGCAGCACCAGCCACAGCCAGCGCCCATGCGCCTCGCCGGCGAAGACCGACCGGTCCAGGTCCTCGCCCACCTGGCTGGTGGAGACCGACCACAGCGGCACCGCCTGGGAGCCCAGCCGCACCCGGACCGAGGGCGAGCCCTCCCCCACCTCCGGGCCCGGGTCGTCCCGCAGCAGCCCGGCGACCCGTCCCCCGAGGCCCGTGCCGGGCTCCTCCGCCACCACCAGCACATCCACGGAGCCGTCGAGCTCACTGACACCGGCGCAGGCGGTGACGGTGGCGAGCACCGTGCCCGAGCCGTCGAGGCGGTCCACGACCACCCCGGCGTCGCTGACCCGCCAGCCGGGGCTGAGCGGCCAGGGCAGGTACGTCGGGTGGTGCGCCGCGGCGACCACCAGCGCGGCGAACTCGTCGTAGGACACCGGCGTGGGTCGCCACAGCGGGGTCACGTCACCGTGGGTCGGGCACTGCCACCGCTCTCCGGCGGCCCGGATCGCCTGCGTGCAGCGCGGGCAGCCGGGCGTGAGGGTCATCGGCTCAGGCGTTCCACTGCCGGACGACGGGGGTGTCGCGCTTGCTGGAGAGCACCGAGACGGTGGCGGTGTCCAGGGGGAAATGGCCGGTGTTCGCCGCACCGAGCCCCAGCCAGCAGGCGGTGAAGGCGCCCAGCGAGTGGCCGTGGGCGAACATCAGCACGTCGCCCTCCACCTCGCGCACCCGCGCGGCCAGGGAGGCCATCCGGGCGTCCATCTGCTCCACGGACTCGCCGCCGGCGGGAGCCGGATGGGTCCACAGCTCCCACCCGGGCACCTGCTCGCGGATCTGCTCGGTGGTGAGGCCCTCGAAGGCGCCGTACTCCCACTCCCGCAGCCGGTCGTCGACGACGGCGTCGTCCCGGCCGGCGAGCCGGGCGGTCTCCGCCGCCCGACGCAACGGGCTGGTCAGGACCAGACCGAAGTCGCGGCCGGCCAGGCGGTCGCGCAGGCTCTCGGCGACCTTGCGGCCGCGCTCGGTCAGCTCCAAATCGGTGCTGCTGGTGTGCCGCCCGTCCCGGCTCCACTCGGTCTCACCGTGCCGGACCAGCCAGACCTGCTGCGTCTCCATCCGGGTAGTGTCGCAGGTCGCGTCGAGCGGGCCGTCAGGAGCCGCCGCCGCCCGCCTTGCGACGGTGCATCTGGGTCCCGGCGTTGCGGCCGACCACCTCCGAGCCGTGCGCCTTCTCCTGCAGCGGCCCGTCCTCGTGGACCCCCTGCTCCTGGTCGTTCTTCTTCGCCAGGGCGTCGCGCATCTTGGCCTTGATGTCCTCCGGAGCGCCGGATCCCTGGGCGTCGTCGTGGCCGTCGGTCGTCATGCGGTGCCTCCCGGGGTCGCTACGGTCATCGAACCCCCACACTGTGCCACGGGCGGCCCGCCCCGTCGACGGCGTTTCCGCCGCGGGCTACTCGGCGTCGCGGCCGGGCCAGTTCTTGTCGGGCTGCGGCACGGGGCGGCCCGGCTGCTCACCGCCGCGCTCGTCGAGGTAGCTCTGCTTGGGCACCATCACCTTGCGCCGGAAGATGCAGACCACCTTGCCGTCCTGGTTGTAGCCGATCGTCTCGACGTGGACCACGCCGCGGTCGTCCTTGGACTTCGACTCCCACTTGTCCAGCACGGTCGTCTCGCCGTAGAGCGTGTCGCCGTGGAAGGTCGGCGCCACGTGGCGCAACGACTCGATCTCCAGGTTGGCGATCGCCTTGCCGGAGATGTCCGGGACGCTCATCCCGAGCAGGATCGAGTAGACGTAGTTCCCCACCACCACGTTCCGGCCGAACTGGGTGGTCTCCTCGGCGTAGTGCTCGTCGAGGTGGAGCGGGTGGTGGTTCATCGTGAGCAGGCAGAACATGTGGTCGTCGAACTCGGTGACCGTCTTGCCGGGCCAGTGCCGGTAGGTCGCCCCGACCTCGAACTCCTCATAGCTGCGTCCGAACTGCACGTGGTTCCTCCTGGTTCGCGGGTGATGGTCGGGCCGGGCGCGGCCGTCAGGACTTGAGCTTGTACTCCTCGAGCAGCCGGCGCCCGATGATCATCCGCTGGATGTCGGCCGTGCCCTCGCCGATCAGGAGCATCGGTGCTTCGCGGTAGAGCCGCTCGATCTCGTACTCCTTGGAGAAGCCGTAGCCGCCGTGGATCCGGAAGGAGTCCTCCACGACCTCCGCGCAGTACTCCGAGGCGAGGTACTTGGCCATCCCGGCCTCGAGGTCGTTGCGCTGGCCCTTGTCCTTGATCCGGGCGGCCTTGACCATCATCGCGTGCGCCGCCTCGACCTTGGTGGCCATCTCGGCCAGCCGGAACAGCACCGCCTGGTGGTCGGCGATCTTCTTGCCGAAGGTCTCTCGCTGCTGGGAGTAGGAGATGCCCAGCTCGAAGGCCCGGGCGGCGACGCCACAGCCGCGGGCGGCCACGTTGACGCGACCCACCTCGACGCCGTCCATCATCTGGTAGAAGCCCTTGCCGGGCTCGCCGCCGAGGATCTGGTCGGCGGAGATCCGGTGGCCCTCGAAGACCATCTCGGTGGTGTCGACGCCCTTGTAGCCCATCTTGTCGATCTTGCCGGGCACCGTGACGCCCTGAGCGGTCTCCCCGAAGCCCTCCTCCTTCTCCACCAGGAACGTGGTCATGTTCCGGTAGACGCTGTCGGCTCCCTCGTCGGTCCGGACCAGCACGGCGACCAGGTTGGAGGAGCCCCCGTTGGTCAGCCACATCTTCTGGCCGGTGATCTCATAGCCGTCGTCGGTCTTGGTCGCCTTGGTCTTGATCGCCGACACGTCGGACCCGGTGCCGGGCTCGGACATGGAGAAGGCACCTCGCACCTCGCCGGTGGCCATCCGGGGCAGGTACTTCTGCTTCTGCTCCTCGGTGCCGTGCTGCAGCAGCATGTAGGCGACGATGAAGTGGGTGTTGATGATGCCCGAGACGCTCATCCAGCCGCGGGCGATCTCCTCCACGCACAGGGCGTAGGTGAGCAGGGACTCGCCGAGGCCGTCGTACTCCTCGGGGATCATCAGGCCGAAGATCCCGAGCTCCTTGAGCCCCTCGACGATCTCGGTGGGGTACTCGTCCTTGTGCTCCAGCTCGGTCGCCACCGGCAGGATCTTCTCGTCGACGAACGTCCGGACCGCCTTGAGGATCTCGGTCTGGTCCTCGGTGAGTCCTTCGGTCTGCAAGAGGCGGGCCATCGTGGTCCTTTCGCGCGGGTGTCGCCCTGGAGCGTCCGGGAGCCGCCAGGGATGATTCGGCCCAGTATGTCGTCACCACGGGGTCAGGGAACCCCCGTGTGAGAAACGCGACGACCGCGCTCCACTAGCCTTGCCAGGCGTGCGCCGACCGTCCCCTCCCCCTCGCCGCCGGCGAGCGCTCGCCGCCCTGCTCCTCGCCGTCGCGCTGGTGGCCGCCTCGGGCTGCCAGTCGCCTCGCGCCGACGACCCGGCCGAGCCCGACTCCTCCCGGGCCGACGGCCCGGACACCCCCTCCTCCTCGAGCCCCTCCGGCCGCCCGACCGGACCGGCGACGCAGCCCGGCGAGGACCGCACGCCGCAGATCCCGTCGGTCCCGGACGCGGCACCCGTGGGCCAGGGCACGGACTTCGTGGTCGCCTCCTTCAACGTGCTGGGTCACCGGCACACCGTGCCGTCCGGCAACCGGCCGCGGTTCGCCGACAGCCGGGTCAGGATGGTCGGCGCCGTGGACCTGCTGCGCCGTACCGACGTCTCCGTCGCGGGGCTGCAGGAGTTCCACCGCGTCCAGCTGTGGGCCTTCCAGGACATCGCTCCGGAGTACGCCGTGTGGCCGGGGCTGGAGCTGGGCGGCGGGATCGTCCAGAACAGCATCGTGTGGCGCCGTTCGGAATGGCGGAAGGTGGCCGGGGACGTCGTCGACATCCCCTACTTCGGGGGCACGCCCCACCCGATGCCGTTCGTCCTGCTCGAGCACCGCCGTACGGGTCGACAGGTCTGGTTCGCCAACTTCCACAACCCCGCGAACGTCCGGGGCCCGGCGGAGCAGTGGCGTCGCGAGGCACGCCGTACCCAAGCCGCACTGACCAACCGGCTGTTGGAGACGGGACGCGAGGTGATCGTGACCGGTGACATGAACGAGAAGTGGACCTATGCCTGCCGCGTCGGACGACGGGCGCCGCTGCGCTCCGCGGACGGCAGTGGGTGGCGCGACGGCGGCTGCACACCTCCCGCGGCCGGTTGGATCGATTGGATCCTCGGGACGCCGGGCATCCGGTTCGACGCTCATGTGGTGGACCAGACTCCGGTGGGCAGCACCAGCGACCACCCGCTCATCCGGGCTCGGGTCAGCATCGCGGGGGATGGCGGAGACGGGTAACTACCCCCTACCCCCTACTGAGGTTGGCTGGCAAAATGACGAAAGTCTTGCGAGATTCTTTCGACACGCACCACAATGTCCTCAGGTTTCACATCCGTATCGGCTATAAGCCCCCGGCTTGACGCCGTACCCCCCAACCCCCGAATGAGGCCACCCCCGTCATGGCACCCTTCTCCCTTGCCAGCCCTGCCCGCCCGTCACGCCGGCGCTCCCTCCGCGCCGTCGTCGCCCGCGCCACCGTCTCAGCGGTGGCCTTCGGCGCGCTCCTCTCGGTCACCGGCGGTGACCCGGTCGTGGAGCCGCGCACCACTCCCGTCGCCGACACCGGCAGCACGTTCCGGGTCGGCACCTACAACGTGCTCGGCAACAGCCACACCACCGCGACCGGCAACAAGCCCGGCTGGGCCTCGGGCGCGACCCGGACCGGCTGGGCGCTGAAGCTCATCGGCGACGCCCGGCTCTCGGTCGTCGGCCTGCAGGAGTTCGAGCCCGAGCAGTACGACCGCTTCCGCGAGGTGGGCGCCGACACCTACGCGATCTACCCCGGTCTGGGCCACCCCGAGCGGCCGATCCGCGGCCTGGCCAACTCGATCATCTGGCGTCGCGACACCTGGAAGATGATCGAGGGCAAGACGATGAACGTGCCCTACTTCAAGGGCGCCCTGTGGCCGATGCCGTATGTCCTGCTGGAGAACCGCAAGACCGGCGAGCGGGCCTGGTTCTACAACTCCCACAACCCCGCCGACGCCCGGGGCCCCGCCGAGCAGTACCGCCAGCAGGGCTTCACCATGGAGGCCGACCTCACCAAGCGGCTGCAGAAGGCGACCCCGGGCATCCAGGTGTTCCTCCTGGGCGACAAGAACGCCAAGGAGAACTACATCTGCCCGGTCTCCCGGCAAGTGCCGGGCGTCCGCTCCGCCAACAACGCGCGGGTCGAGGACGGGGTCTGCAAGACCCCCGAGCGGCTGTGGATCGACTGGATCTCCGGCACCTCCGGGATGACCTTCTCCAACTTCACGCCGGTCCGGACCGAGCTGGCTCAGAAGACCTCCGACCACCCGCTCTTCTGGGCCGACGCGACCCTGAAGTCGGCCTCGGCCCCGGTGGCCCCGGCCGCCCCCGCGGCCAACGCGGTCGTGATCGCGGTCGAGGGCCTGCGCTCGCAGTCCCTGCGCAGCGCCGGTACGGCGACGCCGACGATCCGCCGGATGTTCGCCCGAGGCGCCGGCACCTGGGACGGCCGGACGACCTACGAGCGGACCACCAACCTGCCCAACGTCGTCAGCATGCTGACCGGGCGGGCCGTGTCCACCGGCTCCGGCGGCCACGGCGTCACCCGTCCGGGCGTCGCCAGCACCGTGCACAAGGCGGCGGGCCGCTACGTCTCCAGCGTCTTCGACATCGTGCACAACAACGGGCTCGCCACCGCGCTGTTCACCAGCCGGAGCGAGCTGCGGATGGTCGACACCAGCTGGAACGGCACCAACGGCGGGGCCGACCCCTACGGCGCCGACGACGGCCGGGACAAGATCGACGTCTTCCGGCTCGGGGCCGGCGACACCGCCGTGACCGACGCGGCCGTGAGTCGTCTGGCCACCGGCAGGCGGGGCCTGACCGTGGTCCACCTCTCCGGCCCCGACCGGGTCGGGCAGCGCTACGGCTTCAGCAGCGAGCGCTACCAGGCCGCCCTGCGGACCCTGGACGGCCGGGTCTCGCGGATCCTGGGCGCGATCGGCCGCAACAGCGCGACCGCCGGGAAGACCCGGGTCATCCTCACCGGCACCCACGGCGGCAGCGGCCGCACCCACAGCGACCCGTCGGTCCAGGGGAACTTCAAGGTCCCGTTCGTGGTCACCGGCCCGGAGGTCCCGGCCGGGGTCAGCCTCTACAGCCTCAACGCCGACCTCGCCTCGCCCGGCGACGAGCGGGTCGCCTACAGCGCGACCAAGCAGCCCTTCCGCAACGCCTACGCCTCCCAGCTGGTCACCGAGGCCCTCGGCCTGCCCGACGTCCCCGGTACCACGCTGACCCGCGGACGCACGGTCACGGCACTGCGCTGACCCACCCGGCCCCGGCGGTACGGTTGCCCGCGTGAGCAGCAGCCCTAACCGCGTCTACGCCGCCCGCCTGGTCGGCCTGCCGGTCTTCGACCCGCAGGGCGACCAGGTGGCGAAGGTGCGCGACCTGGTCGTGCTGATCCGCTCCGAGGCCAGCCAGCCGCGCGTGCTCGGGCTGGTCGCCGAGGTCTTCGGCCGGCGCAAGATCTTCGTGCCGATGACCCGGGTCACCAACATCGACGCCGGCCAGGTGCACACCACCGGGCTGCTCAACATGCGCCGGTTCGAGCAGCGGGCGACCGAGACCCTGGTGATCGGGCAGGTGCTCGACCGCGAGGTCCGGCTCAAGGAGACCGGCGTCACCGGCACCATCTACGACGTCGGGATGGAGCAGGCCCGCAACCGCGAGTGGGTGCTGAGCCGGGTCGCCGTGCAGGAGCCCGGGCGGGGCTTCCGGCGCCGCGGCCAGACCCACGTCGCGGAGTGGGACCAGGTCGAGGGGCTCGCGCGCGCCGAGGAGACCCAGCCGGCGACCCAGCTGGTGGCCCAGCTCAACGAGATGCGCCCCGCCGACGCCGCGGGGATGCTGCGCGACCTCCCGCGCGAGCGCCGGCTGGCGGTCGTCACGTCCATGGGCGACGAGCGGCTGGCCGACGTACTCGAGGAGCTGCCCGACGAGTACCAGGTCGAGCTGCTCGGGGTCCTCGACCCCGAGCGCGCCGCCGACATCTTGGAGGAGATGTCCGCCGACGACGCGGCGGACCTGATCGCCGAGCTGCCCGCCGACACCGCGACGAACCTGCTGGCGCTCATGCAGCCCGAGGACGCCGAGGACGTGCGGCGCCTGATGGAGTACGACGAGACCACCGCGGGCGGCATGATGACGCCCGAACCGGTGATCCTGCCGCCCGACGCGACCGTCGCCGAGGCGCTGGCCCACGTGCGGCGCCAGGAGATCCCCACCTCGCTGGCCGCCCAGGTCTACGTCTGCCGGCCGCCCATGGAGACGCCCACCGGGCGGCTGCTCGGCCTGGTGCACATCCAGCGGCTGCTCCGCGAGCCGCCCTCGGAGCTCGTCGCCGGCCTGCTGGACAAGGAGACGACCTACCTGCGCGACGACGCGACCATCCAGGAGGTGGCCGCCCACGTCGCCTACTACAACCTCACCGCCGCGCCGGTCGTCGACGACGAGGGCCGGCTGCTGGGCGTGGTGACCGTCGACGACCTGCTGGACCACATGCTCCCGGAGAACTGGCGCGACGAGCGGCGCAGCACGCTCGGTCCGAAGGGGCCGGTGCGGCGATGAGCGACTCGACCGGCGCCCGCCGTGCGCGCCTGGACCAGCCGTTGGAGGCACAGCGTCGGCTGATCCCGCGGCCGACCTACGACGAGGAGACCTTCGGGATCTTCGCGGAGAAGTTCGCCCGGTTCATGGGCACCGCGACCTTCCTCGTCTACATGACGCTGTTCGTCACCCTCTGGGTGCTGTGGAACGTCGTGGCCCCCGAGCAGCTGCGCTTCGACCCGTTCCCGTTCATCTTCCTCACCCTGATGCTCTCGCTGCAGGCCTCCTACGCCGCGCCGCTGATCCTGCTGGCGCAGAACCGGCAGGAGATGCGGGACAAGGTGGTCGCCGAGCAGGACCGTCAGGCCAACGCCCGGGCCCACGCCGACATGGAGTTCCTCACCCGCGAGGTGGCCTCGCTGCGGATGTCGGTGGGCGAGGTGGCGACCCGGGACTACCTGCGCTCGGAGCTGCGCAACCTGCTCTCCGAGCTCGACGCCCGCCAGCAGCCCCCCGAGCCGGATCCCGACGAGGAATCTCACACCTGACAGGGGTTCGGCCCACGCCCGGGGACGAACTACGCTGGCCCCATCATGAGCACCCCCACCACCGAGCAGGTCACCGCCGCCCTGGCGACGGTGAACGACCCCGAGATCAAGCGGCCGATCACCGACCTCGGCATGGTCGACCAGGTCCAGATCGGCGAGGACGGCGCGGTCGACGTGACCGTCCTCCTCACCGTGGCGGGCTGTCCGCTCAAGGACACGATCAACCGCGACGTCAACGCCGCCGTACGCCGGGTCCCGGGCGTCACCGACGTCAACCTCACTCTCGGCGTGATGAGCTCCGAGCAGCGCTCGCAGCTGCAGGAGACGCTACGCGGCGGGCAGGCCCAGCGGGAGATCCCCTTCGCCCAGCCCGGCTCGCTGACCCGCGTGCTGGCCATCGCCTCCGGCAAGGGCGGCGTGGGCAAGTCCTCGGTGACGGTCAACCTCGCCCTCGCCATGGCCCAGCAGGGCCTCAAGGTGGGCGTGGTCGACGCCGACATCTACGGCCACTCGGTCCCCGCCATGCTCGGCGTGGCCGACCAGCGTCCCACCCAGGTCGACGACCTGATCATGCCCGTGCCGACGCCCTCGGGCGTCTCGGTGATCTCCATCGGCATGCTCAAGCCGCGCCGCGACCAGGTCGTCGCCTGGCGCGGGCCGATGCTGGACCGGGCCCTGGTGCAGATGCTGGCCGACGTCTACTGGGGCGACCTGGACGCCCTGCTGCTGGACCTGCCCCCGGGCACCGGTGACATCGCGATCTCGCTCGGCCAGCACCTGCCCAACGCCGAGGTGGTCGTGGTGACGACCCCGCAGGAGGCGGCCGCCGAGGTCGCCGAGCGGGCCGGCACGATGGCCTCGATGATGCACCAGCGGGTGATCGGCGTGGTGGAGAACATGAGCTACCTCCCCTGCCCGCACTGCCCGCCGGAGGAGAACCACCACCTGGAGGTCTTCGGGTCCGGCGGTGGCGACCGCGTCGCGACCACGCTGTCCCAGCGCTTCGGGTACGACGTCCCGGTGCTCGGTCGGATCCCACTGGACCTCGCCCTGCGCGAGGGCGGCGACGTCGGCAAGGCGATCGTGGAGGCGGACCCCTCCTCCCCCGCCGCTCAGGAGCTCGGCTCGGTGGCGCGCGGCCTGGTCGGGAAGGGCCGCGGGCTGGCCGGGATGCAGTTGGGACTGACCCCTACCAGTAAGTTCTGACCCGTGTGGGACGTCGGCCTCGGAGAGCTCCTCGTGATCGCCCTCGTCGCCGTCGTCTTCGTCGGGCCGGAGCGGCTCCCCGAGCTCGCCCGGCAGGCCGGCCGGTTCCTGCACAGCCTCAAGCTGATGGCCACCAGCACGCGCGACGACCTGCGCAAGGAGCTGGGCCCGGAGTTCGCGGAGCTGGAGCTGCGCGACCTCGACCCGCGCGCGTTCGTGCGCAAGCAGGTGATGGAGGCGATGGCCGAGGCCGAGCAGGAGGCCGAGCGCGAGCAGACTCGGCGCCCCGGTCACCGGGCGCTGGAGGCCGGCGAGCTGCCGCCGTACGACCACGAGGCCACCTGAGCGCCCTCAACCCTCTTCGCGCCGCTGCACCGCCGCCACCGTCTCCAGCACGAGCAGCAGCGACCGCCGGTCCCCCGTGACGGCCTCCACGAAGTCGGCGCCCACCCGCCGCAGGACCACCTCGTAGCGCTCACCGTCCAGGGTGTGCACGAGGCAGCGGTCGCCCGCGTCGGCGATCCGCCGCAGGGCCGAGCCCAGGCCCAGCCGGGTCAGCGGCGACCAGGCCACCTCGGGCACCGCCCGTTGGGAGGCCCCGCCCACCGCGACCAGCGCGTGCCGCGGCACGAACCACTCCTGCCCGTGGCCGCTGACCAGGCACCAGCTCCGCGCGACCCGGGCCAGGGTGCCGCGCACCGGCCCCACCCCGCGCACGTGGACCTCGACCGGCTGCCCCGCCGTGGCCATCAGCCGCCCGGTGAGGGACACCGCGGCGTACTCCGCGCGCGAGCGGTCGACCAGCTCGACGTCCCGCTCGTCGGCGAAGGCGGCCTCGGCCTGCCCCTCGAGATCGTCGAGGAGCGCGAACAGCTCGTCCTCCCAGGCCACGGCCGCATGCTGCCACACCGGCCGGTACCGGTCCTGTGGACAGCGCCGTTGACATCCGGACGCAAACTTCCTTAAATGCATCAAACGATGTCAAACGAAGGGTAAATGCCACATGCGAGCGACTCAGGGGGTTCCCTCACCGGCGCGGGCCCTGCTCCTCGTCATCGCGGCCTGTACCGCGCTGGCCGGCCTGGGGGCCCTGGTGCAATCGGACCTGTCGCGGGCCGCCGCGTCGCTGGCGTCGGGCCGGGTCGCAGAGCAGCCCTTCGAGGTGCTGCTGGTGTGGACCTGCGAGGCGGTCGCCCTCGCGGTCGGCGCCTGGCTCACCCTGCTCGCGCTCCTCGTCGTGGCGGACACCCTGCACGGTCGCCCGGTCCGGCGCGCCGGCTGCCCGGTGTGGCTGCACCGCGCGGTGCTGACCGCCTGCGGCGTCGGGGTGGCCGCGACGCTGGCCGGCCCCGCCTCGGCCGCTCCCGAGGAACAGGCCCGCACGGTCGTGTCCGAGGCCGCTCCCCGCGGCGTCGACGGCCTGTCCTACCCCGACCGGCCCGAGGACGGGGCTGCCACGGCCAGGCCATCCGCGCCGGAGCCCGCACGACGCACCGGGCACGTGGTGCGACCGGGAGACACGCTGTGGGACATCGCCGCGGCCGAGCTCCCGCCCGGCGCCTCCGACGCCGAGATCACCGCGCGCTGGCAGCGGCTCTTCCACCAGAACGCGGGGGTCCTCGGCCCCGACCCCGACCTGATCCGGCCCGGCACGCCTCTGCGCCTGTCGGACGCCGGCAACGACTCCGGAGAGGAACCACGCCCATGACCGTCGCCGCGCTGCACCCCGCCGTCCCCGTCGCCAGCGTCCAGGGCTCGCTCGCCCTGGACCTGCACCCCGACCACAGTCCCCCGGAGGGTCCGCTGACCGCCGGGCCCGGCTGCGATCTGACCCCCGTCGACCTGCGCACCCGGCGTCGCCTCGAGGAGTGGGCGCGGCGCTACACCCAGGTGGCCGCCGACGTCGTGGCAGGCCTGCGGCCGGTCTCGCAGCTGATGCGCTGGTCCAGCCCGGCGGTGTACGGCGACCTGGGGCGCCGGGCGCATCTGGTCGCCCGTGCCGGACGGCACCGCCCGGGTGGGCGGTCGGCGGGCGTCGTCCGTCCTCGGGTGGCGTCGGTTCGGCCGTCCTTCATCGACGAGAACACCGTCGAGGTCGCGGTCCGGGTCACCTACGGGCAGCGCAGCCGCGCCCTCGCCGCACGCTTCGAGGTGCAGGAGGGCCACTGGATCTGCGTGGCCCTGGACTTCGCCTGAGCCGGTCTAGCCGTTCGCGCGTGCGGTGAGCCCGGTGGGTCCGCCCGGCGCGCCGTGGCAGCGCTTGTACTTCTTCCCGGATCCGCAGGGGCACAGGTCGTTGCGACCGACCCCGCTGTAGGGGTCGTCCTGAGCGAGCTCCGGGCCCCGCGTCACCTCGGCGTCCCCGTCCTCACTCGGCGCGGAGTAGGCGAGGTTCTGAGGCTGCTGGGGCTGCTCCAGGCCGCGCGCGTGGATCTGCGGGCGCTCGGCCGGCGTGACCGACTGCCCCGGCACCACCGAGCCCGAGACCCCCGGGAGCGTCACCGGCTCGCTGGGCACCTCGCGGGCCATCGGCTCCTCGACCGGCTCGACGGACTGCCCGTCCTCGTCGTCGTCGACCTGCACCTCGAGGTTGAACAGGAAGCCGACGGCCTCCTCCTTGATCCCGTCCATCATCGCCGAGAACATGTCGAAGCCCTCGCGCTGGTACTCCACCAACGGGTCGCGCTGGGAGTAGGCCCGCAGGTAGATGCCCTCGCGCAGGTAGTCCATCTCGTAGAGGTGCTCGCGCCACTTCCGGTCCAGGACCGAGAGCAGCACCCGGCGCTCCAGCTCGCGCATGACCTCCGGCCCGACCTCGGCCTCCCGGCGGTCGTAGGCCGCGTGCGCGTCCTTCTGCAGGACCTCGATGAGCTCCTCGCGGGTCAGCGACGAGCGCCCGCCGGCGTCCGCCACGACCTGCTCCTGGGAGACGCCCACGGGGTAGATCTGCTTCAGCGAGGTCCACAGGGCGTCGAGGTCCCAGTCCTCGGCGTACTCCTCGGTCGCGCCCATGACGTAGCCGGTGATCACGTCGTCGAGGAACTCCCGGGTCTGCTTCTCCAGGTCCGCGCCCTCGAGCACCTCGCGCCGCTCGCCGTAGACGACCTTGCGCTGGCGGTCCATCACGTCGTCGTACTTGAGCACGTTCTTGCGGGACTCGAAGTTCTGCGACTCGACCTGGCCCTGCGCGTTGGCGATCGCGTTGGTGACCCGCTTGTTCTCGATCGGCATGTCGTCGGGAACCTTGAGGACCAGCAGGATCCGGTCGACCCAGTCGGACTTGAACAGCCGCATCAGCTCGTCCTGCAGGGACAGATAGAACCGGGACTCCCCCGGGTCGCCCTGACGACCGGAGCGGCCGCGGAGCTGGTTGTCGATCCGGCGCGACTCGTGCCGCTCGGTGCCGACGACGTAGAGCCCGCCGAGCTCCTTGACCTCGTCGTGCTCGGCGGACACCTTGGCCTTGATCCGCTCCACGGCGGCCGGCCACGCGGCGTCGTACTCCTCGGTGTTCTCGACCGGGTCCAGGCCCTGGCTGCGCAGCTCCTGGTCGGCCAGGAAGTCCACCGAGCCGCCGAGCATGATGTCGGTGCCTCGCCCGGCCATGTTGGTGGCGACGGTGACCGCGCCCTTGTGGCCCGCGAGCGCGACGACCTTGGCCTCGTCCGCGTGCTGCTTGGCGTTGAGGACCGTGTGCGGGACGCCGCGCTGCTTGAGCAGCCCGGAGAGGTGCTCGGACTTCTCCACCGACACCGTCCCCACCAGGACCGGCTGGCCCTTGGCGTGGCGCTCGGCGATGTCGTCGCACACGGCGAGGTACTTCGCCTCCTCGGTGCGGTAGACCAGATCGGCCTGGTCCACCCGGGCCATCGGCTTGTTGGTCCGGATCGGGACCACGCCGAGCTGGTAGATCTTGTCGAACTCGCTGGCCTCGGTCATCGCCGTGCCGGTCATCCCGGACAGCTTCTCGTAGAGCCGGAAGTAGTTCTGCAGGGTGACGGTCGCGAGGGTCTGGTACTCCTCGCGGATCTGCACGCCCTCCTTGGCCTCGATCGCCTGGTGCAGGCCGTCGTTGTAGCGGCGCCCGGCCAGGATCCGGCCGGTGTGCTCGTCCACGATGAGCACCTCGCCGTTCATGACGACGTACTCCTTGTCGTTGCGGAAGAGCTCCTTGGCCTTGATCGCGTTGTTCATGAACGAGATCAGCGGCGTGTTGACCGAGTCGTAGAGGTTGTCGATGCCGAGGTGGTCCTCGACCTTGGTGATGCCCGGCTCGAGCACCGAGATGGTGCGCTTCTTCTCGTCGACCTCGTAGTCGGTGTCCTTGGTCAGCCGGCCCACGATCTTGGCGAACTCGCCGTACCACTTCACCTCGTCCTGGGTGGGGCCGGAGATGATCAGCGGCGTGCGGGCCTCGTCGATGAGGATCGAGTCGACCTCGTCCACGATCGCGAAGTGGTGGCCGCGCTGCACGCACTCCTCGATCGAGGAGGCCATGTTGTCGCGCAGGTAGTCGAAGCCCAGCTCGTTGTTGGTGCCGTAGGTGATGTCGCAGGCGTAGGCCTCGCGCCGCTCGTCGGGGCGCATCTGCGGCAGGATCACCCCGGTGGTGAGGCCGAGGAAGTTGTGGATCCGGCCCATCCACTCCGCGTGGTACTGCGCGAGGTAGTCGTTGACGGTGACGATGTGCACGCCCTTGCCGGTGAGCGCGTTGAGGTACGACGGCAGCGTGGCCACCAGCGTCTTGCCCTCGCCGGTCTTCATCTCCGCGATGTTGCCCAGGTGCAGCGCCGCACCGCCCATCACCTGGACGTCGTAGTGCCGCTGCCCGATGACCCGGTGCGCCGCCTCGCGGACCGTCGCGAAGGCTTCGGGCAGGAGGTCGTCGAGGCTCTCCCCGTCGGCGTAGCGCTGCTTGAGCTCGTCGGTCATCCCCCGCAGCTCGTCGTCGGACATCGCGACGAAGTCGTCCTCGATCGCGTTGACGGCTTGGGCGATCGCCTCGAGCTGGCGCTGGATCTTGCCCTCGCCGATGCGCAGGAGCTTGTCAATGAGTGCAGGCACGACGGCCACTCTACCTAGCCGATCACAGCCTGGCAGACCGGTTCGGACGAGCCCTCAGAAGTGCGTCGCGAGTGCGGGGCCGAGGTCGCCGACCGGGTTCACCTCGACCTCCTCCAGGCCGAGCCAACCGGCCAGCCGCCGCAGCTCGGCGGCCAGCTCCGCGGCGGTCTCCGGCGGGGCGTGGTCCTCGGCGTGCGTCGCGAGCACCAGCAGCCGCCGGCCGGCCCGGTCCGCCTTGAGGTCCACCCGCGCCACCAGGCGGTCCCCCAGCAGGAACGGCAGGACGTAGTAGCCGAACCGGCGCTTGGCCGCCGGCACGTAGATCTCGATCCGGTAGTGGAAGTCGAAGAGCGCCAGCGCGCGCGACCGCTCCCACACCAGCGGGTCGAAGGGGCTCAGCAGGGTCCGGGCGGCGACCCGCCGCGGCAGCCTGGCCGCCCGGTGCAGGTAGGCCTGGCGCCCCCACCCCTGGACCTTCACCGGCTCCAGCTCGCCCTCCTCCACCAGCTGGGCCACCGCGTGGGTGACGTTGGCCTTGCCGGGCGCGGGCTGCAGGCGCATCCGGTAGTAGTCGGCCAGGCAGGCGGCGCTCGCCACCCCGTGCGAGCGGGCGGCGCGGCGGGTCAGCTCGACGACCGCCTCCTGCGGGGTGGGCGTCGGGGCGTCGAGCACCTCGGCGGGCAGCACCCGCTCGGTCAGGTCGTAGATCACCTCGAACTGCCGGCTGCGCCCGGCGATGGCGACGTCACCGACCAGGAAGAGGTAGTCGAGCACCTTGCGGGCATCGGACCAGTTCCAGCCCCAGTGCTCACGCGAGCGCGGCCCGCTGAACTCCTCGTCCAGGTCGCGCGCCGTGACCGGCCCGCGCTCGGCGACGGCGGCCAGGATCCGCGGCTCGATCTGCGGGTCGGCCGCGCTGAAACCCCACTTCCCGCGCTGGTCGCGGTAGTGCTCCATCCGGTGCCGCATCAGCGGCCACAGCTCGACCGGCATCAGGGCCTGCACGTGCGCCCAGTACTCCACCAGTCGGCGGGGCCGCCCGCCCGAGGCACGGCGCAGCAGGTCGACGTCGTACGGGCCCATCCGGGAGTACGCCGGCATCAGGTGCGCCCGCTGCAGCACGTTGACCGAGTCGACCTGCAGCACGCCGGTCCGCGACACGGTCCGCATCAGCGTGCGCAGCGTCGGCACCGCGTGCGGCGGGTCGCAGAAGCCCTGGGCGGCGAGCGCGATCCGGCGGGCCTGGGCCGTCGAGAGCTCTCTCACGCGGTCGACCGTAGGCGACGATGCGGACAGATCACGTCACGGGAGGTCGAGCAGCTTCTCCCGAACGGCGTACATCACGGCCTCCATCCGCGAGTGCAGCTGGAGCTTCTCCAAGATGTTGCGCACGTGGTTCTTCACGGTGTTCTCGCTGATGAAGAGCTCCTGGGCGATGTCCCGGTTGTTCTTGCCGGTGGCGACCAGGCGCAGCACCTCGAGCTCCCGCTCGGTCAGCCTCAGCGCCGGGGCCGCCTCCCGCTCGGGCTCCGACATCTGCTTGAACTCCTGGATCAGCTTGGCCGCCATGGACGGGCTGATCAGGGACTGGCCGTCGGCGACCACGCGCACCGCGTTGTTGACCTCGTCCAGCGAGGAGTCCTTGAGCAGGTAGCCCGCCGCCCCGCTCTTCACCGCCTCGTAGAGGTCGGCCTCCTCGTCGGAGGAGGTGAGCATGATGATCTTCGCGGTGGGCACGGACTCCTTGATCGCCCGGCAGGCATCGATCCCCGAGCGCTTGGGCATCCGGACGTCGAGGAGCACGACGTCGGGCGCGGTGGCCTGGGCGAGGTCCACGGCCCGCACGCCGTCGTGTCCCTCGCCCACCACCTCCACACCCGGGTCGGCGGCGAGCAGCATGGTGATGCCGCGCCGGAACAGCTCCTGGTCGTCCACGACCAGGACCCGGATGGGCTCGGATTCGCCTCCCGATGGCGTCGTCACAGCGGCATCATCGCAGAGATCCTCCCCGTCGTGTGCCCGGCCTGCTGGTCAGTCCGTTTCCAGGTCGAGGGAGATGATCCCGTAGTCGTAGCCGCGGCGCCGGTAGACCACGGAGGGCCGCTCGGACTCCTTGTCGACGAACAGATAGAAGTCATGGCCCACGAGCTCCATCTCGTACAGCGCCTGGTCCAGCGTCATCGGTGAGGCCGCGTGGGACTTCTCCCGCACCACCAGGGGGCCGTCGCCGGTGACGGTGATCGGCCCGACCTTGCGCTCCCCCGGCTCCTCGGCCCCGGCCTCGCCCTCGGTGAGCACGTCGTCGGTGGGCAGCGCGCCGGTCGCCTGGGCCACCGACACGGGAGTACGGCGCCCGTGGTGCACTCGGCGCCGGTCCGCCGCGCGGCGCATCTGCTCCTGCATCTTGTCCAGGGCCAGGTCGAGCGCAGCCATCTTGTTCTCCGCTGCCGCCTCGGCGCGGATCACCGGCCCCTTGGAGAACGCGGTGAGCTGCACCCGCACCGCACGCTCGGGGTTCTTCTGGTGCTTGTCCTCGGAGATCTCCGCGGTCACCCGGATGATCCGATGGTCGTGCTTCTCGAGCCTGGTCAGCTTCTCCGCGACATGGTCGCGGAACCGCTCGGACACCTCACAGTGCCTGCCGGTGACGGCAACATCCATCGTTGACCTCCTCAGTCCCGCTCCCATGGCGGGTCTTCGACAGCTGTGGCCCGGGGCCGGCCCGGGAGGGGCGGGGCACGCCGGGGCTGGAGTCCGTCCGGCCGACCTGGTCTTCGTCCCCACACCCGCCTGCTGAGACGTTCGCAGCTTCTCCGCCACTACTGGCCTTCTCCCGCGGGCCGCCGTATCTGACGGCGGTCACGAGGCAGGACTTACTGCTAAGCCGCACCGTGCTCCCCGGTCGAACCGGGTTACGTGGGCCGTTTCGCCTGCGACTGGCATCGGCTTGCCCTTCGGACGTGGACGTCCGAAGGACGCAACCACGGACCCGAACGGACTCCATGCACCGACGCTAGCCAACAGAAGGGCCGGACGGAAGCGGCACCGACAACCTGCGCGTGGCGGCGACGGTCGCGATCGCCGCCACGCGGACCCCGACGGCCTCGAGCGCGCGCTGTGCCTCACGCGCCGTGGCGCCCGTGGTGAGCACGTCGTCGCACACCACGACCCGCGCCGGGCCGGTGCGCGCGGCGAGCCGGCGCAGCGCCGGGGACGGGCAGCACAGCGACCCGGCCAGGTTCCGGGCACGCGCCGCCGCATCCAGTCCCGCCTGGTCGGCCACGCCACCGCGCGAGCGCAGCAGCGGCGCCACGGCGACGTCGTACCCCTCTCGGCGCAGCCTGTGGCACGCCGTTCGCACCAGTGCCGTCGTGGGCTCGTGGCCGCGCTGGCGGGCGACGCCCGGACGGCTCGGCACCGGGACCAGCAGCATCGTCCCGCTGCCGGCGCACGAGGCCGCGACCGCGGCGGCCAGCAGACGACCGAGTGGGCCGCGCAGCCCGTGCACGGCCCGCTCCTTGTGGGCCAGCAGCAGCGCACGCAGGGTGTCGGAGTACTCCCCCGCGGTCCACGGCGGGGCGAGCCCCGCAGGTGTCGGGCTCGGCCAGGCGAGGTACGGCGTGCGCAGCAGGACGTCGCTGCATTCAGTGCAGAGCACCGTTCCCGGGCGGGCGCAGCCCGTGCAGCGGCCGCCCAGCAGCAGGTCGAGCGACGCGTCACGCAGCCAGGGCACACCACCATGCAAGGCTCGCCGGCCGGCCGCCGCAAGGGCCGTGGACGCTCCTGTGGAGAACCCTCACCCGGCGTAGGTCAGGGTGAGCCGAGCGGTGCCCTCCGGCAGCGACGGGGCCTGCGCCCCGTCCAGCCCGGCGACCTGGTCGGAGCGGACGGCGAAGCTCGGCACGGCCGGGTCGGGCCAGCCGACCAGCCGGTGCATCCGGCCGTTGACCGTCGAGAGGGGTGCACCCAGGCCGGTGGAGCCGTCGAGGGAGACCTCCCGCACCTGCGAGACCTCGCCGGTGGTCGCGAAGAGCACGCGCACCGAGGTCGGGCTGCTCCATGCCAGGTCCCGCATCCGCACCGGGACGTCGGTCCCGACCGGCACCTTCTCTGCGGCGTCGAGTCGCTGGACCCGCCCCGCGCCGTCCCGCACCACGCGGGAGAGCACGAGCCGGTCGCCGCGGCTCCCCCGCACCAGCGCCACGAACCTCGAGCCGTCCGGAGACACCCGGAACGCGCGCACGCTGCGGCCGGAGACCCCGGGGACCTCCACCTGCCGCACGCGGCCGTCCTGGACGAGCAGGACCGCGGCCCCTCCGGCGCGCCGGTCCACCAGCCACAGGCCGCCGAGCGCGTCCCAGCCGGGCCGCATCAGGTCGACGGCGTCCTCGACGACCCGCACCGGCTCGCTGCCTCGGGTGCGCACGCCGGCCAGCTCGACGGTGGTCCCGGAGCGCCGGTCGACCCCCGCCACGCGTCGCCCGCCCGGCTCGACGGCGAAGGAGCGCCAGCCCGTCGGCTCCCGGCCGGGAACGCCCGTCACGGGGGCGAGACCGCCGCGCCCTCCCGAGGCCAGGCGCCCCTCGACCAGGGCGTAGAGCATGGTCGACCCCGGACCGGTCGTCGGGTCGAACTCGCCGCCCTCCCCGACCCAGGTGCCCGAGCCGCCGCCCGGGGTGCGCACCGTCCCCTGTGGCGTGGAGATCTGGAAGGAGTCGATGGTGGGGATCTCCCGCAGCGTCCGGGCCAGCTGGGACCGGGCCCGGTCGAGGTCCTCCGCGGGCAGCGGGGGGAACGGCGTGGAGAGGCGCACGTCGGCCTCCCCGGCCGCGTTCACCGGCACCCCCGAGGACTCCAGCCGGGGAGGCAGGTAGCTGCGCACCACGCCGCGCAGCTGCGGCGGCGGCCCGAGCAGCAGGCTGCGGACCAGCGCCGAGGGCATGCCCTCGCCCTGGGGGACGTAGACGGGCTCGGGCACCAGCACCTGGCCGGAGGGGTCGAACCAGTGCACCGTCGCCCGGTCGTAGCGGTTGTCGAAGAACGTCTTGTTCACGATCCGCGCGTCCGGCAGCTCGCTGATCCGCCACTGACCGTCCTCCACGGTCAAGGAGAAGTCGATCCGGCTCCGCCGCGGCGACAGCGCCCCCTGCCATGCTCCCCGCCGGTCGATCCGTACGGCGTCGCTCAGCACGGCCTGCACCCCGTCCGGTCCGCTGGAGTAGGCCACGGAGGAGTAGACCAGGGTCGTGGCGGGGTCCCAGCTGCGGGCCGCCTCGGCGGTCAGGTGCTCGCGTGCGACCGAGGTGCCGATCGGCGCCGCCATCATCGCGGTCATGAACGAGTCCACCACCTCCTGCGGCTCGGCGCCGTCCCGCGGCATCGGCGGGTCGAAGTCGAGCAGCTGCTCGTCCGACGGGCTGGGGTCGGCCGGCGCGGCCGCGACGACCGGCCCGTCGTCGGGCAGTCGCACGCATCCGGCCGCGAGGAGGAGGACGGCCCATAGCGCGGTCACCTGGGCGACTCGTCGGCTCACGACGCCTCCCTTGCATCGTCGGGGACCAGCGGCAGAGGACTCTGTCGCAGCGGCTGGCCGACATGCCGGGGCAGGGTCAGCCGGAACTGGGAGCCCTCTCCCGGACGGCCCCACGCCTGCAGCCACCCGCCGTGCAGATGGGTGTCCTCCAGGGCGATCGAGAGCCCGAGCCCCGTACCGCCGCTGGTCCGGGCCCGGGCCGGGTCGGCGCGCCAGAAGCGGTTGAAGACCATCGCCGCCTCGCCCGCGGCCAGGCCCACCCCGTGGTCGCGGACCGCGACCGCCGCAGCCTCGTCGTCGCCGCCCAGCCACACCTGGATCTCCCGGGACTCCGCATGGTCGATGGCGTTGGTGATCAGGTTGCGGACGATCCGCTCCACCCGGCGGATGTCGGCCTCGGCGACCACCGGCGTACCGGGATCGTGGACGACGACCCGGGTGTCACGGCGCACCGCCAAGGGCTCGGTGGACTCCACCACCCGGCGAGCCACGTCGGCGAGGTCCACGTCCACGACGTCGAGGACGGCCGCGCCGGCGTCGAAGCGGCTGATCTCCAGCAGGTCGGCCAACAGCACCTCGAAGCGGTCCAGCTCGGTCTGCAGCAGCTCGGCGGCCCGGGCCGTCGCCGGGTCGAACCGGCTGCGGGAGTCGTGCAGCAGGTCGCCGGCCATCCGGACGGTCGTCAGCGGCGTGCGCAGCTCGTGGGAGACGTCGGAGACGAACCGGCGCTGGACCCGGCTGAGCTCCTCCAGCTGCCGGATCTGCCGCTGCAGGTTCGAGGCCATCTGGTTGAAAGAGGTGGCCAGTCGGGCCAGGTCGTCCTCGCCCCGCACGCGGAGTCGTTCCTGCAGCTGGCCCGCGGCCAGGCGCTCTGCCACCCGGCGGGCGAGCCGCACGGGCGTGACCACCTGCTGGGTGACCAGCCAGGTCACGCCGGTCACGAGGAGGAGCAGCAGCGTGCCCGCGGTCAACAGCGCGTTGGTGACGGTGGAGAGGGTCTCCTCCTCCTGCTCCAGGGAGAACAGGTAGTAGATCGTGTACGTCTTGCCGTCGGCGGGCAGACGCAGCTGGGAGCCGACCACCACCCCCGGCCCGGTGGCCACCGGCAGACCCGGGCCGTCGCTGCGGATGCGGGTGTAGGTCCAGTGCGTCACGTTGGCCTCGTCGAACTGCGCCCGCAGCCGCTGCGGGATCGACTCCAGGTCCAGGCCCGGGGTGCAGACCTGGCACGGCGAGCCCGACGTACCGTCCTCCACGGGACCGGCCAGCGCGACCGCGAAGCCTCGGGCCAGGCCCCGCTCCTTGATCGGCTCCATCAGCTCCTGCCGCTGGACGTAGAGGTTGGACTCGGCGTAGGGCACCGCGTCCAGGGCGTCCCTGGCGGCCGCCGTCTCGGAGTTGGCCTCCCGCACCACCGTGCGCACCCGGGCGTCGAGCAGTCCGTCCGTCGTGCGCTGCAGCAGCACCCAACCGACCACCGCGCCGACCACGAGGGACAGGACCACCGTGCTGGCCACCACCCGGGCCTGGATCGAGCGCCGCCAGAACATCGCCGCCCGGCGCAGGCCGGACCGCCCGATGGCTGGGTCCGCGGCGGTCGACATGGCGCGGCTCAGGACTGGCCGGCCTTGTAGCCGACCCCCCGCACCGTCACGACGACCTCGGGGTTCTCCGGGTCGTGCTCGATCTTGGACCGCAGGCGCTGCACGTGGACGTTGACCAGGCGGGTGTCCGCCGCGTGGCGGTAGCCCCAGACCTCCTCGAGCAGCACCTCGCGGGTGAAGACCTGCCACGGCTTGCGCGCCAGGCACACCAGCAGGTCGAACTCGAGAGGCGTCAGCCCGATCCGTTCACCGCCGCGAGTGACCTCGTGCCCGGCGACGTCGATGGACACGTCCCCGATCGTGAGCGACTCCGACGGCGGCGTCTCGTGCCGGCGTACGCGCGCGCGGATGCGGGCCACCAGCTCCTTGGGCTTGAACGGCTTGACGACGTAGTCGTCGGCGCCCGACTCCAGGCCCACGACCACGTCGACGGTGTCGCCCTTCGCGGTCAGCATCACGATCGGCACACCGGACTCCGCGCGGATCTCCTTGCACACGTCGATGCCGTCCTTACCGGGCAGCATCAGGTCCAGGAGCACCAGGTCGGGCCGGTAGTCGCGGAACGCGTCGAGCGCCTCGTCCCCGCGCAGCACCGACCGGGAGTCGAAGCCCTCCTGGCGCAGCACGATGCCCAGCATCTCCGAGAGCGGCGCATCGTCGTCGACGACGAGCACCCGGCCCTTCGACGCGATATCCGGCGAACTCATGCGGTCATCCTGCCACTCGCACGCACGGGCAGCCCGCGCCACCGTCGCGCGGGGTGTCCGTCGTGTCAGTAGCGGTACTGCTCCGGCTTGTAGGGGCCGTCGACGGGCACACCGAGGTACGACGCCTGGCCGGGCGTCAGCTCGGTGAGCCGCACGCCGAGGCTGCCCAGGTGCAGCCGGGCGACCTCCTCGTCGAGGTGCTTGGGCAGCACGTAGACGCCGACGGGGTACTCCTCGGGCTTGGTGAAGAGCTCGATCTGCGCGAGCACCTGGTTGGTGAAGGAGTTCGACATCACGAAGGAGGGGTGACCGGTCGCGTTGCCGAGGTTCATCAGCCGGCCCTCGGACAGGATGATCACCGAGGTGCCGGGGCGCTCGCCGTCGCCGGGGAAGGTGAACAGGTCCACCTGCGGCTTGACGTTCTTGCGCTCGATGCCCTCCCAGGACTCCAACCCCGCCATGTCGATCTCGTTGTCGAAATGGCCGATGTTGCCGACGATCGCGTTCTGCTTCATCCGGCTCATCTGGTCGGCGGTGACGACGTCCTTGTTGCCGGTCGCGGTGATGACGATGTCGGCGTAGCCGAGGACGTTCTCCAGGGTGTCGACCTGGTAGCCGTCCATCGCTGCCTGCAGCGCGCAGATCGGGTCGATCTCGGTGACGATCACCCGGGCGCCCTGGCCGCGCAGGCTCTCCGCGCAGCCCTTGCCGACGTCGCCGTACCCGCAGACGACCGCGACCTTGCCGCCGATGAGGACGTCGGTGGCGCGGTTGATGCCGTCGACCAGGCTGTGCCGGCAGCCGTACTTGTTGTCGAACTTGGACTTGGTGACCGAGTCGTTGACGTTGATGGCCGGGAACAGCAGCGAGCCGTCCTTCATCATGTCGTAGAGCCGGTGCACGCCGGTGGTGGTCTCCTCGGTGACGCCCTTGATGTCGCCCGCGATCTGGGTGAACCGGTCCGGGGACGCGGCCAGGGACGCCTGCAGGGCCTCGAAGATCACCCGCTCCTCGGCGGAGCCGGCGGTGGCGGGGTCCGGCGCCTGGCCGGACTTCTCGGCCTCCACGCCCAGGTGCACCAGGAGCGTGGCGTCGCCGCCGTCGTCGAGGATCATGTTGGGGCCCTCACCGGGCCAGTCGAGGATCTGCTGGGTGCACCACCAGTACTCCTCCAGCGTCTCGCCCTTCCACGCGAAGACCGGGACGCCCCGGGGGTCCTCGGGAGTGCCGTCGCGGCCGACGACGATCGCGGCGGCGGCGTGGTCCTGGGTGGAGAAGATGTTGCAGGAGGCCCACCGGACCTCGGCACCGAGCGCGACCAGCGTCTCGATCAGGACGGCGGTCTGGATCGTCATGTGCAGCGAGCCGGCGATCCGGGCGCCCTTGAGCGGCTGGGAGTCGCCGTACCGCTCCCGCATCGCCATCAGGCCGGGCATCTCGTGCTCGGCCAGCTCGATCTCGGTGCGGCCGAAGGCCGCCAGGCTCAGATCCTTGACCTTGTGGTCCATCGACGCTTCCTTCGGAGTTGCTGTGGCTCGTCTGTCCCAGAAGCGTAGGACCGGGGTCGACCGATCGCGGAATCCTCGCGCGCCCTCAGTGGGCGGCGGAGGCCTCGCTCTTCGCGCCCTTCCCGAACGGCAGGGCGTGCATGACCGCCACGACGATCCCGCCCACGACCAGGCCGACGACCGCCGAGGCCAGGGTGTTGACGACCCATCCCAGCGTGGTGCCCAGCCATCCACCGACCGCGTCGTGCACCAGGAGCTCCCAGTGGTGGACGACGCCGTACGGCGCCTTGAGGATCTCGGCGAACGTCCCGCTGACGCTGCCGCCCAGCTCGTCGAGGCTGATCAGCAGGATGTGACCACCGACCCAGAGCATCGCGGCCGTGCCGATGATCGAGATCGCGGCCAACACCTTCGGCATCGCGGCGACCAGGGCGGTGCCGACCCGCTGGGCGCCGGCGGAGGGCCGCTGGGCCAGCGAGACGCCGACGTCGTCCATCTTCACCAGGAGCGCCACCGCGCCGTAGACGACCAGGGTGATGAAGACGGCCACCACCGCGAGGATGACCGCGCGCATGATGAAGCCGGCGTCGGGCGAGGAGTCGACGACCTCCTTCAGCGCGATCACCATGATCTCCGCGGAGAGGATGAAGTCGGTGCGGATCGCGCCGGCGACCGTGCGCTTCTCGTGCTCGGGGGTGAACTCCCCCTTCGCGTCGGCGTCCTCCTCCGGCTTCTTCTCGTGGCCGCTGACCTTCTCCCAGACCTTCTCCGCGCCCTCGTAGGCCAGGAAGGTTCCGCCGAAGATCAGCAGGATCGGCAGGAGCCACGGCGCGAACTGGGCCAGCAGCAGCGCCACCGGGAGGATGAAGAGCAGCTTGTTGCGCAGCGAGCCGATGGCGATCTGCTTGATGATGGGCAGCTCGCGCTGCGCCGGCGAGCCCTCCATGTACTGCGGCGTCACCGCCGTGTCGTCGACGACCACGCCCGCGGCCTTCGCGCTCGCCCGGCCCGCCGCCGCGCCCACGTCGTCGATGGAGGCCGCGGTGATCCGCGCCAGGGCGGCCACGTCGTCGAGCAGGGCGAAGAGTCCTCCGGCCATGGCGGGCTCCTGTGCGTGAGGGGGTACGGCGGGCGATCGGCACCACCCTAACCGCGAGTCGGCGCTTGTTCTCCCCGAGTCGGCGCTACTTCACCCCGAGTCGGCGCTACTTCACCCCGAGTCGGCGTCAATTAACGCCGACTCGGCGTCAACAAGCGCCGACTCGGCTGGGTTGGGGGGTTCAGTCCTCGACCAGACCGAGGGCGAGGTACTCGGCCGCCCAGGTGCCGCTCAGCAGGAGCGAGGCGTAGCGACCCACCTCGGTCGTGGCGTCGGTCTCGACGGTCTCGACGCGCACCCCCTGCTCCGCGGCGGCGGCGCGCAGGCGGCCGGTGCTCTCCCGCACGAGCGCGTCCTCGTGCTGGTCGTCGAGCACCACGAGCACCGGGCGCTGCTCGGCAGGCGGGTCGGCGAAGGGGTCCTCGAACACGTCGCGGCGCGGCGTCGCCCGCAGCACCGGCAGCAGGTTGTCCGCGTCGCCGGCGATCGCGGACCGGCCGGTCGAGCGCCGGAAGGACTCCGCGACCCGGCGAGCCGCGCGGGCGGCCAGGACCGAGCCGCCCCACACCACGGGGAGCGCGTCGGCGAGCGCGATCGCCAGCATCTTGCCCGGGTTCACCGACAGGTCCCGGTGCGGCGAGCAGCCGATGGCGACCTGGTCCAGCGCCGTGGCGACCTCCTCGGGGTCCACCCGCGGGCCGAGGTCCACCCGGTCCAGGTAGTCCAGCATCACCACGGCCGTGGCGAGCTGGTCGCCGGTCGTGGCCGGCAGCAGCGTGGTCCACCGCCCCGCCGCATGCTCGGCGACCAGCGAGGCGGGCGGCGCGGCCACGACCAGCTGGCAGCCGCGGCGGACGGCCTCCGCGGCAGCGGACGCCGAGCCGGTGTCGGAGCCCTGCGGCGCGAGGATCACCACTAGGTCCATCCCACCGGCCCAGCCCGGCAGCCCGGCGCCGGGCCAGGCCACGAACGGCACCGGGCACCACGGCTCGAGGACCGCCCGCAGCAGGCGGGAGTCGGGGCCGGCGGCGACGACCGCGCGCGGACGCTGCTGACCGTCCGCGACCGCGGTGGCGATGGCCGAGGCCGCCTCCCCCGCCTCGCGACGGACCCGCGCGCCCGACTCGGCCAGGGTGCGCAGACGTACGTCGACCGTGGCGAGCGCACCAGGGTCGTCCAGTCGGGACTCGTCGAACCAGGTCACCGGAGACCCCCTCAGGCCGGCGTACGCGCCTCGTCGACCAGCAGCACCGGGATGACCTCGTCCCGCACCGGGTAGATGCGCCCGCAGCCGGTGCACTCCAGCTCCTCGGCGAGCGGTCGGAGGTCGGACCGGCACGCCGGGCAGACGATGATCTCCATGAGGGCGGGGTCGATGTTCACGGCTGGCTCCTGATGATCGCGAGCGACTCGTCGCGGAGTCGCTCCATGGTGGCGGTGTCCCTGCCCTCGACGTTGAGCCGGAGCAGCGGTTCGGTGTTGGAGGGGCGCACGTTGACCCACCAGTCCGCGTGGGTGAACGTGGTCCCGTCGAGCTCGTCGACCGTGACGCCCTCGCCGTCGAGATGGTTGCGCAGCGCGGTCAGCACCCGCTCCCGGTCCTCGACGGTGGAGTTGATCTCACCGCTGGCGGCGTACGGCGTGTAGCGGTCCACCAGCCTCGAGAGGGGTACGTCGGCCCCGGCGAGCGCGGCGAGCGCGTGCAGCGCCGCGAGCATCCCGGAGTCGGCGTACCAGAAGTCGCGGAAGTAGAAGTGCCCGCTGTGCTCGCCGCCGAAGACGGCGTTCTCCTGGGCCATCGTGGCCTTGATGAACGAATGCCCGACGCGTGTACGGACCGGGCGACCGCCGAGCTCGCCGACCAGCTCGGGCACCGCGCGGCTGGAGATCAGGTTGTGGATGATCGTCGCGCCGGGCTCGCGGGCCAGCTCCCGGGCGGCGATCAGCGAGGTGAGGGCGGACGGCGACACCGGCTCGCCCCGCTCGTCGACGAGGAAGCAGCGGTCGGCGTCGCCGTCGAAGGCCAGGCCGATGTCGGCGCCCTCGGCGACCACCCGCTCCCGGAGGTCGCGGAGGTTCGCCGGCTCGATCGGGTTGGCCTCGTGGTGGGGGAACGTGCCGTCGAGCTCGAAGTACATCGGCACGACCTGCAGGTCCTCGATCCGGCCGAGCACCGCGGGCGCGGTCAGGCCGGCCATCCCGTTGCCGGCGTCCACGACCACCGTCAGCGGCCGGCCGGAGACCGGGGCGAGGGCGAGCAGGCGGTCGGCGTACTCCTCCAGGAGGTCGCGGCGGCTCCGGACGCCCGGCTCCTCGGCCGTCGGCTCGTCCCCGGAGGCCACCAGGTCGCGGATCTCGGTGAGCCCCGTGTCGGTCCCGACCGGCCGGGCGCCCGGGTGGCACAGCTTGAGCCCGTTGTAGGCCGCCGGGTTGTGGCTGGCGGTCACCATCGCTCCCGCCCGGTCCAACGCCCCCGAGGCGAAGTAGAGCTCGTCGGTCGAGGCCAGACCGATCTCGACCACGTCGGCACCGGCCCGGCTCGCGCCCTCGGCGAAGGCGGCCGCCAGGCCCGGCGAGCTGGTGCGCATGTCGTGGCCCACGACCACGTCGGTCGCGCCGGTGGTCGCGACGAAGGCCGCGCCGATCCGGCGGACCAGGTCGACGTCGAGCTGCTCGGGCACGCGCCCGCGGACGTCGTAGGCCTTGAACACCTGGGCCAGGGCGGCCGGGTCGTGCAGGGCGGTCGGCGGCATGCCGAGCAGCCTAGTCAGTCCGAGGACAGCGCTCGCAGGTGTCCCCGGCGGGCGCCCTCGCGCACCGACGCGGGCTCGGGCTGGGCCTCGGGCTGCGGCGCCGGCCGGCCGGCCTCGCGTACGGCGTCGGCCAGGGCCACCAGGTCGTCGGGGCTGGGCCCCGCGGCCGCCGGGTCGGGGGCCAGGCGGAGGACCTCCCACCCGCGCGGGGCCGACAGGCGCTCGCTGTGCACGTCGCAGAGGTCGTAGGCGTGCGGCTCGGCGTGCGTGGCGAGCGGCCCGACCACGGCGGTCTGGTCGGCGTAGACGTAGGTCAGGGTCATCACCGCCGCGCGGGTGCACGCGGTGCGCGAACAGCGACGGACGGGACTCACGCGGCGACGGTACCCCGCGCCTCCTCACGCCCCGGTTAGGCTCGCGGAATGCAGTCGCCGCAGTCGCTCTCCTCGGCCCCGGCGGGCCGTCGCCGACGGGATCGTCACGGGCGGGGCATGCGCGGTCCGGGGGTGCTCCCCCGGGTCCCGGGGCGGCCGGAGCGACGTACGGCGCGTCAGCGGTTCGACGACCTGGTGGTCACCGTCGTCGCCGAGATCGAGGACCGCTGGGCCGACAGACTGGGCCTGGTGGAGTACGGCGTCGAGGACACGCCCCAGCTGCCCGAGGACTGGGAGTCGGTCAGTGTGCCGCTCGCGTCCCTCGTGCGCCGCGGCGGCGCCGACCCGCACCGCATCGTGCTCTTCCGCCGCCCGATCGAGCAGCGCGCCGCGAGCCGCGAGGAGCTGGAGGGGCTGGTGCTCACCGTCGTCGTCGAGCAGGTCGCCGAGCTGCTGGGCGTGCCGCCCGAGGACGTCGACGACCGGTACGGCGACGCGGACTGACCGCCTCCCCAGGGGCGACCGGTGCCTTCCCCGCGGGCGGCTCCCTCGGTGGTCGGCTGGACTCATCGGTGGTCGAGCTGGTCGAGACCCCGGGCTCGCGTGAAGAATCGACCACGACCCGGGGTACTGCACCGCGTTCCGGCCTGCGCGGGTGCATTTCTGCACATGACCGGGAGGTCTTCACCCCAGGGGCGGCTCCCTCACTGGTCGAGCCGGAGTATCGGTGGTCGAGCTTGTCGAGACCACCCAGGCCTGCCGGTGGTCGAGCTTGTCGAGACCACCCAGCACTCTCGGTGGTCGAGCTTGTCGAGACCATCCAGCACTCTCGGTGGTCGAGCTTGTCGAGACCAGTCTTCGTCGGCAGGTGGCTGCTCACGTGCGTCGGGAGAAGCGGACTTTGCCGTGTTTGTCGAGGTGGTGCTGGAACGCGGGGTCGTGGATCATCTGGTGGTGAGAGGGGCAGTAGAACCTGCCGTCCTTCACGCTGGTGGAGCCGCCCTTCGACCACGGTGTCTCATGATGGGCCTGGCACTTGTCGGCGGGCATGTCGCAGCCCGCGGCGGAGCAGCCGCCGTCGCGGACACCCATCGCGATCCGTTGCGCGGGGGTGTGGAACCGGCGCCGGCGGCCCATGTCCAACACCACCGAGGGTCCGCCGAGGACGATCGGGATGATCCCGGCCTCACAGGCCAGGCGCCGGGCTTGGCCGGCGGTGATCTTGGACCCGGTGTCCAGGGACGCTGCCTTCAACCCGCCCAGCAGGGTGTCCAGCTCCATGGTCACCACGACGGTCGCGGAGATCCCGCCGGAGGTGGGGAGGGTGTCGGCGGGACGGGACTCGATCAGCTCGCAGAACGCCTCACCCAGTCCCGTGCGCGACAGCGGCCGGTGCCGCTGGGCCTGGACCGGGTCGACCGCACCGTCCACAGCGTCGGCATCGGCCGCGGCGGCGTTGGTCTGCTCGGCCACCGTCGTAGTGGGGTGGGTGTGCTTGGACCAGGCGATGGCGTGGACCTGCCGGCGCAGCATCTCCCCCTGCGCGACCGGGAGGGTGAACCAGCCCCGCATCGTGCCGTCACCGGAGTCCCGGATCCCGAACCCGACCCGCTCCCGTGCGGCGCGTTCTTCGGCCTCGAGTCGTCGGGCTTCTTCGGCGTCCGCGGTCGCGGGGTCGATCACCTCCAACAGCCGCCGCCCCAGCACCCGCAGGTCTTTGGCGTCGTGATCGGCCGCCAGGTCCAGCATCCGTTCCGTGGCGGCGGGCAGCACCCACGGCTCAGCATCCTCCGGCACCTGCTCCAGGGCGTCGGTGATCGCGCGGGCCTGGTCGGTCAGGATCCGCCCCGACTCCAACGCCTCGGCGACCTCGGGGTGGGCCTCGACCTGGGTCGCGAGCCGGCGCAGGGCGTGCGCGTCGCGGCGGACCATCCGCATCCGGTGGGCCCACCAGTTCGTCGTCGACGTCGCCCCCGAGGCCAGGCCGGTCTCCACCGAATCGGCGTGACGCAGCACCCGCAACAACAGCGCATCGGTCTGCGCCCGGGCCCGGGTCAACGCCTCCAACACCTCCCCGGCCTCGCCCGCGCCCATGGACCACACCGGCACCCCGGCCGCCTGCGTGAGTTCGGTCTCGATGCGCGCGACCGCAGCGGCCACCGGGTGGCTCGGATGCAGCGGCTTGGTCGACATACCCGGACTCTTCCAGGCGCCACCGACACTCCCACCCGGCCAACGACCCTCATCCACACCCATCCGGGTCACGATCAGGTAACAGGCGTCAAACCACGCCAGGCCCGTGGTCTCGACAAGCTCGACCACCGATCACAGGTGGTCTCGACGGGCTCGACCACCGAAGGCCGGCCGTGGTCTCGACAAGCTCGACCACCGCAAGCGGCTCGACCACCGAAGGCAGCTCGACCCGGACGGAGACCTGGTCTCGACAGGCTCGACCACCGCAAGCTGACCAGCGACCTCGGATCAGCGCAGCGCGGGGCGGACGGCCGGGACCTCGCCGGTGACGGGGGGCGCGACCAGCGGCAGGACCGCGTGCCCCCGGCCGCCGAGGGCGACCACGCCGGAGACCGGCGAGCCCGAGACCGAGACCTGCACCGACGTCGCTCGCGCCGGCAGCGACCACGAGACCGCCCGGTCCGGCCCCACGGACAGCCGCCGGCGAGCGACCACGGCCCCGTCGGCGGACCGGGCCACCACCGACGCGGACGCCTCCCCCGACGCGCCGCCGAGCACGACCCGCGCAGGACCGCCCGGCAGGGCCGCGGCCGCCCGGCCGGAGAATCGCGGGGCGGGTGCGAGATGGGACAGGTCGCCGTCCACCACCTGCCGCAGCCCGGCCACGAGAGGACCCGTGCCGGTCACACGGAGCCCGAGAGCCCCGCGGCGCACCTGCGCCTCGACGTCCGGCAGGCGCACCGCGGTGACCGAGCCGGGGGCGACCCGAACCTCCTCGGCACCGGTCGGCGTGAACGTGCTCCTCGCCGTCACCACCTCCACCCGGGCACGGACCTCGTCGTCGCCGGGGTTGGTGACCAGAAGCGTCCGCTCCCCCGCCCCCGGCACCAGCCCCATCAGCAGCGAGGACCGCGAGGGCCCGGCCGTCGCGGGGATCCAGTCGCGCAGGCCACCCGAGCCGACCGGGGACAGCTCGTCGGCCACTGCGACCGACAGCCGGCCGCGGGAGACGACCACCTGCGCCGACATCAGGCCCGTCCGGGGGAGCACCCGGGCCAGGTCGACCCGGCGCACCCCGCCCCCGGGGACGCTGATCCCCCGCAGCTGCGGGGACCGGACCGCGCCACGCGCGGTGTGCACGGTCAGATCGGCGACCGCGGTACCCCGGTCAGGGTTCACCAGCTCGACCACCGACCGGTGCTCGAACTGGCCGCCGAGGCCGCTGAACCACTGCTCACCGGCAGGAGCGGGGCAGGAGGTGGCCGCGACCGGGCTGCCGCCGGCCCGGGTCCCGAGCAGCCCGGGAGCCACCGAGTCGCGTCCGGTCACCAGCGCCGGCTCGGGCACCCGCACGGTCCCGACTCGACCCGGGCGCACCGGCACCCGGGTCGCCGGGGCACGCCCGGCGCGACGCACCTCGAGCCGCCCGCTCGCGTCCGTCGTCGTCATCGCCCGGACCGCCCCGGTTCCGGGGATCGCCGCCGGGCACGCGACGTCCGCGCGGGTGAGCGGCCGGACGTCGGGCGGCGCCGGCGAGGGGACCTCCGTGCTCGCCGGCCGGACGAGCAGGAGGCCACCGACGGTCAGCAACGGCAGCAGGACGGCGAGGACCACGGTCAGCGAGACCCGCTCGCCCGCGGCGCGGTGGGTCGATGTGCTCACGCGGCCTCCCTCCGACTCGGGGCGCACAGCACCAGCGCGACCACGAGCGCGAGGCCCTGGACGATCACCAGGACGACGCGGTACGACGACCCCGGAGCGGCCAGCGACTCGGCCGACAACGGGGCGGTCACCTGCCACGCGCGCATGGTCCGGTCCGCCGTACCGGCCCGGACCAGGCCCGGGGCGGTGTCCAGGACCGCCGCGACCCGCGGGTCGGCCGGGCTGCTGAGGACGACGTACTCGATCCCCTCGCCGGCCAGCGAGCGCGCGACCGCGGGCGTCGGGCGGCTCAGCAGCGCGCCCATCGTCTCGGTGAGCCGCGGCTCCGGCGCGGTCAGCGCGGCGATCTCCGGCTCACCCACGGTCGGCCCGTCACCGCGCCGGACGACGTAGTCGAGCCCGTCGGCGAGCGAGCCGGAGAGGACGACGATCCCGTGCTGGGGACCGAGGTCGGCGCTCTGCTCCATGTAGGCGGGGATCCCCTGGTCGCCGGTCGGGCCCAGCTCGTCGTCGGCGAACGCCGCGAACCACACCAGGCCGGAGAGCGGCACCAGCAGCAGGGCGACGCCCGCGATGGCGCCGGCGACCCGGGGTGCGGACCCGCGGACCAGGCGACGGGACGGGGCGGCGCCCGCGATCACCACGGCGACGACGGCCAGCCCCTGGAGGAGTACGGCGACCAGCGCCAACCCCGGGCGGGTCGTGCCGCCGCCCAGCGGCAGCTCCACGACGGAGAGGAGCAGCGCCGCCACGGCCGCCACCAGGGCCACCAGCCAGCACACCAGGACCGGGATCCGGGTGGCCACGGGAACCAGGGCCGCCACGGCCAGCAGGGCCACCACGAGGCCCGGCCAGAACGGCGCCGCGAGGTCTCCGACCACGCCCGTGACGAGGTCCAGGGAGTCCAGCGATGCCACCGGCAGCAGCCCGGGGTCGAGCAGCAGGCCGCCGGCGTGACCGCGCACCAAAAGCGGCAGCCACCAGGGAAGGAGCAGCGCGGCCGAGGTGCCGAGGGCGGCGAGCACCGGCCCCACGACCGAGCGCTGCCACACCGCGTCGCGGGCCAACGCGGCACCCGCGGCCAGCAGGACCACGACCAGCAGCACCGCCAGCGGCCACGCGACGGGCGCGAACGCGGTGACGACCGCGAGGAGCACGCCGGTGCGCCAGCCCGCGCGCCACCGGCGGTCGGCCTCGGGGTCGGCCAGGCCGAGCCCTGCGTGGGCCAGCCAGGGGAGGAGGGCGGCCGCCGCGACGACGCCGTACCGCCCCTCGCCCCAGGCGCCGCTCACGGCGGGCACCAGCGCATAGGTCATCGCGCCCCAGCCGAGCAGCCAACGCGGCGCCCCGAGCGGGGTGGCGAGGTGACCCGCGACCCGCAGCAGGCGCCACGCGCCCCAGAGCGCGACCGGGAAGGAGAGCACCATCAGCACGCCGACGGCTGCCTGGGCGCTCCCGCCCAGGAGCAGGCCGAGACCGGCGAGGACCGGGAGGTACGCCGGCGCCGCCACATCGCTGCCGAGCTCGATCGGGTGCCAGTCCTCGGTGTGCAGGCGCCACCAGTCCCCCACGCCCGCGGGCGCCGGTGGCAGCGCGCCTCCGGAGACGGCACCCCAGGCGTCCCGGGTGGCGATCGCCACCAGCACGAGGAACACGGTGAGCCCGATCGCCACGGGGCTGGTCAGCAGCGCCACCAGCCATCCGCTGTCGGGGGCTAGCTCGTCCTCGTCGTCGAGCAGCTCGCGCCGCTCCCGCTCCGGCCGGGTCGGCGTGCCGAGGTCGGAGCGTAGGGCCGCCGCGCGGCGTCGCTCGGCCACGTCCTGGGCCTGACCGGTGAGGGCGGTGCCGAAGTCGACGACGGCGTCCAGGCCGTGCCGGTAGGGCACCCACCAGCGCGGCAGCAGCGGCCGGACCTCGCGATCCGCGACGCTCGCCCGCTCGCGCCGGACCCGGCGCGCGGCCAGGAGCCGGCCGGGGCGGCCCAGCACCGCGCCGAGCGCGGCCAGCTCGTCCATCGCCGGGCCGACCGACCGGATCAGCAACAGCCCGAGGGCCCGCAGCACCGAGCCGATGACCAGGCGCACCGCGAGGAGCGGAGCGCGCCAGCCGGGGGTGTTGGCCAGGAGCGTCCACAGCGCCGCACGGCGCTCCTGGTAGTGAGTGTGCCGCCCCGTGAGCGGCGTACGGCGCAGCCCGCGGTGGGCCGCCTCGGCATGGAAGACCACCGCGGCCGGTGCCACCACGGTCGTGTGCCCCGCCCGCGCGGCCCGCCAGCCGAAGTCGAGGTCGTTGCCGAAGACGGGGAGCTCGTCGTCGAAGCCGTCCAGCTCGTCCAGGACGCGACGCCGGACCAGCATCCCGGCGGTGTTCACCGCGAGGACGCGGCGGACCTCGTCGTGCTGGCCCTGGTCGTACTCCCCCCGCTCCAGGCCGGTCTCGCGCCGGCCGGTGCCGGAGATCGTCACGCCGAGCTCGAGCAGCCGCCGCAGCGAGGGCCACTCGCGCAGCTTCGGCCCCAGGACCACCGCCTCCGGGTGCTGCTCGGCCGTGGCGAGCAGCTGCTCGAGGGCGTCGTGGGCGGGGGTGGCGTCGTCGTGGAGGATCCAGACCCACTCGTCCTCGCCGGCGGGCTCCAGGGCGGCGAGCCCGTCGCGGACGGCAGTGCCGAACGGGGTGTCGCGCGGCGCCTCGACCACCCGGTCGATCACCGGGGAGGCGGCCAGCTGCTGGAGGGTGTCGGCGTCGCGGCCGGTGTCGACCGCGACCGTACGGTCGACCGGTTGGGACTGGGAGGCCAGCCCGTCCAGGACCGCGGGGAGCCACCGGGCGCCGCCATGGGAGACCAGGAGCGCCGTGACCATCACGCCGCGGAAGCCTACAAGCGGGCCGGGTCCGGCGCCGATTCGCCGCCGGACCCCGCCGTACGCCTCAGACCGCGCGCTTCTTCAGCTTGCGGCGCTCACGCTCGGACAGACCGCCCCAGATGCCGAATCGCTCGTCGTTCATCAGCGCATACTCCAGGCAGTCCTCGCGCACCTCACAGGTGAGGCACACCTTCTTCGCCTCCCGGGTCGAGCCGCCCTTCTCGGGGAAGAACGCCTCCGGATCCGTCTGCGCACACAGCGCCCGGTCCTGCCACCCGACCTCGTCAGCGTCCGGCTCTACAAGAAATAGCTCTCTCACAGCCTTCGCCCTTTCGACCCTCGTTCGTCTCCCACGCAGCCCGTGGCCGGAGCCCGAGCCTGGGGAAGAACACTGTGGGAATTACATGCCTGTCGTACACCGAAAGTCAAGCCCGGATCTGGTATGGGCCCCCCACACGCGCCGTGATATGAGGTGCTGGTGCAGTCTTTCGCCATGACCGAAGGCACCCCTCCCATGCGTCGGATCACCGTCCTGTCCGGCGGGGTCGGCGGCGCGACGTTCCTCCGCGGGCTCCGTCACGGCATCCGCGAGCAGACCCTCCCGGGCGTCGCCGCCGACGCCGAGATCACCGTGGTCGCCAACACCGCCGACGACTGGTGGATCCACGGGCTGAAGGTCTGCCCGGACCTGGACACGGTGATGTACACCCTGGGCGACGGCATCGACACCGAGCGCGGGTGGGGGCGCAAGGACGAGACCTGGCACGCCAAGGAGGAGCTGGCCGCGTACGGCGTCGAGCCGTCCTGGTTCGGGCTGGGAGACCGCGACCTGGCGACCCATCTGGTGCGCACCCAGCTGCTGGACGCGGGCTACCCGCTCTCCGACGTCACCCGGGCGCTGTGCGAGCGCTGGCAGCCGGGGGTGCGCCTCCTGCCGATGACCGACGACCGGGTCGAGACGCACGTCGCGATCCCGGACCCCGACTCCCCCAGCGGCAGCCGGGTCGTGCACTTCCAGGAGTACTGGGTCCGGCTGCACGCCGAGGTCCCCGCCGAGACCGTCGTGGTCGTCGGCCTGGACAGGTCCACGCCCGCGCCGGGCGTGGTGGAGGCCCTGACCGACACCGACCTGGTGCTGCTGCCGCCGTCGAACCCGGTCGTCTCCGTGGGCACGATCCTGGGCGTCCCCGGCATCCGCGAGGCGATCCAGAGCAGCCCGGCGCCGGTCGTCGGCATCTCCCCCATCGTCGGCGGCCGGCACGTCCGGGGCATGGCCGAGCAGCTGCTGACCGGCATCGGGGTCGAGGTCAGCGCCGCCGGGGTGGCCCGGCACTACGGCGCCCGCAGCGCCGGCGGGGTGCTGGACGGCTGGCTGGTCGACGAGCAGGACGCCGCCGAGGTGGCCCGGGTCGAGGACGCCTCGATCGCCTGTCGCGCCGTACCCCTCATGATGAGCGACGACGCGGCGACCGCCGCCATGGCCGCCGCCGCCGTGGAGCTCGGGCGGGCATGAGCCGGCTGGAGGTGCTCGCCCCCGGCGGGATCGGCGAGGTCGACGCGCGGACCGACCTGGTCCGGCTGATCGCGGACGCGCTCGACCTGGCCGACGGCGACATCGTGGTGGTGACGAGCAAGATCGTCAGCAAGGCCGAGGGGCTGCTGCGCCGCGGCGACCGTCAGGATGCCGTGGACGAGGAGACCGATCGGGTGGTCGCCCGCCGCGGGGCCACCCGGATCGTGCGGACCCGGCACGGCCTCACGCTGGCCGCGGCCGGCGTGGACGCCTCGAACGTGCCGGCCGGGCGGCACCTCGTCCTCCCCCGCGACCCCGACGCCTCCGCGCGCCGGCTGCGGGCGGGGCTGCAGGAGGCGACCGGACGGACGGTGGCGGTCCTGATCACCGACACGGCCGGGCGGGCGTGGCGCGAGGGCCAGGTCGACATCGCCATCGGCGCCGCGGGCCTGACGGTGATGGAGGAGTACGCCGGCCGGCGCGACGGCTACGGCAACGAGCTGGCCGTCACCCGCCCGGCGGTGGCCGACGAGCTGGCCTCGGCCGCCGAGCTGGCGGAGGGCAAGCTGGGCGGTCGGCCGGTCGCGCGCGTGCGTGGCCGCGCGGACCTGGTCCTGCCCGCCGGAGAGGACGGCCCCGGCGCGGCCGCGCTGGTGCGGCCGGAGGGCGCCGACATGTTCGGGCTCGGCGCCCGGGAGGCGGTCGTGCGTGCGCTGACGGGGCGGCCCGAGGACCGGGCCGTCTTCGGCGCTCCCGCTTCCGAGGAGGACCTGCTGCTGGCCCTCCGAGCGGTCGTGGGCGACCACAGCCTCCGCGTGGCCGACAGCACCGCGGAGCAGCTCACGGTCGAGGTGCCCGCCGACCACCTGCCCGGCCTCGCCGCGATCTGCTTCGCCCACGGCTGGGAGCCGGTGCCGGAGCAGCCTCAGAGCAGCTCGTCGCGCCCCTCGTCGCCGAGCTCGGTGACGATCCGGCGCACGTCCTGAGCCCGCGCCGCGGTGGTGACGAGCAGGGCGTCCGGGGTGTCCACCACGACCACGTCGTCCAGCCCGACGACGGCCACGACCCGCGACCCGTCGGCGACGACCAGCCCGGAGGCGTCCACCGAGCGCACCTGCGCCGGGTCTCCCACGACGGTCAGCCCCGCTTCCCCGGCCACCGTTCCCAGCGAGGCGAAGTCGCCGACGTCGTCCCAGCCGAGGTCGGCCGGGACCACGGCCACCCGGCCGGCGGCCGCCGCCGGCTCCGCCACGGCATGGTCCACCGCGATCCTGGGCAGGCGCGGCCAGATCTCCTCCAGGAGCGCGGGGTCGGCGGCGATGCGGCGCAGGTCGGCGGCGAAGTCGGGATCCTGCTCGGCCAGCAGGTCGAGCAGGACACCGGGGCGGGCCAGGAACATGCCGGCGTTCCAGCGGTGGTCCCCGCCGGCGACATACTCCCGGGCGACGTCGGCCGACGGCTTCTCCACGAACGCCTCCGCGCGATGCACGCCCGGGAGGTCCGGGAGCAGCTCACCCACCCGGACGTAGCCGAACCCGGTCGCCGGGTGGGTGGGGGCGATCCCGATCGTCACCAGCCAGCCGGCCCGCGCGGCCGCCGCACCCGCGTTCACGGCGGCCCGGAAGGCGTCCGGGTCGGCGATCACGTGGTCCGCGGCGAAGGAGCCCAGCACGGTGTCGGGGTCGCGCCGCTCGAGGACGGCCGCCGCCAGCCCGATCGCCGCCATGGAGTCCCGCGGCGACGGCTCGGCCAGCACGTCGGCGGGATCCAGCACGGGGAGCTGGTCGAGCACGGCCTCGCGGTGCGCCGCACCGGTCACCACCACCACCCGGTCCCCGGTGAGCGGCTCCAGCCGGTCCACGGTCGCCTGCAGCAGGGTCCGGCCGGAGCCGGTCAGGTCGAGGAGGAACTTCGGCCGCGCCCGGCGCGACAGCGGCCAGAGCCGGGTCCCGGACCCGCCGGCGGGTACGACGGCCCAGAAGTCGTCCATACCGCGCAGGCTATCCCGGGCGCCCCGTAGCCTGGGCCGGGTGCCGGTCTTCCACGACATCCTCCAGCCCCTGCTGCGTGCGGACCCGGGACGCCCGCTGGTGACGTTCTACGACTCCGCGTCCGGCGAGCGCACCGAGCTGTCGGTGGCGACGTACGCCAACTGGGTGGCCAAGGGCGCCTCGCTCCTCGCCGACGAGTCCGGCCTCGAGCGCGGCCAGCGGCTGCTCGTCGACCTCCCGACGCACTGGCTCGGCCCGGTGTTCCTCGGGGCCGCCTGGACGGTGGGGCTCGAGGTCGTCTGGCCGGGTGAGGAGGCCAACAGCGCGGACGCGGTCGTGTGCGGCCCCGACGGGGTGGAGAGGTACGGCGACCTCGCGGACCGCCTCCCGGTGCTGGCCAGCGCGCTGCTGCCCCTCGGCGTCCGCTTCCCGACCCCGCCCGGTGGCGGGATCGTGGACATCGGAGTGGAGATCTGGGGCCAGCCCGACGCCTTCACGCCCTGGGACCCGCCGCTCGGCGACGACCTCGCGGTCACCGGGCAGACCCACGACCAGCTGTGGGAGGCGGCCGCCGCGAGCCCGCTGGCCCACGGCGACCGCCTCCTGGCGGAGTCGAACCCGGCTTCCCCGTCCGGGCTCGGCTCCTTCACCGGGCCGTTGGCCCGGTCCGGCTCCCTGGTCCTCGCGGTGAACGCGGACCGGGAGCAGCTGCAGCGGATCCGGGACGACGAGCGCGTCACCGGCTCCGGAGGTCAGCCGGCGCTGGAGTAGGCCCCCATCCCCTCGGCCAGGAACCGCCGCGGCCCGAAGCCGCCCTGGGTCCCGGGCAGCATCCAGAGGTAGCCCGTGGCCCGCTCCCGGACGATCACGTCGGGGTGCGCGCTGCCGGTCATGTCGGAGACGCCGAGCACCCAGTCGTAGCGGCTCAGGTCGATCCCGAGGTCGGTCTCGCCACCCGTGAGCCCGCCGGGACCGTTGCCGCGCATCCACACCAGCCGGTCGCCCTTGCGCAGCAGCGTGTCCGGGGCACCGTCGGAGTCCCAGCGCCCGATGCCGATCTGGCTGGAGGCGGTGCGGGCGCTCCGCGCCACGACGCTGGACTCGATCCCCGACAGCCCGCCGCCGGAGTAGAGCCGCATGGCCCCGCCCGTGGGCTGCCCGAGCAGGTCCGGCCAGCCATCGCCGTCGAAGTCGCCGGCCGCGGTCAACAGGCGCACCGAGCCGAAGCCCTTGGCCAGCACTCGCCGGTCGGCGAACTTCCCGCCGCCGAGGCCGCGGAAGAGGTACAGCGTGCCGGTGTCGGCACTGCGGGCGACCAGGTCGCCCTTGCCGTCCCGGTCCCAGTCGCCGACGCGGAGCACGGTGTCGGCCCAGCCGAGCGTGAGGCCGGTGTCGATCGGCGCTCGGGTGTCGAAGCGTCCGCGGTTGGGCACCACGACCACGGAGGACCCGGACCGGCCGACCAGGTCGAGCTCCGGGGACCCGGTCACCTGGGCGGTGCTGAGCGAGCTCAGCCCGGCGGCCCGGCTCATCGGGCCCAGCGCCCGGCCGAAGGTGCCGTCGCCGCGGCCCGGCAGGACCGTGGTGGCGCCGGAGGCCTTCGAGCGCAGCACCAGGTCCGCGGTGCGGTCGCCGTTCCAGTCGCCGCCGCCGACCACGGTGTCGTAGCCGCCGTAGCTGCCGGGGATCCGGCGCGCGTTGTCGGCACCGAAGGTGCTGCCGGCGATCCCGGGCCGCAGGGTCAGGACGCCGCCCTCGCGGACCACGACGTCGGGCCGGCCGTCGCCGGTGACGTCGCCGACGCCGGAGATCAGGTCGTAGCCGCCCCATCCGGTCCCCTTGAGGACCGTCCGGAAGGTGCCGTCGCCGTCGCCCAGGAAGACCACCAGCCGGTTCCCGCCGGCTTGGCGCCCGACCAGATCGTTCCTGCCGTCCCCGTTGAGGTCGCCGACCGCGGTGATCTTCTCGTAGCCCTTGAAGACGCCGAGGGTGCGCACCGGGGCGCCGAAGCCGCCCTTGCCGTCACCGGAGCGGACCTGCACGGACCCGTCGCCCATCCGGAGCAGCACGTCGCCGGTCTTGTCGCCGGTGACGTCCGGGGTGGCGACGACCTCGCGGAGGTCGAGCCCGGTGAGCACCTTCTGCGGAGTGCCGAGCGAGAGCAGGCCGCCGGTCGGCAGCACGAACGCCCGGCCGTCGCTCTTGCGACGTACGACGATGTCGGGGAAGGCGGTCGAGGCCAGGTTCGACTCCAGCTGCCGGCCGGCCCAGGACCTCTGGGCGGCCTTGGCGTAGCGACGGATCGCTGGCAGCTGGGCGTAGAGGTAGCGCCCCGGGCAGGCGGTCGAGCCCGCGTCGCGGTGGCCGTTGATCGCCGGGAACGTGCGGTCGCCGATGCGCTGGGAGGTCGACGCGGCGTCCACGCCGTGCAGCGACAGCTTCCAGCCCATCAGCCGGCCGTAGGCCCGCAGCATCTCCTCGGAGGGCCGGGCGGTGTCGAAGTTGCCGATCGCCGACATGGCGAAGGCGTAGTCGTTGTAGCCGAGGGTGTGCGCCCCCACCACCGGACGGTCGACGCCCCCGGCGCGCCCCTCCCAGATCCGGCCGAAGCGGTCGACCAGGAAGTTGTAGCCGATGTCGCTCCAGCCGCGCGAGCGGGTGTGGTAGGCGTAGATGCCGCGGATGATCGAGGGCACCTGATCGCGGGTGTAGTCGTTGCTGTTCACCGTGTGATGGACGAACCCGCCCTGGATCTCGTAGTAGCTCGGCGACCCGTCGCGCAGGCTCTCGTCGGCCCCCCACTGTGCGCGGGAGAAGATCTGCGGCTTGGGGGTGAACTCGGTGGCGCGCAGCGCCAGGGCGCCGTCGCTGTCGGTGCCGGCGGCGCTCTCGTCGCCGTCGGCGGCGACGTCGGAGCCGGGGGCCTCGCCGGTGCCACCGGCCTGCGGCGTGGTCGCCGGGTCGTCCGCGCCGGTGTCGATCGCGGGCGGCTCCGTCGCGGTGGCCCCGTCCGTGCCGGGGTCCACCACGGCGAGGGACATGTCGTCGGGGATCCGGGCGCCGTCGGTGCTCACCCGCACCTGGACCTCGTCGACGTCGCCCACCACCACCGGATCGGTGCCCGGGCGGACGTCGTCACCGAGCTCCTGCTTCGCGGGCCCGTGCTCGTCCTGGTACTCGATGGGCTGCCAGACCGACCAGCGGCCGTCCTTGAGGGAGCGCACCTCGAAGGTCATGGCGCCGGCCGGGACGTCCACCCCGGAGCGCCAGGTGATGCCGACCGTGCCGTAGCCGGTCACCGGCTGCGGCTCGCTGACCAGCACGTCCCCGGTCGCCTCCTCCGAGGGCTCCGGGCCGGCGGTCGCCTCCGGCTCCGCGGGACGCGGCCCCAGGGAGTCGGGGGTCATGCCCTCACCAGAGGCGTCCGGCTCGGGTGCGGTCTCCTTCGGCTCGCTGTTGCGGGCCTCCCCGCCCGCACTGGTCAGCGCGACCTCGGTGACCTGCGGCGCGACGTTGCGCTCCGGCACCCGGGCAGGGGCGGCGTCGGGCGCGGGGGCCGCGGTCGCCTCCCGCGGGCCGCTCTCCTGCGGAGCCTGCGCGTCCTCACGCGCCGCGGCGCGGTCCCGCGTCTCGGCGGGGCTGGGCGCTACGCCGGCACCCGCGCCGGGCACGGGCTGGCTGGGCTGCGCCAGGTCGAGTCGGACGACGGAGGCCGCCGGCGTCAGGGCGACCAGCACCGTGCCGAGCACCAGGAACTGCTGGCACGCGGTCACGTAGCGGCTGCGGAAGGGCGACATACGAGCAACTCCATGTGGGGGAAGTAGTCACAGGAGTAGCAAGTTTCACATCAGTCACAGGGGTCAGCGCAAGGAATCTGAGTAACTACAAACATGTAATTTCCACTCGACACGCCGACGGGTGTGGTGAATCTAGCCCAGATCCGCCTCGAGGCCCGGCCAAACCGCGCCCGAGGCAGCCGGAACGGGCTCAGATGTCCGCGCCGATGGCCTCGTCGTCGGTCGGGTCGTCGTCGTCGTAGTGCAGGTAGCGGATGCCGGCGTCCACGTCGCCGTCGAAGCCGACCTTGCCGTCCTCCAGCACGATCACCCGGTCGCACATCTTCCGCACCGACGCCGCGGCGTGGCTGACGTAGAACAGGGTGCGACCGGAGTTGCGCACCTCCTGCATGCGCTCCATGCACTTCTTCTTGAACGGCTTGTCCCCCACCGCCAGCACCTCGTCGGCGAGGAAGATGTCGGAGTCGACGTGGATCGCCACCGCGAAGCCCAGGCGCGCCTTCTGACCCGAGCTGTAGTGGCCGACCCGGCTGTCCAGGTGCTTGCCCAGCTCGGAGAACTCGACGATGTCGTCGAACTTGCGCTGGGTCTCCTTCTCCGACATGCCCAGGATGGCGGCGTTGAGGTAGAGGTTGTCCCGCCCGGACAGCTCGGGGTGGAACCCTGCGCCCGTCGCGATCAGCCCGGCGATCCGGCCGCGGGTGAGCACGCTGCCGGTGTCGGGTCGCATGATCCCGTTGATCAGCTTCAGCAGGGTGGACTTGCCGGACCCGTTGAGCCCCATCAGGCCGACCGACTCCCCCTGCCGCACGGTGAAGGAGACGTCGTCCACGGCGGCGAAGGTGTCGCTGATCTTCTCCCGGCGCAGCGCGGCGACGCTGACCTGCTTGATCGTGCGGTGATAGCGCAGCTTGAAGCTCTTGGTGACGTTGTCGACCACGATCGACTCGGGCGCGTTCTCGACACTCATCACAGCTGCTCCGGGATCCGGCCCTCGGTGCGGGAGAACACCAGCTGGGCGATGACCAGCAGGACAACGCCGAAGAGGACGCACAGCCACCCCAGCTGCATCAGGTGCGGCGGGATGTTGGCCGCCTCGGTCTTGGCCGGGTCCGGCGTGGTGCCGACCCAGAAGGCGCGCTGCACGAGCAGTACGGCGTCGGCCAGGGGGTTCCACAGGTAGTACTGGGCGAAGTCGTGCCCGCCGATGTCGCCGAACCGCTCCTGCACCAGCGCGAACGGGTAGACCATCGGCACGCCGAAGCGGATGAAGTTGCTCAGCACGCTCACCGCGTTGGAGACGTCGCGCAGGAACACGTTGGCCACGCTCAGCAGCAGCGCCATCGCCGTACCGATGAGCGCGCACGCGACCAGGGCGAGGGCGAGCCCGGCCATCCCCACGGGATCGGGCCGCCACCCGTAGGTCAGGCAGATCACCAACAGGATCACCAGCTGCGGCACCACGTGGAAGGCGGAGACCAGCATGGAGGCCACGGGGAACATCTCCCGTGGCACCGCCATCTTCACCACCACGCCGCGGTTGCGCACGATCGAGCGCGTGCCGGCGTTGAGCGTCTCCACGAAGAAGTGCACGACGATCAGCCCGGCGAAGACGTGCACCGCGAAGTTCTCCACCTGGCCGCGCTGCATGATCACGCCCATCACGAACCAGTAGATGAAGAACTGGCTGAGCGGGTTGATGTAGGACCACACCAGGCCCAGGAACGACCCCTGGTAGCGCGCCTGGATCTCCCGGCGCACCAGGAGGCGCAGCAGGTAGCGACGGCGGAAGACCTCGAGCAGGCCCGTGGTGCTCGAGGGTGGGACCAGCGGGGGGAGCTGCTCAGTGCCCGCCGGGCCCGTGGTCACTCGTAGCCTTCGAAGGTGCGCTTCCACGCCTCGGGGCTGGTCAGCTCCGGCAGCGCGTCACGGTAGCGGCGCGCCAGCTCGGGCCAGTCCCGCCACAGCTGCGCGTGCAGCTTGGCCGACCGGGTCATCTGGGCCCGGAACTCCTCGGGGTCGCGGCGGTAGAACGAGGCGCTCGTGCCGTCGGCGGTGGAGACGATCGCGGAGTCCATCTGGGCCAGCCGCCACCAGCGCTGGTCGACGTGCGGCACCAGCGCCTCGGGGTAGTCCCGCGACAGGTCGCGCGGCTTGGTCACCTGCCGGACCAGGCCCACGGCACCCACCAGCATCTTCCCGACCGTGGTGGTCGGGCTGGCCATCGCCTTGCCCCGCTTCGGGGGCTTCTTGCGGCGCGGCTCGGGGAACGCGCTGAGGTCGCTCTCGTTGTGCCCGTCGGAGTAGCCGTCGCGCATCTTGCGCACCTCGCCCAGGCGGGTGGCCATGTCCCGGTGCATCCGCTCGGGACCGTCGAGCACGTCCTGCAGGGCGCGCAGGATGGTCTCGCCGGTGGAGTACTGCATCGCCACCATCCGCATGGAGTGGTTCTCCCAGGACTCCATGACCATCCGGCCGCCGCGCTCGTAGGGCGTGTGCAGGAGGCAGGAGATCAGCCGGTTCCGCTCATGGAAGTAGGCCTGCCAGTCCAGCGTGTCGTCCTTCTCGGTCCACGGCACGTGCCAGACCGCGGCCCCCGGGAGGGTGACCGTGGGGTAGCCCGCCTCGCCGGCGCGCAGGCCGAACTCCGCGTCGTCCCACTTGATGAACATGGGCAGCGCGAGCCCGATCTCGCGGATCGTCTGGGTGGGGATCAGGCACATCCACCAGCCGTTGTAGTCGACGTCGACGCGCCGGTGCAGCCACTGGGTGCGGCGCAGGGACTTCCGGGAGAAGTCCTGTCCGTGCACGGTGGACGGCGCCGGCCCCCAGAACCAGGTGTAGCGCTCCAGGGTCTCGCCGTACGCGTGCAGCACCGAGCGGTCGTAGAGGCTGAACATGTGCCCGCCGACGATCGTCGGCCGGCTGCACAGGTCGGCGAAGGTGATCGCGCGCAGGATGCCGTCCATCTCGCAGACCACGTCGTCGTCGAGCAGCAGGACGTAGTCGGATCGGCCGCGCGCCTCGGCCTCGAGCATCGCGCGGGAGAAGCCGCCCGATCCGCCGAGGTTGTCCTGGTCGATGATCCGCAGCTTGTCCCCCAGGACGGCCGCGGCCGCCGGGTAGCTCTCGTCGTCGCGCACCTTCTGGTTGCCCTGGTCGACGACGATGACCTCGTCCAGTACGTCGAGCACGGCCGGCGTCTCTGCCAGGTTCTTCAGCTGGGCCGCGCAGAAGTCCGGCCGGTTGAAGGTGGTGATCCCGATGGTCAGGGTGCCCATCCGCATCCGGTCGGTCTCCACCGACCAGTGCGCGCTCTCCAGCACCAGCTCGCGGTTCTCGGCCTCGATGTCGAACCAGTACCACCCACCGTCGATGAACGGCTGGAGCGAGAGGTCCAAGACGACCTCCTGCACCCCGTCGCTGTCGATGTGCACGGCGTCGGCACGCATCACGTGCCCCTTGGCGGTCGAGCGGTAGATCAGCAGGTTCCCCGATCCGCTCAGCCGGGCGGTGAGCCGCACGGACTCGATGTCGGTCCAGCGGCGCCAGTAGCTGGCCGGGAACGCGTTGAAATAGGCACCGAAGGAGAGCCGCTTGCCGGGCTCGGCGATCGCGTAGCCGTCGGAGGAGATCCGGCCGAAGCCGCTGATCCCCTGCTCGCCCTCGGGCGTCGTCTCCGTCTTGACGGTGTCCTGGTTCTCCTCGCGACCCATCTGCTTGGTCGGCGCATCGCCACCGGAGAAGCTGGAGAGTCCGTTGACGTAGAGCGGACGGATGTCCAGGTCCTCGTCCGGACGCATCAGGGTGTGCTGGACGATGCGGTAGCCGCGAGTCGTCTCGGGTGCCGACTCGCTCACGCGTGCCTCGCTCACAGGTGCCTTCCTCCGGGTTGGGTCAACGTCGCACAAGTTATCAGCCGGGACCGCGCGGCCCGGTGTCCCTGACGGGGTGTCCCCCGCCACGCTGGAGGGCTCAGGCGGTCCGCTCCGCCAGCTCCTCGACCCGCGCCGCGATCGCCGCGTCATCGAGGTCGAGGTCCTCAAGGATCGTGTAGCGGTCCGGCCGGGTGCTGGGGGCCAGACGCACCGCCGCGGCGAACTGCTCAGCCGTGAGCCCCAGGTCGCGATGCGACCTCGGCAGCTCGTGCCGGGTCAGGGCGGCCGCGATCTCCTCGAAGCGCCGGTCCTCCCCGCGGAGCATGGTGGCGAACAGCGCACCGACCCCGGCGAGCTCACCGTGGCCCGCCGTACCCGGGAAGAGCTGGTCGACCGCGTGCAGCAGCTCGTGGCAGGCACCGCTGCAGGGGCGGGAGGAGCCGGCCACGGCCATCGCCATCCCCGAGAGCACCAGGGCCTCGGCGAGCACCACCAGGAACTCCTCGCTCTCGATCCCGTCGTCGCGGGCGATCACCGCCTCGGCACCGGTGCGGGCGAAGGCGACGGCCAGGCCGTCGATCGGCTCGCCCCGCGTCCGATGCGCCAGGTCCCAGTCCGCGATCGCCGAGAGGTTGCTCAGCACGTCGCCGACGCCGGCCCGCACCAGCGACGCGGGGGCGGCCTGCACGTAGTCGAGGTCGACCACGACCGCCAGGGGCATCGCCACGCCGTAGGAGCCCTTGCCGTGCGCATGCTCCAGCGAGGCCACCGGCGAGGCGATGCCGTCGTGGGCCAGGTTCGTGGCGACGGCGACCATCGGCAGGCCCGCGCGGGTGGCGGCGTACTTGGCGACGTCGAGGGTCTTGCCGCCGCCGATCGCGACGACGGCGTCGTACCCCTTCTCGCCCAGGGCGGCCTGGAGTCGGCCGGCCTCGGCGAGGCTGGCGTCGTTGACCGAGATCACCTCCGCCTCCGGCAGCGAGGGCTCCAGGGTCGACCAGATCGCAGCGCCCTGGGACGGCCCCACGGCCACCAGGACGCGTCCCGCCGTGGAGATGAACCGCTCGTGCAACAGCCGGTCCAGCCCCTCGACCGCCCCCCGCCGGATGTCCATGAACAGAGGACTGGGGAGCATCCTGCTCAGGACCGGCACGGGCGTCTCCTCTCGATCGGGGACAACCTAGCGCGGCGGTCCCCCCTCGCCTCAGCCGGCGACATACCGGGACTTACGGCGCACCTTCTTCCAGTTGGCCAGATAGGCCCGGTAGGCCGAGGAGGCGGTGAGCATCAGGGTGTTCTCGTCGCTGAACTGCAGGGCTCCGCCGGTCCAGTTCATCGAGCCGGTGAACACCCGGGTGGTCATCCGGTCCTTGCCGTACCCGCCCTTGACGAGCACCAGCTTCTGATGGCTGCGCACGTCGGGCAGCTCGTCGCCCCACAGGTCGTGCCGGCTGTCCCACAGCTCCAGCCTCCCGCGCTTGGCCGCGATCCGCAGCCGCGTGATCACCTTGCGCGAGGGGGCTCCGAGGTTGACCTTGACGTCGCAGCCCTTCTTGCCCAGCCGGACCAGCTGCCCGGCCAGCCGCTCGCCGCGCTTGCCGCTCCACCAGAACATCGACACGTGGACCTTGGTGGCCACCTTCTTCATGGCGACCTTCTTCTTGCCCTTCTTGCCCTTCTTGGCCTTGTCGCCCTTCTTGGCCTTGTCGCCCTTCTTGGCCTTGTCGCCCTTCTTGCCCTTCGTGGCCTTCTTGCCCTGAGCGTCCGGTCGGGTCTTCACCGGCACCGAGGTCCGGCAGGTGATCTGCTCGAGCTCGGCCATGACCGGGTCCTTGCGCTTGTCCCCCTGGATGCGCGGGTAGAAGCGTGACTTGGTGCCCTTCTCCTTGAAGGTGAAGCCCCGCTTGGTGCCGATCTTCTCCCGGGTCATCTTCCGGTGCTGCTTGCGGTAGAGGCGGAACGACTTGGGAGCCGAGCGCATGGTCCACATGTCGTTCCAGCCCAGGTTCGCCCCGCCCTTGTTGAGGTTCGAGGAGCTCACCATCACCACGTTGCGCGCCCTGCCCGTCTCGGAGAACAGGTAGAACTTGCTGTGCATCGCCCCGTGCGCGCTGCGGCAGGCGTTCTTGCACATCTTCACGTAGCTGCCGTCCGGGCCCCAGGATGCCTTGCTGGACAGGTCGGCGCGCGCCATCCGCTTCGCCTTGCCGTAGGGGATCTGCCGGGTCTGCGGCCGCGCGGCCCTGCGGATCGCCTTGCGGGTCCGCTTGGCCAGCTCGGCGCGGGCCTTGGCCTTGCGCTTCTTCGCCTTGGCCTTGCGCTGCTGGGCCTTCTTCTCCGCCCGCTCGGCGCGCGCCTCCTTCTTGCGGAGCCGCTCCTTGCGCTTGTCGGCCTTCCACTTCCTGCGCTCGGCCTTGGACATCTTCGCCCACTTCTCGGCCCAGCGCTTCTGCCGCTTCTCGCGGGCCTCCTTCGCCTTCTTCGACCCGCGCTTCTTCTTCGCCTTGTCCGTACGGCGGTCGGCGCGCTTGTCCGCCTTCGCCTTGGCCCGCTTCGCCTTCGCGGCCCGGCGCTCGGCCTTGCGCTCCTGCTCGGCCTCGAACTTCTTCTTCACCCGCTTCACCACGGCGGCGCGCTTGTCCGGGCGCAGGCCGTTGCAGCGTCCGGTCCGGGCCGGGAGCCGCTTGGTCTTGGTGACGGTCTTGTAGGTGGGCTTGTTCCGCTTGCCCTTCTTGCCGGCCTTCTTGCCCTTCTTGCCCTTGGCCGGCTTGACCAGCTTCTTCACCTCGACCTTGCGGGTCTGCACCCGGTTGTCGGCATTGAGGTACTTGATCAGCTTCTTCGCCGGGCGGCCGTAGATCGACTCGTCCAGGATCACCCGGACCTTCACTCCGCGGCGGCAGGCGTCGATCAGTGCCTCGGTGGTGTCCCACCGGTCCATCAGGTAGGTGGTGGCCAGCACGGTCGACCCGGGCCGCGCGTTGCGGATGGCGCGATCCACCTTCTCCACGATCCGGTAGCGCTCGGCCTTCGCGCCCCACGGCTTGGGCACGTTGAAGGTGGCCCCGCCGTCGGGAGCCCAGGAGGGCTGGGCCTGAGCCGGGGCCGACACCACGGCCAATCCGCCCAGCAGCAGCGCCAGAGCGATCAACAGCCTTGCCTTGCGCACGATGGAAACCCCACTGACGGTGAGTTGTCTGGTCTCGACCAGCCACCATCAGGTCCCCCCAACGGCACCCGTGGTGTTACCTGTGGGGCCAGTGGTTTTGGAGTCTAGTAGTGGGAACACCTGGGGAGGTGCACATCGCGTCCCCGGTGTGTCCTCGGGATCAGTACCGGGTGGCGACGGTCCGGGCGATCGCCAGGTCGTCGTGGTTGTCGACCTCCACCCAGGGGGTGCCCTCGGGGATCGGCGCGAGCGAGATCCTCTCGCCCCGGTTCACCAGCTCCTGGTAGCCGTCCTCGTAGTAGAGGTCCGGGTCGCGCTCGAAGGTGGCCTGCAGCGCGTCGGCCAGCCGCGGCACGATGGAGGCCTCGATCAGGCTGGCGCCGATGTACTCCCCCATCGCGGAGTCGGGATCCATGAGCTTGGTGATCCTGCTCAGATGCCCGGCCTCGTCGACCTGCATCTTCATCTCCTCGTCCGCGAGCCGCTTGTGCACGTCCGCCGCCAGCAGCAGCTCGGGGCCGCGCGCGGCCAGCAGGGTCTCCTCCACCGACACCGGGTGCACCGTGTCGCCGTTGACCATGAGTACGCCGTCGGCCATCTCCTCGCGGGCGCACCACATCGAGTAGGCGTTGTTCCAGATCTCCGCCTTGTCGTTGAACACCAGCTTCAGGCGCACGCCGTACCGCTTCTCCAGCGACGCCTGCCGCTCGCGTACGGCGTCGGCGGCGTAGCCGACCACCACCACGACGTCGCGCAGGTCGACGGCCGCGAGGTTGTGCAGGGCGATGTCGAGCACGGTGTCCTCGCCCCGCACGGGCACCAGCGTCTTGGGCAGCGTGTCCGTGTACGGCCGCAGCCGACGCCCCGCCCCTGCGGCGAGCACCATCCCGATCACAGCAATCCTCCTCGTGTCATCGCCCCGGTACGCCGGGGCGATGAGGGAGCCTAGCCGAGCCGGTGGGGCGCGACGCACGGGCGTGAGGCCTCGCGGACGAGCACCCCGGCGTGTGCGACGCTGTGCGCACCATCTCGCACTCCAAGGGGGCACACGCCGCATGGCCGACCGGGTCTTCTTCCACATCGGACTGCCGAAGAGCGGCACGACCTACCTACAGACGATCATGTGGCAGAACCGGGAGCTGCTGCGACGCCAGGGCCTCCTCTACCCCGGCCGGAAGCGGATGGAGCACTACCACGCCTTCCGTCAGGCCCAGGGGGCGCCGCTCAGCGAGCTCGCCGGCAACGGCGACGTGTGGGGCAGGTTCACCCAGCGCCTCGCGGCGTGGAACGGGACGGGCCTGCTCTCCCACGAGTTCTGGTCCATGCTCGACGCCGACGAGGCGCGCAGCGCCATCGAGGACCTGGCCCCCGCCGAGGTCGAGGTGGTCATCACCGTCCGCGACTACGTCCGACAGTTCCCCGCCGTGTGGCAGGAGTCGCTGAAGATGCTGTCCCAGGACAGCTTCGACGAGTTCATGGACAAGGCGTTCGCGCGGCGGCTCCCCGGCCCGTGGAGCTGGCGGACCCAGGACGTGGTCGCGGTCGCCGACCGGTGGGCACGGGCGGTGGGCGACCCCTCCCGGGTCCACCTGGTCACCCTGCCGCCGGCCGGGGCGCCGCGCGAGCTGCTGTGGCAGCGTTGGCGCGAGGTCCTCGGCTTCGACGACACCGGCTTCGACATGTCGCTGGCGGTGGGCAACGAGTCGCTCGGCGCGCCGCAGGCCGCGCTGCTGCACGACGTGAAGCCCTACCTCTCCGACCCGTTGAGCTCCCGGCCCGAGTTCCACCGCTGGGTGCGGCAGTACTTCGGCCACGAGGTGCTGGTGCCGCAGAACGGCCCGCGCTTCGGGATGCGTCCCGAGCAGGCGCTGCGGATGCGGGACCTGTCCCTGGCCGCCGTGGACGAGCTCGGCCGGACCGGCTACCCGGTGACAGGCGACCTGCAGGATCTGGTGCCTCCCGCCGACCCCGAGGTGCGCCCCTCACCGGACGAGGTCAGCGAGTCCGAGCGACTACAGGTGGCCGGCCGGGCGATCGACCAGATGATCCGCGACGTCCGCGACCTCACCCGCGAGCGGGACCGGCTGCTGGCCCAGCAGAGCCGCAGGACCGGAATGTCCGCCCCTGCCGGGAACGGAACCGCCCGGGTCCGCAGGCTCGCGAACGGCCTGCGCACCCGGGCGGGTCGGCTGCTTGCTCAGCGGTAGCGCTTGGAGAAGTTCCGGATGCGCTCCCACTGCTTGCGGTACGGCGCGTAGGCGACGTCGCCGGTGATGTTGAGGGTGTTCTCGTCGCTGTAGGTCAGCGCGCCGCCGGTCCAGTTCATCGAACCGGTGGTGACCCAGCGGATCTTGCGGTTGCTGCCCATGGCGCCGCGCACCATGACCGACTTCATGTGCGTGCGCACGTCGGGCAGCGAGTCGCCGGTGTAGTTCTTCCGGCTGTCCCACAGCTGGATCACGCCGCGGCGGGCCGCCAGGCGCAGCTTGCCGATGATCTCCTTCGTCGGCGCGCCGACGATGATCTTCACCGTGCACCCGTTGCGCCCGAGCGAGAGCAGCTTGTCGGCGAGCCAGTTGCCGCGCTTGCCGCCCCACCAGAACATCGACACGTTCACCTGGGTGCGACCGAACCCGCTCCAGCACTTGATCTTGTTCAGGTCCGCGAGCACCGGGTCCTTGGCCTTGCCGGCCCCGATGATCGGGTAGAAGCGGCTGACGAACGGGCCGTCGACGTACTGGTTGCGCGAGGTCGAGGCCCGCTGCTCACGGGTCATCGCCAGGTGCTGCGCCTGGTACTTCGCGAAGCTGCCCGGACGACGCTTCATCGTCCACATGTCGTTCCAGCCCTTGGAGGCGCCGCCCTTGTTGAGGTTCGACGAGCTCACCATGATCACGTTGTTGGCCGAGCCGGTCTTGGAGAAGGCGAAGAACTTGTCGTGCATGGCGCCGTTGCCACTGCGGCAGGCGGCCTTGCACTGGTAGACGTAGCTCTTGTCCTGACCCCAGGACCACTCGGTGCCGAGCCGGGTGGTGACGCTGTTCAGCGCCTGGGTGCGGGTCAGCGGCTCGTCCAGGTTCTGCACCTGGCCGCGGGCCATGGTGCGGGTCCGGGTGTTGCACGGGCCGGCCTTCGGGCCGTCGCCGGTGCGGTTGTCGGCGTTGAGCGCCTTGATCACCCGGCGGGCCGGGGCGTCCTTGACGCCGCTGTCCAGCAGCACCCGCACCGAGACGCCCCGCTTGCAGGCATTGATCAGCCGGTCGGCGGTGATGTCGCGGTCCAGGAAGTAGCTCGTGATCAGGATCGTCTCGCCCCGGGGCGTGCGGGCGATCGCCTCCTCGACCTTCTTGATGATCCGGTAGCGGGCGTCATACCCGCCCCACGGCGCAGGCGTGTTGAACGTCGCGCCGCCGGCCGGCTCCCAGGCATTGGCCGGGGTGGCCATGAACAGGGTGCTCAGCACTGCCAGCACAGTGCTGAGCAAGGCGAACTTCTTCACGGTGGAATCTCCCCCAGAGCATTGAGTACAGATCGGGTGGTCGCGTACGGCGACCAGCGCACCCGCAACACTGTAAGTGACGCGGACGCGTTATAGGACGTCCGGGCGCGGCGATTGGTTGTGAGCCGCGATACGCCGCGACGGGTCAGTCGCCGTCGACCCCGCCGGAGGTCAGCGGCGCCCCGTCCTGGAAGTGCGGCTTGAGCCGGTTGTCGAACATCGACAGGGCCGACCCGATGGCCATGTGCATGTCCAGGTACTTGTACGTGCCGAGCCGGCCGCCGAAGAGCACCATCTGCTCCTTCTTCGCCAGGTCGCGGTACTTCAGCAGCTTCTCCCGGTCCTCGGCGGTGTTCACCGGGTAGTAGGGCTCGTCCCCCTCCTCGGCGAACCGGCTGTACTCGTGCACGATCACCGTCTTGCCGGGAATATGGATCTTGACCCGCTCGGGGTGGAAGTGCTTGAACTCGATGATCCGGGTGAAGGGGACGTCCTGGTCGTTGTAGTTGACCACGCCGGTGCCCTGGAAGTCGTCAACCTCCTCGACGCTCTCCTCCAGGTCGACCGTGCGCCAGGACAACCGGCCCTCGCTGTTGCCGAAGTACTCGTCCACCGGGCCGGTGTAGACGATCGGCACCCTGCCCTTGTAGTCCTCGGCGACGTCGAAGAAGTCCGTCTCCAGGCGGACCTCGATGTTGGGGTGGTCGGCCATCTTGGTCAGCCAGGCGGTGTAGCCGTCGACCGGGAGCCCCTCGTGGGTGTCGTTGAACCACCGGTTCTCGAAGGTGTAGCGGACGGGGAGCCGGGTGATGATGTCCGCGCTGAGCTTGGTGGGGTCGGTCTGCCACTGCTTGGCGGTGTAGCCCTTGATGAACGCCTCGTAGAGCGGCCGCCCGATCAGGCTGACCGCCTTCTCCTCCAGATTCGTGGCGTCCTCGGTGGCGATCTCGCTGGCCTGCTCGGCGATCAGCGCGCGGGCCTCGTCCGGGGTGTGGCTGCGACCGAAGAACTGGTTGATCAGGCCGAGGTTCATCGGCAGGGAGTAGACCTGCCCCTGGTACTTGCCGAACACCCGGTGCTTGTAGTCGGTGAAGTCGGTGAACCGGTTGACGTACTCCCACACCCGCTCGTTGGAGGTGTGGAAGAGGTGGGCGCCGTACTTGTGCACCTCCACCCCCGTCTCGGGGTCGCGCTCGGAGTAGGCGTTGCCTCCGATGTGGGAGCGCCGGTCCAGCACGAGCACCCGCTTGCCCAGCTCCTCGGCGCACCGTTCGGCGATGGTCAGGCCGAAGAGGCCGGCGCCCACGACGACCAGGTCGGGCGTGGCGGAGTCGGACACGGCGGGGTCGGACACGTGGAGGGCCTTTCTGAGCAGGTGCGCGGGCGCGGGCAGTCTAGCCCGCGGCGGATCCGGCGACCGGGGACCCGGAGCCGTGTCGGCGATCCCGTACCGCGCCCGCTTAGGATCGGCCCCATGACGTCGGAAACCCCCGGAATCACCGACCGCTCCGGACGTCCCCGCCGGGTCTTCATCCACGTGGGTGCGCCGAAGACCGGGACGACCTTCCTGCAGAACGTGCTCTGGCAGAACCGGGAGGCGCTGGCCCGGGCCGGGCTCTGTTACCCCGGAGCGAGCGCGGCCGCCCACCACCAGGCGGCCCTCGACCTGCGCGGTGCGGCGTTCGGGAGGAAGCCGACCCAGGCATCGGTCGGGGGGTGGGACAGACTCACCGCCGAGGCGTCCGAGGCCGAGGGCGACGTGCTCATCTCCTCCGAGCTGCTGGCCTGGGCCACACCGCGCCAGGTGGACCGTGCGTTCAACTCCCTGTCCGGTTTCGACGAGGCGCACCTGGTGATGACGTTGCGCGACCTGCGACGGCAGGTGCCGGCGGTCTGGCAGGAGGAGGTCAAGAACCGGCGCACGATGAGCTATGCGGAGTTCCTCGAGCGCGCCGCCACCGCGGGCCCGGACGACCACGGGCCGGGTGGGATCTGGATGGGGCAGGACCCGCGGCTGGTCCTCTCCAACTGGGCCGAGGGCCTGACCCCCCAGCGGGTGCACGTGGTGACCCTGCCGCCGGTGGGCGCTCCGAGCGGCCTGCTGTGGGAGCGCTTCTGCTCCGTGCTGGGCATCCGGCCCGAGGCCTACGACACCGAGGTCCGCGGCAGCAACGTCGGCATCGGCCTTGCCGAGGCCGAGGCCCTCCGCCGGCTCAACCTGCAGCTCTCCGACACGGTGCGCTGGCCGCAGTACGCCATGCTCGTCAAACACGGCCTGGCCGAGAGCTCGCTGGCCCGCACGGGCAGCCAGAAGATCGTGCTGCCGGAGGCCTACGCGCCGGCGTTGGCACGCCGTACCAAGGAGATCACTGACGCCCTGCGGGTCAGCAACTACGACCTGGTGGGCGATCTGGAGGACCTGGACGTCCGCGTGGACCGGGACCAGGTCGGCGAGCCGTCGGACGGCCTGGCCACCCCGGCACCCGAGGCCGTGGCCGAGGCCAGCGTCGCGGCACTCGCCGAGGCCGTGGAGCAGCTGGCCAGCAGCCGGCGCCGCGTCGCCAGGTTGCGCCGGGGCGAGCCCGACCCGGGCGATAACCCGCCCCCGGAGGAGGAGAGCGGGACCGCCAGGGCACTCACCCGGCTCCGGGCCCGGATGCGCAGGCGGGAGGCGGCGGGCTAGAAGAGCTCTCGCTGCCGGTCCAGCAGCTCCTGGACCGCGGCGTCGTCGCGGTTCGCGATCGGGATCAGCAGCTCCTGGACGATGTCGGTGAGCTCGGCCACCCGCCGGTTGAGCTGTCGGTTCTCCTGGACGTCGTCCTCGAGCTCCTGCACCCGCTGCCGCAGCTCGGCGAGCTCCCCTCGAAGGCGGGCTACGTCCTCGACCGCGTTCCAGGCGCCCGGGGCCACCCGGCGCACCGCCTCGCGTGCCGAGTTCCGCATCTGCTGCTTCATCGTTGCCACTCCACCATCATCCGACACTTCGGGCCGTTCTCACCGCTGACATCCTCTCGGTCGACCACCACGCCCCCCTGACGCTGCACCGTCCGGATCACCCGCATCGGGTCCAGCCGCCGCTTGCGCCGGCCCGGACCCACGCGGCGCCCGTCCAGGGCCACGATCGAGTCGAACTCCAGCAGCAGCCGGCCACCGCCGGCGCCGGCCATCGTGACCAGCCGCCAGAAGTTGGGCTTCCCCTGGGGGTTGAGGTCGCTCAGCAGCCCTCGGGCGTAGACGGTCACCGGTGCTCGCCGGCTGAGCCGGGCCCCCAGCCCCAGGGCGTGACGCAGGTCGTAGAGGTTGGACTGCTCGACCTCGACCGGCACGCCGGCCGCCTCGGCCGCATCGGTGGCCACCCGGACCGCGGCCGGGACGAAGTCGACCGCCAGCACCCGATGGCCCTGCTCGCCGAACCAGACGGCGTCCCCGCCGGTGCCGCACCCCAGGTCCACGACGTAGGAGTCCTGCGGCATCCGCTCCGCGGCCCAGCGGGCGAAGTCGCTCGGCTCGGTCGGCGGCGCCAGCCGGCCCTTGCGGCCGTAGTAGCCCATCCAGCGGTCGCGGTCGGCGCGCAGGCCACCGAGCCACCCACCGATCCGCCGGGCGCGCGCCCGGGGCGCGGTGTACTCGAAGGCCGGGTCCGGCACGCGCCACCCAGGGCCGTAGGCCGCCTGCAGCAGGTCCTCCGGCCGGTTCGGCGCCGGCCAGGTGCGGCCCTCCAGCTCGATCTCGCCCAGCGGCACCACCGAGGAGCGCGGCAGCTTCTCCCGGATGTCGTGGACCTGGTAGAGGTACTCCCCCACCCGCCAGCAGGCGAAGACGTCCAGGTTGCGCAGCACGCCATCGGACTGGGTGAAGTAGAGCGCCAGGAAGCCGCCGTTCTCGCGCTTGCAGCGGTAGCCGGCGGCCGTGAGGGCCCGCTCGACCCGGAAGGACTCGCGGATCACGTCGGCGGGGTGCTCGTAGTCGCTGAGGTAGCCCAGGTCGACGTCGACGTCGTGCCCGATCAGCCGTCCGTTGCGTACGGCGCCCAGGAGCGTGCCGAAGGAGATGAACGCCGGCAGGCCGCAGTCCTCACGCAGGACCGCGAGCACCTTCTCGCACTCGTCGAGGTAGCCCTCGACGGCGGTCCGGTCGGCACCGTCGAAGGGCCGGTTGAGGCGGCCGTACTTCGTCACCGCCAGGGAGCGGCCCTCCGCGTCGCGGATCTGCACCTCGCCCTCGCCGGTGCCGAGCTGCACCTCGACGTCGAGCCGGGCCTTGCCGCTGACATGCTCGCGCACCACCACACGAGCCCGTCCGTCGAGGAACCGCTTGAGCACCTCCGGCCACGGGATCAGCCGGAGCCCGTCCTCGTCGGCGTCGTCGTGCCGGTCGGCCTGGAAGGACCAGACCCGGTGGTCCCCGATCTCGACATCCAGGACGCCGCTGACCCGCTTCGGCAGGTGCAGCCCCTCGAGGTCGACCAAGCCCCTGCCGTGATGGACCACGAGGTCGTCATCGGTTGTCGTCGGCTCGCCCATGGTGCTCGGGATGCTACTACCGGGAAGCGGGGCGACCACCCCGACCCTCCGGCGTACGCGGCATCCTGCGGGCGTCCCGCAGGGCGGCCATCACATTGCGCGCCTCGGCCCGCCCGCCGCGCAGCGGCGCCAGCGCCAGGACACCCGCGGTGATGAGGTACGGCTTGGCCCGGACCAGGGCGTTCTGCCCGTGCCGCCGGTGCACCGCGAACAGGTTGCGGTACATGTAATAGCCCTTCCAGCCGTCCAGCGCGTGCTGCTGGTCGAAGTCGAGCTGGCGCACGAGTACGGCGTCCCGCACAGCCCAGATCGTGCGGCCGGCCGCCCGGGCCCGCAGGGCGTAGTCGCAGTCGTCGTAGAAGATGAAGAACCAGGCGTCGGGCAGGCCGATCTCCTCCACCACCCGGCGGCGGATCATGAAGCCCTCGAACGCGACGTTCTCGACCGGGAGCAGCGCCGGCATCTCGGCCCGGCTGGAGTAGGTGCTGTCCACCGAGGCGGTCTTGGGCCGGATCGCCAACGGGTTGGCGAGATCGAAGCGGATCGCGCTCTTCTCCACCAGGCGACCCTGCCGGTCCTCCCGCACCGCCATCAGGCAGTCCTCGTCCACCGACATCAGCACCTCGAGGCACTCCGGGACGGGGACCACGTCGTCGTCCATCAGCCACAGCCGGTCGTAGCCGGCCCGGGTCGCCTCCTCCGCACCCCGGTGGAAGCCGCCGGCCCCGCCCGTGTTCTCCTCCAGCCGCAGCACCCGCAGCGGCAGGTCGGTGCGTGCCGCCAGCACCTCGGCGGTGTCGTCGGTGCTGGCGTTGTCCACCACCCACACCGCGTCCGGCGGATGCGTCTGCGCCGCCAGCCCGTCGAGCATCCCGGTCAGCAGCGCGGACCGGTTGTAGGTCACCACGACCACCGCGACCGTCTCCCCGGTCACGGCAGGAACCTCCGGTGACCGGTGAAGTCGCCGCGCAGCCCGTCGCGCATCGCCTGCAGCGAGAGCCGCAGGCGGGCCGGGCTGGGCCGGGTGAAGGTGTAGAACCACAGCGTCTTCGCGACGAACGCGGCCGCGTGCAGGGGGCCGGCGTACTCCTTGAGGTTGAGCAGGTTGTTGCGCGCCATGCTGTAGTGCTTCAGGTCGCTGGGGCTGTGGTTGTACGTCGTCCTGCCGAACGCCATCGGGGTGCCGAGCTCCCCCACCGTGGGATGGCGCAGCACGGCGTCGGCCACCGTGGCGGTCCGGGCCCCGGCGCGCATCGCCCGGAGCCGGTACTCGTGGTCGTCGCCCCAGATGAAGAACTCCTCGCGGACCGAGCCGATCCGCGTCACCAGCTCGCGGGTGACCAGCACCCCGTTGAAGGGGATCACCACGTCGCGCACCAGTCCGTCGCGGTCAGCGGCGGCCCGCACCTGCGCCAGCGTGGTGAGCGCCTTCGAGCGACCGGGCGGGCGGATCGGGAAGACCAGCCGGTCCGGATCAAGCTCGTCGACCACGACCGGGCCCCAGAAGTCCAGGGCGCCGTCGTGCTCGAGCAGGGTCGCCAGGCAGTCCGGCTCGGGCAGGCCGTCGTCGTCCATCAGCCACACCAGGTCGGCGCCCGCCTCGACCGCCGCGAGCAGGCCTCGGTGGAACCCACCGGCGCCGCCGGTGTTGGTCTCCAGCAGGATCGACCGCAGATCCTCCTGCCCGCGCAGCCAGTCGCCGGTGCCGTCGGTGGAGGCGTTGTCGACCACCAGGACGCCGGCCAGGCCGGGGGTCTCGCGCAGCCGCGCGACCAGTCGCCGGAGCAGCTCGAGGCGGTTGAAGGTGACCACCACCGCGAGCACGCGCGGTGGGGCGGATCGGGTCACGCGGACACCCTACGGCTCAGCAGGCGGCGCCGAGGTCGTCGGCCTGGTTGGCGACGTACCCCTCCGACAGCGAGCCCAGCGACCCGCCGGTCATCCCGGACTGCCCGGCCGGCTTCTTCTTCTTGGGTGCGGCCTTGGCCGTGCCCTCGGCCTGGTCGATCCCCTTCTGGATCATCTCCTGGATCTTGTCGATGTCCGGGTCGGAGGTGTCCACGGCAGGCGGCACCAGCGAGACCGTGCTGACCTTCTGTCCCCGCGCCTTGAGCGCCAGGTCGATGAACCGGCCGAACTCGCTGGAGGGGACGTTGGTGGAGACCATGTCGGAGCTGGCCGAGGCGATCTCGGTGAAGTTGGTGAGCATCGTCTTCGGGCTGACCTGGTGGAGCATCGCGTTCATCACGCACTTCTGCCGGGCCATCCGCGAATAGTCGTCCGAGCCCTCCCGAGCCCGCGCGAACCACAGCGTGTCGTGGCCGTTGAGGGTCCGGGTGCCGGGGTCGATGTAGTGGAAGGTCTTCTCGTTGGGCAGCCCGACGGGGATCGGCTGGCGCACGTTGAGCCTCACCCCGCCCACGGCGTCCACCAGGCCCTTGAAGCCCTCGAGGTTGACCATCGCCCAGTAGTTGATCTTCAGCCCCGTGATCCCCTCGACCGCGGAGATGGTCGCGTTCATGCCGGGGTCCTCGACGCCCTTGAACAGCTCGCGGTTCTCCCCGACCCAGGTGTTCACGCTGTTCAGCTCGCAGTCGGGGTAGCCGCAGTTGTAGCCCTGCGGCCAGGCCTTGTCCATGACCGACCCCTCGGCGAAGGGGAAGTTCGTCATGTTGCGCGGCAGGCTGATCAGCACCGTGCGGCCGGTCTCCTCGTCGATGCTGGCCACCGTCATGGAGTCCGTGCGCAGGCCCCACCGACCCTTGCCGGCGTCACCGCCGACCAACAGCACGTTGTATCGCCCGTCCTCCGCGGCGGAGGCGGCGCCGTCGGAGGACATCGCGATGGTGAAGTCGCGCTGGACGCCCACCACGTGGGCGCCGAAGATCAGGGCACCGGCCACCGAGAGGCACAGCACCCCGTTGATGCCCACGACCGCCAGCCGCTGGTTCTGCTGGAGGCTCAGCGGCTGCCCGAGCCGCCAGGCGTCCATGAAGAGGAACGCCCAGCCGACGGCGAGGCCGATCAGGGTCCACCGGAGGACACCGAGCAACGTGGGGTTGAAGGCCGCCCAGAAGGCGAACGGGCGCCACAGCAGGCCGACCAGGGCGGCGACGGCGACCAGGAGGACGACGGCCCCGGCGATCCGGAGCGCCATCATCCCGACGCGGCGGTTGCCGGCCACGACCTGCGCCGACCCGGGGGCCAGGAGGGTCATCACCATCAGGGTCACGGCGCGACGGAAGCGGACGCGTCGCGCCCGCTCGGAGCTGGCGGCTCGGACGAACCCTGGGGGCGTCGCAGTCGACATCGAGGAGGGCGACCTCTCTGCGGGGAAGTGGACGAGATGCCCGCCCAGTATCACCAGTCACTGTGGTCGCGGCCGTTCGCGACGCGCCGCCAGGACACGGAAGGTACGGCGGTTCACCGGGTCGCTGTCCCGTTCACGGTAGCCTCGCCGGCATGGCTGACCGTCCCCGGGGAAGCGGAGGTCCCGAGGAGGGCACTCCCGAGTACGACTGGCTCTACGGCTCTCGTGGGTCCTCACGCTCCGGCGACGCCGACGACGCCACCCAGGTGATCCGCAACCAGGGCGAGTACGACGACGCCACGCGGCGGATGCCCGCCGTACCCAACGAGCCGACGAGCCGGCCGCGCCAGAGCCCGCCACCGCCACGCGACCGAGGGGTCGGACCTCCGGGGCCCCCTCCCCGACGGGACCCGCGTCCACGTCCCGCGCCGCGCCCCCGGCGCCGCTCCCGTCTCGGGTGGCTCAAGCTGGCGCTGCTCGCCTGGCTGGTCTTCCTGATCGCCGTGCCCTTCTGGGCGTGGAGCAAGGTCGCCACCGTGGACGCCACCCCGCCGGAGGACACCCGCCCCGACGAGCAGGGCGGGACGACGTACCTCCTCGTCGGCTCCGACTCCCGCGAGGGTCTCAGCGAGGAGCAGCGCCGTGACCTCGGCACCGGCAACGCGGGCGGGCAGCGCACCGACACGATCATGCTGCTGCACACCGGCTCCGGCCCGAACCTGCTGATGTCGATCCCGCGCGACTCGCTGGTCGAGGTGCCGGGCTACGGGACGACCAAGATCAACGCGGCGTTCGCGTACGGCGGCCCGCGGCTGCTGGTGCGCACGATCGAGCTGAACACCGGGATCCGGGTGGACGACTACATCGAGGTGGGCTTCGGCGGGTTCGTCGACATCGTCGACGCCGTCGGCGGGATCGAGATCTGCCCGCCGATGAAGATGAACGACCCGCAGGCGAACCTCAACGTGGAGAAGGGCTGCCAGGAGGCGGACGGCAAGACCGCCCTGGCCTACGCGCGCTCCCGCAAGCTCTACCTCGAGCGGGGGGACGTCGACCGCGGCAAGGCGCAGCGCGAGGTGATCTCGGGGATCGGCGCGAAGATCATGTCGCCGTGGACGTTCATCAACCCGGTGCGCTACTACCGCACGAACATGGCGGGCGCCGAGTCGCTGCGGGTCAGCGAGGGCACCGGCCCGGTCGCCGTGGGGCGCTTCGCCTTCGCGATGACCCGCGTCGACGGGAAGAACGGGCTGACCTGCACCGTGCCGATCCAGGACCTGGCCGTGAACTGGGACCCCGAGCGCTCGCGGGCGCTGTTCCAGAAGATCATCGACGACGACACCGACTCGGTGGGCAAGCGACTGTGCACGCCCACCGGGCTGCCACAGTGAGGAGCCTGCGACCGCGATGACCTGGGAGACCCTGCGCTGGGAGGTCGACGACGCCGGGGTGGCGCTGCTGACCCTGAACCGGCCCGACGAGCTGAACTCCTTCACCGTCACCATGGCCCGCGAGCTCGAGGAGTGCTTCCGGCAGGCCGCCTCCGACGACGAGGTGCGCGCGATCGTGGTGACCGGGGCGGGCCGCGCCTTCTGCGCCGGGATGGACCTCTCGGCCGAGGGCAACGTCTTCGGCCTGGACGAGACGCTGGACCCGAGCCCCGAGGCGTTCGCCGCCGACCACGACCAGGAGCCGTGGCAGTCGGGGATGCGCGACACCGGCGGCAAGGTGACGCTCGCGATCCACGACTGCCCCAAGCCCGTTCTCGCGGCGATCAACGGCCCCGCGGTCGGGATCGGCGCCACCATGACCCTGGCGATGGACCTGCGGCTGGCCTCCACCTCGGCCCGGATCGGCTTCGTCTTCGGTCGCCTGGGCATCGTGCCCGAGGCCTGCTCCACCTGGTTCCTCCCCCGGATCGTCGGGGTCTCCCAGGCGCTGGAGTGGATCTACTCCGCCGACATCCTGACCGCCGAGCAGGCGCTCGAGGGCGGGCTGATCCGCTCGCTGCACGAGCCCGAGGACCTGGTCCCGACGACCCTCGCGCTGGCCCGCTCCTTCGTCGAGGGCCGCTCCCCCGTCGCCCTGGCGCTGGCCCGGCAGCTGGTCTACCGCAACAGCGCCGCGCCGCATCCGCTGCAGGCCCACCTGGCCGACTCCCTGGCGATGTGGCACACCTCGGTCGGCGACGGCAAGGAGGGCGTCGCCGCCTTCCGGGAGAAGCGGCCCCCGCAGTTCACCGGGCGGGCCTCGCAGACGCCGCGGATCGTCTGACCCGCCCCGCCTGGCGGCCCCGGACGTCATACGTTCCGGGGAAGCGGTTCCCCGCCTCGTATGACGTCCCGGCGGGCTGCTTGAGTCGCTGCGTCACCGTCGCTACAGTTCCGATATATCGCGATATGCCAGCGATATCTCACGAACTTTCACGAGGGAGACCAGCATGGGACACCATGGACGACGGGGCCGGTACGACGGCCCCGGCAGCGAGCAGTGGCGCAACCACCCGCAGAACCCCTGGCAGGGCTGGATGGGACCGGAGTGGGGCCAGGGCCCCCGGCACGGGCGCGGGCGCGGCCCGGGCGGTCCCCCGCCGTGGGTGGCCGGGCTGCTGGGCTGGGGCCAGCCCGAGCCGACACCGGGGCCGCGGGTCCGCCGGGGCGACGTGCGCACCGCGATCCTCGACGTGGTGCGCAGCGCCGGGGAGGCCGGGGAGCCGATCAACGGCTATCAGGTGATCCAGCAGATCGCCGAGCGGAGCGGCGGCGCGTGGCGCCCCAGCCCCGGCTCGGTCTACCCGACCGTGCAGCAGCTGCACGACGAGGGCCTGGTCGAGAGCGACGACGACCACGGTCGCAAGACCATCCGGCTGACCGACGAGGGGCGTCGCTACGTCGAGGAGAACCGGGCCACCCTGGACGCGGTCTGGTCGCCCTTCGAGCAGCAGCGCCGCCAGGAGCCGCGCGCCGGGGCCGACCTCCGTTCGGAGGTGGGGCAGGTGATGAGCGCGGTGTGGCAGATCGTCAGCCAGGGCTCCGAGGCCCAGCGCCGGGCGCTCGTGGAGGTGCTGGTGGACACCCGCCGCACGCTCTACGGGATCCTCGCCGACGGCGCGGACCAGCCCGGCCCGCAGGACCCCGAGCGGCGTTCCGAGGGTGAGGACTCGTGAGCGAGCTGCGGGTCGGCCACGCCGAGCGGGAGGCCGCCTCCCACCGGCTCGCCGACCACTACGCCGAGGGTCGGTTGGACGAGGAGGAGTACGCCGAGCGGCTGGACGCCATCTGGTCGGCGCGCACCCGCGACGACCTCGCCGTGGTCTTCCACGACCTGCCGGCTCCGGTGCGTGCGCCCCGCCCGGTCGGGCCCGCGCGGCCGTCGTACCGTCCCCGGCCGGGTGAGCGCAGCTGGCTGGTCCCGGTCCTGGTGATCGCCGGCGTGCTGGCGATCCTCGGCCTGGCGCTGGACGTCTTCCCGTGGTGGCTGCTGCTGGTCGCGGCGATCATCGTGGCGAAGAAGTCCAAGCACTCGAGCGGGTTCAGACCTTCAGCAGGTCGATGAGCAGCCGGGCGGCCGCGCCCCCGTCCTCCACGGCGCGGGCGTAGGCCGTCGGGACGTCCAGGTCGTCGACCAGGGCCGCCAGCACGGCCTCGCGCCCCTCGTCGGAACGGCGCGCGGCCGCCGCGTGCAGCGCCTCCACGCGCTCGGCGGCCTCGGCGACCTGCGCGGCGTCGTACTCCCAGGGCGCGCGCCAGTCGCGGTGGAGCAGCAGCATGCGGACCACCGCGCCGGGGTGCTGGGCGAGCAGGTCGCGCACGAGCACCAGGTTGCCGGTGGACTTGGCCATCTTGGCGCCCTCGAAGCCGACCGTGCCGACGTGCAGCATCCGCCGGGCGAACGGCGCCGCGCCGGTCGCCGCCTCCACCATCGCGGCCTGGTAGGCGTGGTGCGGGAACGCCAGGTCGGCACCGCCCACCACCACGTCCAGGCTCGCCCCGAAGGCCCCGACCGCCATCGCCGCGCACTCCACGTGCCAGGCCGGCCGCCCCCAGCCCCACGGGCTGGGCCAGGCGGGATGGTTCTCCGGGGACGGCTTCCAGATCGGCACGTCGTACGCCGACTCACGAGCATCCTCGGCCGCGTCGCCGAACTCACCCAGCGCCGCGAGCGCCTCCTCCTCCGTGAGCCCGGCGAGGTCGAGCCCCTCGGGAGCGCGGAAGAACACGGTGCCGTCCCGCTCATAGGCCGCGTCCTGCGCCAGCAGCGCGTCGGCGAGCTGCACCACCTGCCGGACGTGACCGCGGGCGTGCGGCGAGAGGTCCGGACGGGCCACGGCGAGGTCGGTCATGTCCCGCTCGAAGAGGAACTCCTGGGTGACCGCGAGCTCGTCGTAGTGCCGCTGCCGCTTCCCCGCCGCCTCGGTCAGCACGTCGTCGATGTCGGTGACGTTGCGGCAGCTGACGGTGCGGACCTCGAGAGCCCGCCCCAGGCTGAGCAGGAGATCCGCCCAGACGAAGGTCGAGGCGTGCCCGAGGTGGGTGACGTCGTAGGGCGTGATGCCGCAGGTGTAGACGCGCAGCGTCCCGGTCAGCGGCAGCGACGACCCGGCCAGGGTCAGGTCGGCCGCACGCGGCCCCGTGGAAGGGCGAAGCGGGTAGCGGCCCGCGGTGCCGACGACTCCCGACGTACTCATCATGCTCCGATCATGCCGCACCGTCACTGACCGGAAGCGGTGGCCGTGCTGGTTAGGATTCCGGGCATGACGGGCCTGGGGTCGCTGCTCATCACGGTGTTCACGCTGAGCCTGCTGGCCGCGGTCAGCCCGATGATCCTGCTCAACGCCTCCCGGCTGCTGGCCTCCGACGGCCCGCGGTCGGTCCGGTCCTTCACCGCCGGGGCCGTCACGGTGCTGGTGGTGATCGCCGCCGCGGGCGCGGGCGTGCTCGGCGCCGGGCTCGCGGTGTGGATCAACCGCGAGATCACCTCGCAGCTCGTGGACGGGCTGCTCGCGCTGCTCCTGCTGGTCTTCGGCATCCACATGGCCAGGCAGGTACGGCGCCCGCCGGCGTCGACGGCGAAGAACCCGCACCAGTCGGCCTACGGCTTCGGCGTCGTCACCATGGTCACGAACTACACCAGCCTGCCGCTGGTGCTCTCGGCCGCGCAGCACATCGGGGCCGCGCAGCCGCCCTTCTGGCTGGCGGTGCCGCTCGTCCTGCTGGTCGTGGTCATCACCGCGCTCCCCGCCTGGCTGCCCCTGGCGATGGACAAGGCGGCGCCCACGCTGCTGCACCGGATGCAGGCGTTCGGCCGCAAGCGCGAGCACGAGGCCGCCACACACCCGCGCCGCACGAAGGTGCACTGGTCCGCCTGGCTGCCCGTGGGCGCGTGCTTCCTCGGCGCCGCCGTACTCGCCCTGCACGCCGCGGGCGTCGCAGTCTGAGCCGAGTCGGCGCGCGCCCGCTCTACAGCTCCGACTGCACGCCTGCGAGCAGCTGGCGGGCCATCACGATCCGCTGCACCTGGTTGGTGCCCTCGTAGATCTGGGTGATCTTGGCGTCCCGCATCATCCGCTCGACCGGGTAGTCGGAGGTGTAGCCGTAGCCGCCGAGCACCTGGACCGCGTTGGTGGTGACCTCCATCGCGACGTCGGAGGCGAAGCACTTGGCCGAGGCGCCGAAGAACGTGAGATCGTCGTCGCCCCGCTCGGAGCGGCCCGCGGCGGCGTACGTGAGCTGACGCGCGGCCTCGACCTTCATGCCCATGTCGGCCAGGAGGAACTCCATGCCCTGGAAGGAGGAGATCGGCTTGCCGAACTGGCGCCGCTCCTTGGCATAGCCCAGTGCGTAGTCGAGCGCGCCCTGGGCGACGCCGACGGCCTGGGCGGCGATGGTGACGCGGGTGTGGTCCAGCGTCCGCATGGCGATCGAGAAGCCCTCCCCCTCCTCACCGATCATCCGGTCGGCGGGAATGCGCACGTTGTCCAGGTAGACCTCGCGCGTCGGGCTGCCCTTGATGCCGAGCTTCTTCTCCTTGGCTCCGAAGGAGACGCCCTCGTCGGACTTCTCCACGACGAACGCGGTGATCCCGCCGCGGGTGCCCTTCTCGGCGTCGGTGACCGCCATGACGGTGTAGTACTCCGAGACCTCCGCGTTGGTGATCCAGCGCTTGACCCCGTTGAGCACCCAGTCGTCCCCGTCGCGCACCGCGCGGGTCTTCATCCCACCGGCGTCGGAGCCGGCGTCGGGCTCGGAGAGGCAGTAGGAGAAGCCCCCCTCGCCCGCGGCCAGCTTGCTGAGGTACCTCTTCTTCAGCTCCTCCGAACCCGCGAGCATCACCGGCAGGGAGCCGAGCTTGTTCACCGCCGGGATCAGCGAGGAGGAGACGCAGGCGCGCGCGACCTCCTCGATCACCAGACAGGTCGCGAGGGCGTCGGCCCCGGCGCCGCCGTACTCCTCCGGCACGTGCGGTGCGTGGAAGTCCGCCGCGAGCAGGGCGTCGGCCGCCTCCTGCGGATAGCGCACCTCCTCGTCGACGGCAGCGGCGTACGGCGCCACCTTCGCGTCGCACACCGCGCGCACGGCCTCGCGGATCGCCTGGTGCTCCTCAGAGAGCTCGAACAGGGGAAAGTCGCTCATGGCGGGATTCTACGCGCGAGTAACTCTCGCCCGCCCGGGTGTGCCAGGACCCCTGGGCGACAGGGCTACGGTGGGGGTCATGCGCAAGGGAGTCGTGAACTGGCAGGACCCAGCGAACGTCTCGCTCATGCTCGACGACTGCACCGTCTGGGCGGTCGTCGGACTGTCGGGCGATGAGAGCCGCACGGCGTTCGAGATCGCGAGCCTGCTGCAGGAGCGCGGCAAGAAGATCGTGCCCATCCACCCCGAGGCTCCCGTCGTGCTCGGCGAGCAGGGCTATCCCACGCTGGCCGAGGTGCCCTTCCCCGTCGACGTCGTCGACGTGTTCCGTCGCTCCGACGAGGCCGGCCAGTTCGCCGACCAGGCGCGCGAGATCGGCGCACGCGGCGTGTGGTTCCAGCTCGGCGTCATCGACGAGGACGCCTTCGAGCGCACCACCGAGGCGGGCGTCCCGATGGTCATGGACACCTGCCCGGCGATCGAGTGGCACCGCCGTACCGCGTGAAGGACCTCCACGTCCCCACCAGCCCCGGGCTCCCGGGCGGGCTCGTGATCCCCGCCGCAGAGCTGGTGGAGACCTTCAGCCGCTCCTCGGGTCCGGGCGGACAGTCGGTCAACACCACCGACTCACGGGTGCAGCTGGAGTACGACGTCCGCGCATCCACCGCCCTCACCGACGCGCAGCGCCGACGGGCTCTGGTGCGGCTCGACGCACGGCTGGTCGACGGGCGCCTGGTGATCACCGCGGCCGAGCACCGCTCGCAGCACCGTAACCGGACAGCGGCGCACGAGCGGTTAGCCGCCGTGCTGCGTGAAGCACTCGCTCCTCCTCCCCCTCCGCGCCGGGCGACCCGGCCCACGCGTGGGTCCCAGCTGCGGCGACTCGAGGCCAAGAAGCGCCGCGGCGACACGAAGTCGCTCCGCGGCCGAGTGCGCGACTGACAACAAGCGCCGACTCGGGGTGAACTAGCGCCGACTCGGCGTGAACTAGCGCCGACTCGGCGTGAATCGGGGTCAGAAGCCGGCGCGGGGCTTCGTGCCGGAGGTGGCGTTGCGGACGATCTCGCCCTTCGCGTGGGCGCTCTCGGCCAGGCCGGCCTGGAAGTCGACCAGCCTCTGCCGCAGCTCGTGGTCGGAGGTGGCGAGGATGCGGGCGGCCAGGATGCCGGCGTTGCGGGCGTTCCCGATCGCCACGGTCGCCACCGGGATGCCGGCGGGCATCTGGACGATGGAGAGGAGCGAGTCCATGCCGTCGAGGTACTTCAGCGGCACGGGGACGCCGATCACGGGCAGCGGGGTCACCGAGGCGAGCATGCCGGGTAGGTGCGCGGCGCCGCCGGCGCCCGCGATGATCACCTTCAGGCCGCGCTCGTGTGCCTGCTGACCCCACTGGATCATCTCGGTCGGCATCCGGTGCGCCGAGACGACGTCGGCCTCCCAGGACACTCCCATCTCGTCGAGCAGCTCCCCGGCGGCCTGCATCACCGGCCAGTCGGAGTCCGACCCCATCACGATGCCCACGTGGGCGGCGGTCTCGTTCATTCGCTCTCGTTCCCCAGATCTCCCCGGAACCAGGCCGCGGCGTGCCGGGCACGCTCCAGGCAGTCCTCAAGGTCGTCGCCGTACGCGTTGACATGCCCGACCTTGCGGCCCGGACGCAGCTCCTTGCCGTACAGGTGCACCTTGAGCCGTGGGTCGCGCGCCTGTGCGTGCGGGTAGCCGTCCCACAGCCGACCGGCGTCGGTGTCCCCGCCCAGGATGTTGACCATCACGGTCCACCGCTCGCGGGCCGTCGGGTCGCCGAGCGGCAGGTCCATCACCGCCCGCAGGTGGTTCTCGAACTGCGAGGTCACGGCGCCGTCCTGGCTCCAGTGACCGGTGTTGTGAGGACGCATCGCCAGCTCGTTGACCAGCACCCGCCCGTCGGTCGTCTCGAACAGCTCGACCGCGAGGATCCCGGTGACGCCGAGCTCCCCGGCGAGGGTCAGCGCGATCCGCTGGGCCTGCGCGGCCAGCTCGGAGTCCAGGTCCGGCGCCGGGGCGATCACCTCGCGGCAGATGCCGTCCTCCTGGATCGACTCCACGACGGGGTAGGCCGCCGCCTGGCCGCTCGGCGAGCGCGCGACCAGAGCCGACAGCTCGCGACGGAAGTCCACGGCCTCCTCGGCCAGGATCCGCACGCCCGCGGCCGCGGCGGACTCGAAGGCGGGGGCGCACTCCTCGACGGAGCCGACGAACCAGACGCCCTTGCCGTCGTACCCGCCGCGCGTCGTCTTGAGCACGCACGGCAGGCCGAACGCCTTGACCTCGGCCGCGTCGGCGACGATCGCGTTGCGGGGAGCGGGGATGTCCAGCCGGTCGAGCGCCTCGCGCATGACGCCCTTGTCCTGCGCGTGCACGAGCGCCTCGGGGCCAGGGTGCACGGCCAGGCCTCCATCGCGCAGGGCGTGCAGGTGCTCGGTGGGCACGTGCTCGTGGTCGAAGGTGACCGCGGCACAGCCGTCGGTGACCCGCTGCAGGGTCTCGAGGTCGCGGTAGTCGCCGACCTGCTGGTCGGGGATCACCTGCGCGGCGGAGACGCCGGGGGCCTCGGCGAGCAGCCGAAGGGGAAGAGCGAGGGCGTTGGCGGGCTCGGCCATCATCCGGGCCAACTGGCCGCCGCCGATCACGGCGAGGGTGGGGGCGAGCTCGGACACGGCGTCACCCTACTGTGCGGCCCGCTGCGGAGACCCGCGAGGTCGAGTGCGCGCCCCTCCGTGGAGTGCGGCGCTCCGCGCACTCGACCCTCAGGCCCGGCGGACCGCGAGCGGCTCGACGATGCCGAACCCTCGCACCGGGCGCGGTGGGAGCGCGCGGGTCTCGAACTCCTCGCGCGGCAGCAGCTCGGCCGTGCGCTGGTCGATGATGATCCGGTTGCGGCGGGCCACCGAGGTGAGCCGGGAGGCGAGGTTCACCGGCGGACCGAAGACGTCGCCCATCCGCGTCACCACGTTGCCGGTGGCCAGGCCCAGGCGCACGTCGGGCATCCGGCTGTCGCGACCGACCACCGCCACGATCCCCTCGGCGGTCTCCAGCGCCGGCACGGGCTCGGTGTTCACGAACAGCACCGAGTCCCCGATGGACTTGATCACCCGGCCGCGCTTGGCCGAGATGACGTCGGCGCACCGGGACTCGAAGATCTCCACCAGGTCGCCGATCCGCTCCTCGTCGACCTGGTTGGAGAGCTGGGTGAAGCCGACGATGTCGGCGAAGCCGACGGTGACCTGGGTGGTGTGCAGGTCCTCCTCGTTCGCGCCGAGCGCCTCCATCCGGGCCGTGGCGGCCGCGAGGTGCCGACGCCAGGCGTAGACGAGCAGCTCCTCGAAGGGCTGGTTGACCTCCTCGACCATCTGCATGGCGGTCGCGATCCGGCTGCCCTCGTCGTCGGCGGCCAGCTCCTCGATCCGGTGGACGAGGGTGGCGACCTCCCAGTCGGCCAGGCGCGACATGGTCTGGCCCAGCGCCCGCGTGAGGTTGACCGCCATGTCGAAGTCGACGAACCCCGAGTCCACGACATCCGAGACCCGGCTCACCGCGTCGGCGTCCGCGCGGGTGAAGGCGACGGCGTGCGGGTCCTCGGGGAACCCCAGTGCCCGCCAGAGCCGGCGCAGGTCCTCCACGGTCACCCCGGTCGCCTCGGCGACCTGGGCGGCGGTCAGCTCGCGCTCGCCGCCGAGGATCGCCCGGTCCAGCTGCTCACGAGACGGGGCCGTCCCGGTCTCCTCCGTCCGCTCCTCCTCAGCCACGCGCCGATCCTCTCAGACCGATCCAGCAGGGTCGGGGCGAACGTGGACGACGTCCCCGGCACCCACGGGCACCATGCCGTCGGGCTCCTCGACCAGCAGCCGACCCTGCTCGTCGATGCCGGAGGCGATCCCGACCAGCGGGGCGTCCCGCGGCAGCTCGACCCGGACCTGCCGGCCCAGCGTGGTGCAGGCGTCGCGGTAGGCGGCGAGCAGGCGCGGGTCGCCGTCCGCCCAGGCGTCGTACTGCCGGCGGAACGCGGCGAGCACCGCGGCGAGCAGCGCCGTACGGTCCGGCTCCTCCCCCGTCTCCAGCAGCACCGAGGTGGCCCCGGGAACGGGCAGCTCGTCCGCGGACAGGGACGTGTTGATCCCCACACCGGCGATCGCGGCGGGGCCGTCGGGCGTCTCCACCCGCTCCAGGAGGATCCCGCAGATCTTCCGCTCCCCGACGAGCACGTCGTTGGGCCACTTCAGGTCCGCGACGACCCCGGTGGAGCGCAGGCCCTCGCGGACGGCGTACCCCGTCAGCAGCGGCAGCCACGGCCAGCGCTCGGCGCCCACGGAGGGCCGCAGGAGCAGGGAGAACGTCAGCGCAGCACGCGCCGGAGTCACCCAGGACCGGTCCAGCCGGCCGCGTCCCGCGGTCTGGTGCTCGGTCGCCACGACCAGGCCGTCGGCGGCCCCCTCGCGGGCCCGGGCGGCGGCGGTGGCGTTGGTGCTGGGGTCGCTCTCGGACACCTCGACCCGCCAGCCCGTGCCGGTCAGCAGGCCGGCCAGACGGGTCGCATCGAGGGGTGGGCGTGCGGCAGGGGCATCGGTCATGGGCACTACATTGACCCCATCGACGCCCTTGAGGCGAATAACCCTTGGCGAGGAGGCCCGACGCCCGTGAGCGCAGACGTGACCCAGCCGGAGCCCGGTGAGACCGACATCGACACCCACACGACCGCGGGGAAGCTGGCCGAGAAGGAGAAGCGGCTCGACGAGGCCCGCCGGGTGCTGGACGAGCAGGCCCGCGAGAAGCAGCACCAGAAGGGTCGCAAGTCCGCCCGGGAGCGGATCGAGATGCTCTTCGACGAGGGCACCTTCGTCGAGCTCGACGAGCTGGCCCGGCACCGGTCGACGAACTTCGGCCTGGAGAAGAAGCGCCCGTACGGCGACGGCGTGGTGACCGGCTTCGGTGAGATCGACGGACGCCAGGTCGCGGTGTTCTCCCAGGACTTCTCGATCTTCGGCGGCTCGCTGGGCCAGGTCTACGGCGAGAAGATCTGCAAGGTGATGGACCTGGCGATCAAGACCGGCATGCCGATCGTCGGGATCAACGAGGGCGCCGGCGCGCGGATCCAGGAGGGCGTGGTCTCCCTCGGCCTCTACGGCGAGATCTTCAAGCGCAACGTGCACGCCTCCGGGGTGATCCCGCAGATCAGCCTGATCATGGGCAACAGCGCCGGCGGGCACGTCTACTCCCCCGCCGTCACCGACTTCACCGTGATGGTCGACAAGACCTCCGCGATGTTCATCACCGGCCCCGACGTGATCAAGACCGTCACCGGCGAGGACGTCTCGATGGAGGAGCTGGGCGGCGCGCGGGCGCACTCGACGAAGTCCGGTAACAGCCACTACATGGCCTCCGACGAGGAGGACGCGATCGACTACGTCAAGTCGCTGCTGTCCTACCTGCCGCAGAACAACCTGGACGAGCCGGTCGTCTACGACGAGCCCTACGACCTCGGGCTCAACGACCTGGACGAGGCGCTGGACACGATCATCCCGGACAGCCCGAACCAGCCCTACGACATGCACGAGGTCATCACCACGGTCCTGGACGACCAGGAGTTCCTGGAGGTGATGGAGCTCTTCGCGCCCAACATCGTGGTCGGCTTCGGCCGGGTCGAGGGCCGGCCGGTCGGCGTCGTGGCCAACCAGCCGATGCAGCTGGCGGGCACGCTGGACATCGACGCCTCGGAGAAGGCCGCCCGGTTCGTCCGCTTCTGCGACGCCTTCAACCTGCCGGTGCTCACCTTCGTCGACGTCCCCGGCTTCCTGCCCGGCGTCGACCAGGAGCACAACGGCATCATCCGGCGCGGCGCGAAGCTGATCTACGCCTACGCCGAGGCGACCGTCCCGCTGGTCACGATCATCACCCGGAAGGCGTACGGCGGCGCCTACGACGTCATGGGCTCCAAGCACCTCGGCGCCGACATCAACCTGGCGTGGCCGACCGCGCAGATCGCGGTGATGGGCGCCCAGGGGGCGGTCAACATCCTCTACCGCAACGAGCTCAAGGAGGCCGAGGACCCCGAGGCCAGGCGGGCGGAGCTGGTCGATGAGTACGACCAGAAGCTGGCCAACCCCTACGAGGCCGCGGAGCGGTTGTACGTCGACGGGGTGATCTCGCCGCGCAACACCCGGCCCGAGGTGGTCAAGGCGCTGCGCATGCTGCGCACCAAGCGGGCCGAGCTGCCGGCGAAGAAGCACGGGAACATTCCGCTGTGAGCGACGGAGACGAGCGAGGAACGAGCGAGCGACCGAGCGAACGATCCAGCGCTGTGAGCGACGGAGACGAGCGAGGAACGAGCGAACCGCTGCCCCGGCCCGTCGCCGGCGGGGATGAGGTGCCGGCCCTGCGGGTCGTCACCCCGGATGCAACGCCGGAGGAGATCGCCGCGCTGGTGGCGGTGTTCTCCGCACTCGGCAGCGAGGAGTCACCCGCACCGCGCCGCCGGCCGCGGGTGTGGAACGCCCCGTCGCGCCTGGTCCGCCGTACCTATCCGCACGGGCCGGGTGCCTGGCGCGCCTCGGGCCTCCCCCGCTAGATCGGCCGCAACTCACGCCGACCGTGGAGGCTGGCTGTCACCTGGTGACAGCCAGCCTCCACGGTCCAGCGCGCAGTCCGGGCCGCAGGCGGTCGGTGCGCCCTCCCAGCCACGAGCGCGCAGCACGACGGCCACCGTCCCCGCGAGCCGGCACGGCTCGAGCACCTGCGCCCACCCCGGCCGGAGCGTCAGCTCACCGTCCGCGGCGGCGCCGACATCACGCTCCAGGTCCGCCCAACGGTCGACGGCGTCGCGGTGCCCGAAGGCGCCGTCCAGCTCCACCAGGACCCGTTGGTCGGGGTAGCGCACGTCGCGGTACGCCACACCGGCGGCACCGGACACCCGGGCCTGGCGCTGACCGAGAGGTAGGCCGTGGGGTCGCTCCACCCGGGTGAGGTAGCGATGCTCCAGCACCGACCGGGTGCCCTCCGCGACGTCACCGAGAACCTCCCGCAGGAACGCTCGGCCGGGCAGGCGGGACAGCGCGTCGAGCACCTCGAGCAGCCGCCCCGGCGTGGTCAGCCCCTGCTGGACGGCGTCGGAGAGCACGGCTACCGCGCCCGCGTCGTCCCGGTCGGAGGCGACCTTGAGCAGGGCGAACTCGAGCCGGGCGCGGGGCGGGCTGCGATGCCACTGGATCCACCGCTCGGCCCCACGGACACGCTCGGCGATCACCGCTCGGTCCGCCGAGCGGCGCTGTTCGCTGCCCACCATCACGACGATCCGGTCACCGTCGCCCCGGCCGCGGTCCCGGCTCATCCCGTGCGCGCGCAGGGCGCTCTCCCGGTGCAGCGCAGCGGGCCAGTGGAACAGCACGGCCGCCCACTCCAGCTGGGCGCGGGTCGGGCGGCCGGTGTGGTCGACGTACACCCCCGGATGCACCGGGACCAGCGACCGCCGCCGCAGCATCCGGCGCAGCTCGACGTCGCTGCAGCCGAGCCCACGCAACTGACGCCTGGCCACCACGCCGTCCTGATCGGCCAGCAGCCGGGCCAGCGCGGCCTGATCGAGCCGGTCGGGGTCCATCCCCCGAGCCTGCGCGCCGCCGACGCCCTCCGCCAGGGGGGGCGGCGAGCCTGTGGACAACCGTCCGCCCAACGGGGGGTGCCCGGTGTTGACCGGCTGGTGCAGGCTGTCCGCATGACTGACCTCGAGCTGGGGCCCCTGCTGCGCTATGTGGACGCGTCGTCGGCGGCCATCTGGGTGAAGGTGTCCGGGGACGCGCGGGTGGCGGTGCGGGCGACCGACCGGGACACCGGGAAGACCTACGACGCCACCGCGCGGACCTTCGCGGTCCACGGGCACCATTACGCCCTGGTCGAGCTCGACGGGCTGCCCGCGGGCTCGAAGCTGGACTACCAGGTGCTGGTCGACGAGCGACAGGTGTGGCCGTCGGCCGACACCGGTGACGCGCGGGACTACCCCCCGAGCCTCATCCCCACCCTGCAGCCGGGCAAGCCGCTGCGGATGGCCTTCGGGTCCTGCCGCACCAGCGTCTCCCACGACGAGCAGGGGCACCGCACGCACGGCGTCGACGCGCTGCGCTCCTACGCCCTGCGGATGGCCGGCCTGACCGACGCCGGTCTGCCCGACGACCCCGACCCCAGCCGCGAGGTGCGCTGGCCGGACCTGGTGCTGTTCCTCGGCGACCAGGTCTACGCCGACGAGACCACCGCGGAGATGCGCGCCTTCATCGAGGCCCGGCGCGACATCGAGCAGCCACCGGGCGAGGAGCTGAAGGACTACCAGGAGTACGCGCACCTCTACCAGCTCGCCTGGAGCGACCCCGCCAACCGCTGGCTTCTCTCCACCCTGCCCAGCGCGATGATCTTCGACGACCACGACATCCGCGACGACTGGAACACCTCGCGGAAGTGGAAGGACGAGATGGAGGCCACCGACTGGTGGCACGACCGGATCGTCGCCGGCCTGGCGTCGTACTGGGTCTACCAGCACCTGGGCAACCTCAGCCCTGCCGAGCGCGCGGAGGACAAGATCTGGAAGCGGATCGTCGAGCACGCCGGCGACGCGGAGGAGTACGACGCCACCGAGCTGCTCGACACCTTCGCCGAACGTGCCGACCAGGAGCCGGAGTACTACCGCTGGTCCTTCGCCCGCGACTTCGACGACCAGGCGCGGCTGGTGGTCGTCGACTCCCGCGCGGCGCGGGTGCTGGAGGAGGACAGCCGCAGCCTGCTCGACGAGACCGAGCTCCGCTGGCTCGACGAGCAGCTGCAGGGCGACGTGGACAACTTGCTCATCGGCACCTCGCTGCCGTTCCTCCTCGCCCCGGGGCTGCACTACGTCGAGGCGTTCAACGAGGCGTGGGCGGGTGGCGAGCTGGGAAGTCGCGCGGCCTGGCTGGGCGAGAAGGTCCGCCAGACCGTCGACCTGGAGCACTGGGCGGCCTTCCAGGACGCCTTCCAGCAGGTGTGCGACATGGTGCTCGAGGTGGCCCGGGGGCAGCGCGGTCGCCCTCCGCGCACGGTCACCTTCCTCTCCGGGGACGTGCACCACAGCTATGTCTCCGAGGCGCGCCCGACCCCGAAGAACCTGGAGGAGCACGGGCCGATCCGCAGCCGGATCCTCCAGGCCGTCTGCTCCCCGATCCGCAACCCGCTGCCGGTCAAGATGCGCTTCCTCACCGCGTTCCTCTCCTACGGCGTCGCGGGGCCGATCGGGCACGTGCTCGCCACCACCGCGCACGTGCCCCAGGCCCCCCTCACCTGGAAGCTGATCGAGGGACCGTGGTTCGACAACAACCTCGCCACCCTCGAGGTCACCGACGACGGGCTGTCGATGTGGTGGGCCACCGGCGTCGTCGAGCAGGGCGACCACGCCCTCCCCCGTCTGGTGGGCGTCGAGCACGTCGAGGTCGACGCCTGACCCGGTTGTGGGAGGGTGACGCCCGTGACCGAGAACGAGCGCACCGTCGACCGGATCAGTGACCAGTACGTCGAGGACATCTGCCGCCTCGACCCGATCACCGCGACCTTCATCGGCGTGGCCGGTCACGACGACCGGCTGCCCGACCTCTCCCCCGCGGGCTACGACGCCCGGGACGAGCTGACCCGCCGGGCGGTCGCGGCCGTCGAGGCCGCCGTACCCGTCGACGAGCGCGAGCAGGTCGCCAAGGAGGCCTTCCTGGAGCGCAACCGGCTGGCGCTGGAGCTGGCCGATGCGGGCTTCGAGCGCGCGCAGGTGTCGGTGATCAGCAGCGGCGCCCACGCGATCCGCGAGGTCTTCGACCTGATGCCCACCGACACCCCCGAGGGCGTGGCCGACATCGGCGCTCGCCTGGCGGGCGTGCCCGACGCTCTGGCGGGCTATGAGGAGACGCTGCGCACCGAGGCCGCGGCCGGGCGCGTCTCCGCGCGGAGGCAGTACGCCGAGGTGGCCGAGCAGGTGCGCAACTGGACCGGCCAGGAGGGCGACGCGGGCAACTTCTTCCTCCAGCTGGTCGACGGGCTGGAAGCCGACGAGGAGACGCGCGCCCGGCTGCGTGAGAGCGCCCAGGCCGCCAGCGACGCGTTCGCGGCGTTCGGCCGCTTCCTCAGCGAGGAGATGGTGCCGCAGGGCCGGGAGAGGGAGGCGGTCGGCCGGGAGGCCTACGCGCTGGCCAGCCGCTACTTCCTCGGCGCGGAGATCGACCTGGAGGAGACCTACGCCTGGGGCTGGCAGGAGCTGAAGCGGCTCTCCGACGAGATGGCGGCCACCGCCGACCGGATCCTGCCCGGCGCGACCGTGGAGGAGGCGATCGCGCACCTGGACGCCGACCCCGGGCGCAACATCGCCTCCAAGGAGGAGTTCCGCGACTGGATGCAGCAGCTCGCGGACCGCACGATCGCCGAGATGGCCGACGTGCACTTCGACATCCCCGAGCCGGTCCGCCGGATCGAGTGCATGCTCGCGCCCACCAACGACGGCGGCATCTACTACACCGGGCCGAGCGAGGACTTCAGCCGGCCGGGCCGGATGTGGTGGTCAGTGCCGGACTCCGTGACCGCGCTCCAGCCGTGGCGCGAGGTCACCACCGTCTTCCACGAGGGGGTGCCTGGCCACCACCTGCAGGTGGGCCAGACCGCCTACCGCTCCGAGGTGCTCAACCGGTGGCAGCGGCTGATGTGCTGGGTGAGCGGGCACGGCGAGGGCTGGGCGCTCTACGCCGAGCGGCTGATGGACGACCTCGGCTATCTCTCCGACCCCGCGGACAAGCTGGGCATGCTGGACGGGCAGTCCTTCCGGGCGGCCCGGGTGATCGTGGACATCGGCATGCACCTGGAGCTGACCATCCCCGAGGACAACCCGTTCGGCTTCCACCCCGGGGAGACCTGGACCCCGGAGCTGGGGCGGGAGTTCATGGGCGAGCACTGCTCGATGGACGACGCGTTCCTCGACTTCGAGGTCAAGCGCTACCTCGGCTGGCCGGGCCAGGCGCCGTCGTACAAGGTGGGCGAGCGCATCTGGCTCGAGGCACGGGACCGGGTCGCCGCGCAGCAGGGCGACGACTTCGACCTCAAGGCGTTCCACCGCGCGGCGCTCGACCTCGGAGCGCTCGGGCTGGACCCGCTCCGGGCGGCCCTGGACCGGCTCTGACCCTCGGGGCTCACCAGGCGGCGGGCCGGCCGGGCTCCAGGCGCAGCAGCCGGCCCTGCAGGCCGCGCCGGCCGAGCGCCGCGGCGAAGTCCGCGACCGGCTGGTCCAGCCAGGCCGGGCGGCGCCGGCTCACCCCGGGCGCGAGCGTCCCCCAGTGGATCGGCAGCACCCGCCCCGGGTCGATCCGCGCGACCGCCTCCGCGGCGCGCTCGGCGTCCAGGTGGCCCGGGCCGAGCGTGCGCCACCATCCCGCGATCGGCACAGCGGCGAGGTCGGGGTTGCCGAGGTCGGCCATCGCGTCGAACAGGTCGGTGTCGCCGGCCAGGTAGACCCGTCGGCCGGCCCGCTCCACGACGTACCCGACCGCCCCCATGCCCGGGTCCTCACGGCGGCCGCGGCCCCCGCGGTGCCGCGCCTCGGTGACCCGCAGCCGCACGCCGGCCACGTCCAGCGCCTCCCCGGGAGCCACCTCGTGCACCGCGCGCCAGCCCAGGTCTCGCAGGAGGCGGGCGGTGCCGAACGGCGTGACGATCTCGGCGTGCGGGGACGCGGCGGCGACCCGGCGCAGGGAGCGCCGGTCCAGATGGTCGTGGTGGGCGTGGGAGACCAGCACGAGGTCGGCCGCCGCGAGCGCCGGGTCCGGGGAGGGCGTACGGCGGCGCAGGTGGACGACCCGCTCGGTGAGCAGCGGATCGGCGAGCACCCGGACGCCGCCGATCCTCAGGGCGACGGTCGCGTGACCGGCCCAGGTCACCTCATCCCGCACGGGCCGCCCTCCACTGCGCCCAGGCCTCGCGGAACGGGCGCGGGGGCGGATCGACCGGTGGCCGGGTGTCCCGGCCGCGGTCGTACATCGTCGCCATCAGCGAGATCATCACCACCAGCAGGCCGGAGTCCTCCTCCGGAAGGCCGGCGGAGAGCAGCCACTCCGGCAGCAGCGCCAGCAACAGCAGGTTGACCGCCAGCACGACGAGGAACTCGCGTCCGGTGGTGCTCCACCCGGTGCCGCGTCGGTTGTGCCACCACTCGGTGACCGCGGCGTTGAGGAACACCAGGAGTCCCACGGTGGCGGCCAGCCGGACGTTGTTCACCGACAGCTCGGGGACCATGTGGGCGATCACCATGCCGGACAGCGAGAGGAAGAACAGCTTCTCCCACAGGATCGAGTCGATCAGTCGCTCGTTGACCAGGCCCAGGCGGGGGCGCGGCTCCAGGTGATGGGAGACATCGGCGGTGAACCCCCAGTCGGGGTCCGGCGCGGACCGCAGCAGCCGGACGGCGCCGATCGCCACGACCACCAGGAAGGCGATCACCACGGCCAGGAATCCGGGGTTGCCCTCGATGGCATCGGTGAAGTCGAGCTGCAGGACGTGGATCCAGGTCTCCTGCGGCAGCTTCACGAACAGCGTGATGCCCACCGCCAGGCCGACCAGGGTGACGAGGGCGAGCCGCTCGGGGTTCCACCGGGTGCGGATCGCCTCGTAGGCGATGAAGAAGTACTCGAACGCGTTGGGGAACAGCAGCAGCAGCGGCCGCCAGTGCAGGATCTCGAAGAGCGCGACGCCGACCAGCCGCCAGAAGAACAGCAGCCGGGCGATCTGGAACGCACCCTCGTCGCGCCAGTTGGTCAGCGTGGAGATGAAGGCGAAGGACAGGTAGTAGACGTCCAGCGCCTTGTCGTAGGACTGGTACCAGCCCAGGTCGCCGGTCAGCACGGCGGCGAAGACCGTCTGGTCCACCGCGTCCGCGACCAGGCAGGTCAGGATCGCCGGCAGCGGGTAGCGAAGGATCAGCAGCGGGGCGATCAGCCGCACGCCGACGACGAGCGCGATCACCACCTGCGCCGTCGTCATCGCGGCTGCCCCGGCCCCATGGCCGCCGATTCTGGCAGAGAGCCGACGCGTAGGGTCACCCCGTGTCCCCGCTCCCCCTGGTGCTCGCCTCCGCCTCCCCCGCTCGTCTGGCCACGCTGCGGTCCGCCGGCATCGAGCCGACGGTGATCGTCTCGGGGGTGGACGAGGAACAGCTCGCCGGCCTCCCTCCGGCCGAGCTGGCGCTGGAGCTGGCGCGGCTCAAGTGCGCCGCGGTGGCCGCGCGGGACGACGTACCTCCCGGCGCCGTGGTGCTCGGGTGCGACTCGGTGCTGGAGCTGGACGGCGAGGCGCTGGGCAAGCCTGAGACCGCGGAGGAGGCGGCCCGGCGCTGGCGGGCGATGCGCGGCCGCTCGGGCGTGCTCCACACCGGGCACTCGCTGCGCGACCCCGCCACCGGGCGCGTCGCGGAGCAGGTCGCGGGGACCACGGTGCACTTCGCCGATGTGAGCGACGCGGAGATCGAGGCGTACGTCGCCACCGGCGAGCCGCTCCACGTGGCCGGCGCCTTCACCATCGACGGCCTGGGCGGCGCGTTCGTCGAGCGGATCGAGGGCGACCACCACAACGTCGTCGGGCTGAGCCTGCCGGTGCTCCGCTCCCTGGTCCAGCAGCTCGGTCACTCCTGGCCGGACCTGTGGACCCGCGGCTGAGCTGGCAGCTCCACGGTGCGCACGAAGACGGTGTAGCGGAACAGCCAGAACCGGGCCACGAAGCCCAGGGCCAGCCCGATCACGTTCGCCGCGAGGTTGTCGGAGAAGGCATCGGTGCGGTCGAGCACGTGCCGGCTGAACGCCAGGCATGCCATCGGGATGAGCATCGTGACGACGTTGATCACCACGAAGGCGGTCACTCCGCCGTCGGCGTGCCGGACGCGGCGCTCCCGGAACACCCAGTCCTTGGTGCCGCGGAAGCTGATCGCCATGCCGACCACGTTCGCGAGCACATAGCCGGTGACCGCGTGCCGGTTCAGCGGGGCGTCCACGATGCCGAAGCCGTGCACCAGCAGGTTGAACAGCGTGAACGAGACGACCGTGGCGAGCACCCCGATGGCGGCGAACCGCCACGCCTCGCTGAGGAAGCGATCCGTCCGCGCGCTCACGGTGATCGAGGGTAACGCTCGGCCCACCCCGATGGATGGCCCGGCACGCTCAGAACGGCCACGGACCGCTTCCGGGCAGGACGATCAAGAGGCCGCCGATCCTGCCCTCCTGGGTCCACGCCACGCGGCCGACCCACTCACCGGCCTCGCAGACCAGCCGGGTCACCCCGATCCGGTCGCCGAGCAGCGGCTCGTCCGGGTCGACCTCGGTCCCGTCGGGAAGCTCGACCTTGGTGTCCTCGCAGCGGACGAGCTCCCCCGCCTCGCGCAGCGCTGCTCGCCAGGTGTCGCGGATCAGGTCCGCGGTGAGGACCTCGGCGGCCGTGGGCGTCATCTGGTCCCGGACCTGCTCCCACCGCTCGGCAGCGATGTCGGTGAAGACCCGCTCGGTGGCGGCGGGGGTGGTCGGGCTCGCGGTGGCGGTCATCGTCGTGTCTCCTGTTCTCGGGTGGCCGAAGCGTTTGAACGCCGCTTGTCGCGACATTCCGAGCACATCGCCGATCTGCTGCCAGGTGCGGCCGGACTCCCGGGCCGCGTCGATGGCGTCCTGGAGTCGGATCCGGGCCGACCGGAGTCCCTGGGCAGCG